>CABQER010000166.1 GCA_902463235.1 uncultured Faecalibacterium sp. | reverse complement strand
GGAAAGAAGGTATTTTAACATGGGCTTTTTTGATAAGCTGTTCGGCGGCAAGACCGAGCAGGAAGAGACTGTCAAATTCTTCGGTCAGAGCAAGACCGTTCTGACCCCCATCCGCGGCAAGGTGCTGGCACAGGCCGACATCCCCGACGAGACCTTTGCACAGGGCATCCTTGGCCCCGGCTGCGGCATCGAGCCCACCGGCAAGACCGTGTATGCTCCGTTTGACGGCACCGTGGAACAGGTGGCTTCCACCCTGCACGCCGTGGGCCTGACCAGCGAGGACGGCATCGAGATCCTGATCCATGTTGGCATGGACACTGTGGAGATGCAGGGCAAGGGCTTCAAGGCACTGGTCAAGGTGGGCGATAAGGTCAAGGCCGGCACCCCGCTGCTGAAGGTGGATCTGGACGCCATCCGCGCCGCAGGCCATCCCACCGCTACCGCCATCATCGTGACCAACGGCGATGACATGGGCGAGCTGAAGATGCTGGCCGAGGGCGATGTGCTGGCCGGCACCCCGCTGTTCAAGTTCTGATCGTAATCGTAAAAGGCGTGAGCTTCCATTCGGAGGCCCACGCCTTTTTTGTTATTCCTTTTCTTGTTTATATTTCAGCACCTTCTGGGAGAAATGTCCATCGAAGAACTGGATGAAGGGGCCAAAGGCGATGATGATAACACCCACCACCATGCCGATGATGCGCCGTGCCGAGGGAGCCTGCCGGGTCTTGTTCATGACCTTCTTCTCATTCTCCTTCTGTTTTTCACCATTCTGTTGTTTTTGTGTTGAAAATTCAGGCCTTGAGCCGGGCTTCAATGGCCGCTTTGTCCAGTCCTTCGCCAATGACGATGAGCACATCCTGCCCCTGCGGGATGGGTTCCAGTGTTCTGCCGGCAGCAGTGGCGTTCAGCTCCAGCCAGCCGGTGGTGCCCTGCGGGTCCGGTACAAAGCCCTTCACCCGCAGCACATGGCCGCAGGCGGCATCCGCAAACAGGTGGTCGGCAGCGGCCTGCAGCTGCTGCAGCGTCAGGTGCTGCTCCAGAAAGCACAGAGAGCTGAAGGCTTCGTGCTCGTCAAAATGCAGCTTTTCGCAGCTGGCCTGCCTGCAGCCGCAGGCCGCAATGGCGGCAAGGTCGACATCGGTAAGCCGTGCCCAGTCCTTGGTGATGATTTCTTCCGGCGCAAAGCGGCGGGAGCACTTGCAGCCCTCCAGCGCACGGGTCAGGTGGGCCACGGCGGCAGCGGTCTGCTGCTGCCCGGCCAGCTGGGTACGGCTGACCAGCACCCGGCCCGCGTTGGCCGTCTCGGATGCCAGCACGTACTCAGCCTGCGGCGAAAGCGTTTCCGGCAGCATGGCATCCACTACGGCGATCACATTGCCGATGTGATACCAGCGGTCCAGCGGGTCGTCCCGCAGCACATCAAAAAACTCGTCCACATCAAAGATGCCGCTGGGTTCCACCACCACCCGGTCGAACCCGCGCATGGCCATGGCAATGAGCTTGGTGCGCATCCGGCGCTGGTGGGTGTCGCAGTCGCA
>CABQER010000165.1 GCA_902463235.1 uncultured Faecalibacterium sp. | reverse complement strand
GTCATTTTTCTGTCTGCGCCCTGTAACAAGTTCGTACTGCCGCTTGGACAGCATATGACTACCGTTATTTTTCTTTACAAAGATGGCCTGCCATGCTACAATAGCCGCATCTACGGCCGCCAGACAACAGGAAAGGAGTATCTCATGGCCAAAACTGCCGACACCATTGCCATCTATTCCCGCAAATCCCGCTATACCGGCAAGGGCGAAAGTATCGGAAATCAGATCGACCTCTGCCGCGAATATATCCGCACTCACTACGGCGATGCCGCCGCGGAACATGCCGTTGTCTTTGAGGACGAGGGCTTTTCCGGCGGCAACCTGAACCGCCCGGATTTCAAAAAGATGATGACTGCGGCCAAGGACCGGAAATTCAAGGCCATTGTGGTCTACCGTCTGGACCGCATCAGCCGCAACATCAGCGACTTTTCCAGCCTGATTGAAGAACTGGGACGGCTGGGCATCGACTTTGTGTCCATCCGTGAAAGTTTTGACACGTCCAGCCCCATGGGACGTGCCATGATGTACATCGCATCGGTGTTCAGTCAGCTGGAACGTGAGACCATCGCGGAGCGCATCCGGGATAACATGCACGAATTGGCAAAGACCGGGCGCTGGCTGGGCGGCACCACCCCCACGGGCTACGCCTCCGAGAGCGTCAAGAGCATCACGGTGGACGGCAAGACCAAAAAGGCCTGCAAGCTTAAGCTTCTGCCGGACGAAGCAGAGATCATCTACAAAATTTTCGACCTCTACGAGCAGTACGATTCTCTGACCATGACCGAGACCGAGCTGCTGCGGCAGGGCATCAAAACAAAAACCGGGCGTTCGTTCACCCGGTTTTCCATCAAGTCGATTTTGCAGAATCCTGTCTACCTGATTGCAGACAAGGACGCCTATCAGTATTTTGTGGACAATGAGGCAGAACTGTTCGTCCCGGAGTCCGATTTCGACGGTGTGCGGGGCGTGCTGGCCTACAACCGCAGCGATCAGGAAAAAGGCCGTGCTACGGTCTACAATCCCATCAGCGAATGGATCGTTTCGGTGGGCGAACACCCCGGCATCATCTCCTCGAACCGGTGGATTCGGGTGCAGGAATCGCTGGAGCGGAACAAATCCAAGTCCTACCACGCATCCCGCGGCAACGAAGCCCTGCTCACCGGCCTGCTGTGGTGCTCCTGCGGCAGCCGGATGTACCCGAAGGTCACCGGGCGCAAAACTGCCGACGGGCAGGTGGTCTTTCCCTATATGTGCAAACTGAAGGAGCGCAGCCGGAGAGAGTTATGTAATGTCCGGAATGCCAACGGCAATTTGCTGGATGCTGCCATCTGCGAACAGGTCAAGCACCTTGCCGACCATTCCAGCGACTTTATGAAGCAGCTGGAAAAGGCAAAGTCCGCCCACGCAGGCAGCCGCTCCGAGTTTGAGACCAAGCTTTCCACCCTGCGCAAAGAGCAGGCCGAGACGCAGCGGAAGATCAATGCACTGATCGATTCGCTGGCTGACTTCAGCGACAGCACCGCTGCTGTCCACCTGAAAAAGCGCATTGAGGAGCTGAACGGTCAGGATGCCGCCCTGAGCTCCCGCATCCGGGA
>CABQER010000164.1 GCA_902463235.1 uncultured Faecalibacterium sp. | reverse complement strand
CCATGGTCTGCTGCATCCGGCTCTCTGCCGTCTGCTCCACCTCCATCAGGTGCGGATGCAGAGTCCCCGACAGGAGCATCGAATTGTACAGCACCGGGCGATGCTGCATCAGGTAAGTCCGGCGCAGTCTGCCGTATTTGCCCAGTGCTTTCTCCTGCCGGGGCAGGGTCAGGTTCGGGAGAAGATAATCCCCGGTCTGCGTGTAACTCAGATTGCTGCTCATATTCATGCTGGCTCCTTTCATTGTTTCGGCGGCGAATGGTTGTTTTTACGGTGCGCTCGATGTTCCGCAGCACCTCCCGGCTCATGTCGCTGACGGCTGCGCCGAGGGCGTAGACACTATCCGGGGTGGAAAAATTGTAGATTGCCTGAAAATCGTCCTTGTCGAACCACCCGGCAGGCTCAAAGCCGCAGCGTTCCAGCAGCGTGTAGGTGACGCTGATGGCGGCAGCGGACTTGAACTGCATCTCCACCCCGGCTTCATCATAATCCATCAAGAGCGAACCGTCAACGATGGCACGAATGTCCCCGCCGTTGTTGTCCCAGTAATCCGCCACCAGTTTCCCCGCAACATCCGCAAGCTGCTGGCTGACACGCTCTCCGCTGATGCCGTAGGTCTTGCTCAACATTTCCGAAACCGGCTGCACCAAATCGGGACCGAGCTGCCACACCTCCGGGTCACGGGAATTGCGGCGCACCCCGGTGTCCGACACATCGAAAACGTAGTGCAGTCGGGGAAATCCGCTGGATTCGTCCAGCAGAGCGATGCCCTTGGCACCCCGGCGCACATAACGGTTCATCCTGTTGTTCCAGATGTCAAAGTCGGCGCAGGCAGTGGCATCAGGCCGCTGGGCGTAGATCATCAACTGGTCTGCAAAACTGTACTTGTACAGCCGGGATGCAGTGGTCAGGTAGTCCGACCAGTTTTCCCAATATCGGGTCAGTTCCTTTGCCGTTTGCTGGGCGAGGTTAAGGTATTCTTGCGTTTTGTTTGGCATTTTGGCCTCCTTTCAGCTCTGTGGTAAACAAAAAAGCGAGCGGCCTTTTCAGGTCACTCGCTTATGGAATCTATGGTAGTTTATGGCGCACTTCGGCCTTCCGGTCTTGCTGCCTGCGGGCTGATACGCCGTCTGCATAAGAGCGACACCTTTGTGCTGGCTGTAGACCTGCCCAGCGGCATCAACACGGATACCGGGGAGGTTGCCGAGGGTGCTGCCCATGCAGATTTGACCGTAATCTTCGACAGTTATAAGCCTTTGCATATGGCAGAAGCTTCTGCGCCGCTGTGCGGAAAAATCATCTGTGCTGACATTGGCATCCGGGATGAATGGCACCCGGAGTTTTGACGAAGGCTTGCCGCTGCGGAAAAATACCGGGAAACAAAAAATGCCCCCGGAGGGCTTGTTGCGGCTCTCCGGGGGCATCTTATGCGCGTTGTGCCTTGGCTCACACGACCAACGTTTTATTCAATTGCAATCAGATTCGGGTTCTCAGGCAAAGCCTTCGTCTGCTGAGGAGCAGGCAGCTCGATGTGCAGGACGCCATCCTCGAACTTTGCGTGGATGTCTTCCTTCTTCACATCGCCCACGTAGAAAC
>CABQER010000163.1 GCA_902463235.1 uncultured Faecalibacterium sp. | reverse complement strand
AAATGCTCATGTACGCCCAGCAGGACCGTGTGGGCTGCGTGGGCGCAAAGCTGCTTTACCCGGACAACACCATCCAGCACGCGGGCATCGGCTTCGGCTTTTTGACCCTTGCGGCCCACATGCACAAGAACTTCCCGGTGGGCCACCCCGGCTATATGGGACGTCTGGTCTATGCACAGGATGTGTATGCGGTCACTGCCGCCTGCCTGATGGTGCGCAGGAGCGTCTACGAGCAGGTGAACGGTCTGGACGAGAGCTTTGCTGTGGCCTTCAACGACGTGGACTTCTGCGTGCGCGTGCGTGAAGCGGGCTATACCAACGTGTTCACCCCGTTTGCACAGCTGTACCACTACGAGAGCAAGAGCCGTGGTCTGGACGAGAACCCGGTCAAGCGCAAGCGCTTCATCTCGGAGGTGGAGCGCTTCCAGAAGCGGTGGGCAAAGCAGCTGGCCGCAGGCGACCCCTGCATGAACCCGAACTTTGACCTGATGAAAGAGGACTTCAGCTTTGACATCAAACCGCTGGAGTGAACGACATGGAACTTTCTGCTTGTATTGTAGTTTATAACGGCGCGGATGAAGCGCTCAGGGCGGCACAGACCGTGCTGGACTGCACCCGCCGCCACCCGCTGACACTGTATCTGGTGGACAACGCCAGCCCGGACGGCAGCGGCCAGTGCCTTGCAAAGGCCGCGAAGGACGGCACCCTGCACATCCGCGAGGACCAGAAGGTGGAGGTGCTCTGCCGCACAGAGAACGGCGGCTTTGGCACCGGCCACAACACGGTGCTCAGCCTGCTGCAAAGCCGGGTGCACTTTATCCTGAACCCGGATATCCAGCTCACTGCGGATACGCTGAGTGACCTTGCGGACTGGATGGCACAGCACCCCGGCGTGGTGATGGCGCGGCCCGCACTCACCTTCCCGGACGGGCGGCCCCAGCGCCTGCCGCTGCGCCGGTGCAGCGTGCGGGCCATGGTATACCGCCAGCTGCCCTGCCTGAAGTTCTGGGCAAAGTACAACGAGCGCTATCTCATGGCGGACAAAGACCTGACAAAACCCACCGAGATCGAGTTCTGCACCGGCAGCTTCTCGGCCGTGGACACTGCGGTGTTCAAGGCTGTGGGCGGCTTTGACGAGGACTACTTCATGTACGTGGAGGATGCCGACCTCACCCAGAAGATGCGCACCCGGGGCAAGGCGTATCTGGTGCCCCAGTATACGGCCATCCATGCATGGCACCGCGCCGCGCACCGCAGTCTGAAGCCCTTTTTGTGGCAGCTGCGCAGCCTGCTGCGCTATTTCTCCAAGTGGGGCTTTGCGTGGTAACTCCCCCAGTCAATGCCTGCGGCATTGCCAGCCCCCTCGGAGAGGGGGCCTTTTGGGCGGAACAAATGCGAGATTGAAGGAGTTTCAGAACGGCTTTTCCGGAAAATTTTTCGGGAAAGCCGTTCTTTCTTGCTTTTTGTGTGATTTGATAGTAAAATAAAGTGAACTGCTATCCCATTTTGCCGTTCCGGGCAGGGGAGAGCGGGCTCCTGAATTTGTTTACAGCGGACGCAGCTCCGCTTTGAATCCATACGTCATCCGGGCGGTCTCCCGTCTGGGCGGCGTACAGCTGCACAACTTTTCAATCTATTTTAAAGGAGTGCAC
>CABQER010000162.1 GCA_902463235.1 uncultured Faecalibacterium sp. | reverse complement strand
TCCATGGTGTAGCGGCTGGTGACGAACGCCACCACGCCGCCCGGACGCACTTGGTCAATGGCCTTGGCGAAAAAGTAGTTGTGGATGCTGAATCCCAACTTGTTGTACGCCTTGTCGTTGACCTTGTAGTTGCCGAAGGGCACGTTGCCCACCGCCAGATCGTAGAAATCACGGCGGTCTGTGGTCTCAAAGCCCGCCACGGTAATGTCGGCCTGCGGGTACAGCTTTTTGGCGATGCGCCCGGTGATGGAATCCAGCTCTACGCCGTACAGACGGCTGTCCTGCATGGTGTCCGGCAGCATACCGAAGAAGTTGCCCACGCCCATACTAGGTTCCAGAATGTTACCGCTGCGGAAACCCATACGCTCCACCGCATCGTAGATACCACGGATCACGGTGGGGCTGGTGTAGTGGGCGTTCAGGGTGCTGGAACGTGCGGCGGCATACTCGTCCTCGGAGAGCAGCCCTTTCAGTTCGGCGTATTCCTTTGCCCAACTATCTTTGCCGGGGTCAAAAGCGTCTGCCAGACCGCCCCAGCCCACATACTGTGAAAGCACCTGCTGTTCCTCGGCGGTGGCACCCCGGTGCTCCTCCTCCAAACGAAACAGAGTTCGGATGGCTTCGATGTTCCGGGCATATTTCTGCTTTGCACCGCCCTCGCCCAAATGGTCGTCTGTGATGCGGAAGTTCCCGGCAGGCGCAGCGTTCAAGGCTTCATCCAAGGCAGCGGCATCCGGGAAGGTCTGCACCTCTCCGTCCATTACAGCAGAGATGGGCAGTTCGTCCAGTTCTTCGTCAGACGGCTCCGGCTCGTCCTTGTCTGCTAAAAATTTTGCGTGTTCGACTTTGAGCCACTCGGCGGCTTCTCTGTCTGCAACTTCTTTTTTCAGATTTTCCAGATAAGATTCTGCCTGCTTCTCGTTAGAAAACTGTGGAACGGCGTGATTGGTTTCATAGTAGTCATCATAAAGATCATCCCAGATAGCAAAAAGCGGCATTTTACCGTCAACGACTTTTCGGACAGAGAAACGTTCGTATTCAGGCACTTCGGATTCCTTGGCGATGGCTTCTGCCTGCGCCAGCATTTTATCCACACGCTGAGCAGTCGCACTCTGTCGCAGCCCCTGCTCAAACTGCTGCTTGTTAATAACCTCATTGTCCCAAGACTGCCCGTGCGCACTGGTGTCGATGCGCACATCGGTTTCGCCAACATAGCCGATGGTACCTTCAATCGTTCTGGTGGGCAGGTCTACCACAACTTCATCCCCGACATTGTAGTTGGATGCTTCCTGTCTGGTAGCACGCTGTTCCTTTTCCTCATCTGTCAGATAGCGGTCGGACTGAATCATAAGGTCGATATACTTTTCCACCTGCGCCCATTTCAGGGTGATTTTCTGGTGGTCGGGATAATGAACAAATTCCAGACCCTTCCAGTCGTGGTTGACGAAGCCTCGACTGCCATCCAGATAATCGTGGGAGTGCCCACCGATGCCGTACTCCTTTGCCAGTGCTTTGGCACAGAGTTTGCGGTCAGGCTGGGTCTGGTACAGCGCAATAATGCGCTGTTTGCCGCCTGTAAACCCTGAACCATGCCGCCGCAGCTCGTTCTCAATTTCAGCCTGCGACAAAACAAAAGCGGAGGGCGTTTTTTCGCTCTCCGCTTGGTCGATCTTCTCAATTTGCTGGGCTTCGGTGGGGATGTTCGCATCCAGAAAACTTAGCTGTAGATCAG
>CABQER010000161.1 GCA_902463235.1 uncultured Faecalibacterium sp. | reverse complement strand
TTGCGGCCTTGGTGGTGATCTTGTTATAGATGTTCTCGCACGCCTTCTTCGGGTCCGGGTCGATGCAGTCCAGCAGGCTGATGCCCATGGTGACGGTGCGCACGTCCAGATTGTCCTGAGTGAACATCTCGATGGTCTCGAGGATGTCACCGGTATTAAACATACTCATAGCTGTGTACTCCCTCCATCAGATGGTGTGCATGGCATCAAAAACTTCCTGGCGGGTAACATTGATCTGCATGCCCATCTCGGCAGCCAGCGCGTCGGTGCGCTTGTGCAGCTCTTCGTGGCTCACATTGCAGTTGCTGATATCCACCAGCATGATCATGGCGAACATGCCCTGCAGGATGCTCTGGGTCACGTCCTCGATATTGATATTCAGTTCGGTGCACAGACCAGCGACCTTGGCAACAACGCCCACGGTATCGTGACCAATGACGGTAATGAATGCTTTCATCGTTTCCACCCTCGTTTTCCTTTTGATGAACGGTGCCGCAAGCGTTCCGGCACACTCTTACTCTTCCAGTATAGCAGATTTGGCAAAATTTGAACACACTTTTTGTAAAAAAGAACAGACACGAGGGGAAAAAGACATTCTATCCCAAAAATTGGGTGCAATCTTTTACAGCTTGTGCTATACTTATAGATAATTTATTTCCCGATTACGGGCTGAGAAGGAGCAAAATACTATGGAACAGCTTTTGAAGATCCTGGAAGACAATGCGCGGCTGCCCATTGAGGATATCGCCACGATGCTGAATAAATCCCCCGCCGAGGTGGCGGCCATGATCGATCTGGCCCGGGCGCAGGGCATCATCAAGGGCTACAAGACCCTTGTGGACTGGGAAAAGGCCGGGGTCAACCGTGTGGAGGCCGTCATCGAGCTGAACGTCAGCCCCAAGAAGAGCCGCGGCTTTGACGAGATCGCAGCCACCATTGCCGCCTTTGACGAGGTGGAGAGCGTGCTGCTGATGAGCGGCGGCTACGACCTGCAGCTGGTCATCAAGGGCCAGACCTTCCAGGAGATCGCCCTGTTCGTGGCAAAGCGCCTGTCCCCGCTGGACGATGTGCTGTCCACCGCCACCCACTTTGTGCTGCGCACCTATAAAAAGGAGGGCCGCCTGTATCAGGACGAAGAAATCGATGAAAGAGAGTGCACGGTGCTGTGATGGACTACGATAAACTGATCGCGCCTGCCGCTGAGGCCATGCGCCCCTCCGGCATCCGCAAATTTTTCGATCTGGCTGCCGAAATGCCCGAGTGCATCAGTCTGGGCGTGGGCGAGCCGGACTTCAAAACGCCATGGGCTGTGCGCGAAGCCGGCATCGAGAGTCTGGAGCATGGCCGCACCCGCTACACCTCCAACGCAGGCCTGAAGGAGCTGCGCGCCGAGGTGGCAAAGTATCTGGAGCGCCGCATGGGCCTGCACTACGACCCGCTGCACGAGGTGCTCATCACGGTGGGCGGCAGCGAAGCCATTGATATGTGCATCCGCACGCTGGTGCAGCCCGGGGACGAGGTCATCATCCCGGAGCCCTGCTTTGTGTGCTACGAGCCCATCACCACCCTGTCCGGCGGTGTGCCGGTGCATGTGGCCTGCCGTCAGGAGGACGAGTTCCGTCTGCGTGCCGATGCGCTGAAAGCAGCCATCACCCCCAAGACAAAGCTGCTCATCATGCCGTTTCCCAACAACCCCACCGGTGCGGTGATGGAGCGCGAGGATCTGGAAGCCGTTGC
>CABQER010000160.1 GCA_902463235.1 uncultured Faecalibacterium sp. | reverse complement strand
GCGGCGTACAGGGCATCCAGCTGGTTTTCAAACGCCGTGGCAATGGAAGCAGCATTGTGCTCCACCTCGGTACGGATGGCTGCGGCATTCTCGCCGCGCACGCCCTGCTTTGCCAGCTTTGCATACTGCTGCAGAACGTTCACCGCATCCGGCAGGTAATAGTTTGCGAACCTGCGCACCTGCTTTGCCTTTTCCGGGTTTGCTTCCACCGCTTCCACAATGGAGCGACCCGCCTTTTCCATGCGGGTCATGGCGGCAGAGAGCTGCGGGTCCGGCAGCTGCTCGTTGAGGGTGTGCAGGGTATCCAGTTTCTGCTGAATGTCAGTCAGCATCGCGTCCACATCCTCCACACCGGTGTGGAAAGGCACTTCGTGCTCCACCACCCGGGGCGGGCAGACCTTCTGTGCCGCACCAAAGGCCACAAATGCACCGCCCAGCGCCGCCAGAAGCGCCCACAGCTTATACACCGGCAGTACCGCGCACAATACCAAAAAGACCAGTGCCATTGCATAAAATGGCAGAACGCTGGGCTTTCTGGTGCGGATGATCTTGCTCATGTTTCTTCTCCTTGTCCGGGGCATTGCCCCTTATGTCATCCATAATACCGCACCCCGCGAAAAACGCAAGGCTTTCACGGATAATTTACAACCTAGCCATCATTTGTTGATCCACGGCAAGAGGGCCGCGCCCCAGATTTCGCGCAGCTTTTCCGGGCGGCAGGCAGCGTTTGCCGGGCTGGTGCTGGGCAGCTTTACCGCTGCAATGCCGGACACCGGCTGCAGATACTTTGTATAGATCCGGTATGCGGTGGCTCCGTTGCAGAATACTGCTTCGATGGGTGCCTTTGCCAGCAGAGCGGCAATATCATTCGGCACTGCATCCTTGATGGAAGCATCCGCTGCGCCGGTGATGGTGCAGCGTTCCAGCGTGTCCCAGAGGGCCAGCCCATGGCGCAGGATGATCTGCTTTTTGGCTTCAATGTCCTCACGGGCAGGCACCGGCTCACCGGTCAGCGCGGCCAGCACGGGCCAGAAGCGGTTCTGCGGGTGGCCGTAGTAAAAGGCCATCTCCCGGCTTTTGGGGCTGGGCCATGTGCCAAGGATCAGCGCCCGGCTGTGTTCGTTATACACCGGTTCAAAGCTCATTGTCCGCCTGCACTTTCAATTTTATCCCAAGGCGAGCCAAGGTCGCGGCCGGACGGCTCTGCTCTGGGGCCGTCGAACCACAGCTCATCGATCAGGTCGGCAAGGCCGTCCTCCCGCACATCGCCAATGATGCGGTCAGCGGCAGCCTTTGCGTCCGGCGTGCCGTTTGCCATGCAGCAGCCAAGGCCCGCTGCCTTCAGCATAGCCACATCGTTGGCAGAATCGCCTGCCGCCACGGCATCGGCCAGTGTCAGACCCATTTTTTCGCACAGGTCGGCAAGGCCCACGCCCTTGTCCATTCCACCGCGCACGATGTCGTAATAGCACAGGCCGTCGGCATTCTGCGCACCCACCTGCATCCAGTGCAGGCCCAGATGGCCGTACTTTGCCGCAAAATCTGCCACGTGCTCCGGCGGCACTGCCGCAAAGGCCGCGTGAGGCATATCGATCAGGTGGCGGTCCTGATCTTCGCCGTCCATACAGTCCAGCCCGATGCTGTTCATCTGCTGATAGCCCCTGTGCAGATATTCATACTCGCAGTAGGCGTAGCAGGCATCCCTGAAATTGAACTGCAGCGGATAGTTATAATCCTCGCAGAAATCCACCAG
>CABQER010000159.1 GCA_902463235.1 uncultured Faecalibacterium sp. | reverse complement strand
CCGGTGTCATCCGCCCCAGCAAGAACGCTTGCCAGGTGATCATCGGCACCAAGGTTCAGTTCGTGTACGACGAGCTGAAGAAGATGCTGTAACGCACACAGCATTCTGAACGGAGTTTGTGCGGGAGACTGGTTGCTCCTGCATTCCCATAAAAGCCGCCGGGAGAAGGGCAGAACCTGCCGCTCCCGGCGGCTTTTTGCGTTCCCGCGCGGAGTGTGCTATACTGGTTCAAAAGGCAGATACGGGAGGAAAAACCATGAGCAAAGTGTACAGCTGGCGGAAACTGAACGAAAAAGAACTGACGCGGGTCTATCTGGACGAAATGCGGCGGGACTTCCCGCCCACGGAGCTCAAGCCCCTGAGCATGATCCTGAACAGCGAAGCGGACGGCACAGCCCACACATGGGGCGTGTTTGACGGCGAAACACTGGCGGCGTACCTGCTCATGGTGCGCCCGGCAGGCAGCAGGGTGAGCCAGCTGGATTACTTTGCCGTGCTGCCGGAATACCGTGCTGCAGGGCTGGGCGCGCAGCTGCTGGCCGACCTGCCGCAGCACGAGCGGGGTGCACAGGCCATCCTCATTGAGGCCGAATGCCCGGATAAGGCGGAGGACGAGACAATGGCGGTGCGGCGGCTGGGCTTTTACTCCCGGTGCGGGGCCCGGGATACCGGCTTCACCGAGCACCTGTTCGATGCATGGTTCCGCATTCTGGTGCTGGACTGCCCGGGTGCCGGTACCTTTGCGGACCGGCAGGCCGTGGATGCACTGGTGGACTGCTACCGCCGCACCATCAGCGAGACCGAGTGGCAGAAGTACGTGCAGTTCTACTGCCCGGACGGAACAAAATACTGCTGAGCAGAAGGCGCTCTGTGCAAATTATGTGTACAGAGCGCCCTTTTGCCATATTTTTGTTGACAGACTCCCAAAAAGTGGTACGCTAAAAGCACAGCAAAACGCTTTTAGAGGAGGGCAATGTTATGGCAGAAAAAATGACCCGGCGTACCTTTATGAAGAGCGCAGCAGCTGCGGCTGCAGCGATCTCTTTGTCCGGCGTGCTGACCGGCTGCGGCGGCAGCGGTCAGCTGGCAGACGACGAGGTCCAGATCGGACCCTTCACCGTGAAGGTCTTTGGTCTGGATGTGGATCTGGGCACGGAATCCGGCACGGACAAGGGTGCCATCACCGGAAAGGTGAGACTGCGCTATGACGCCGGCGGCGGCAGCTGGCAGGGCGGACAGTACGGCGACATGTTCCAAGCTTTCGTGGGCGAAGCAAAGCTGAAGCAGGTATCCCCCGCCGGGACTTTCTTTGTCTCCGACACGCTGTTGGGCAAGCCCTTTGCCACAGAGGAAAAAGATCTGAGGCTGAACTTCCCCGATGCAGAAATCAAGGAAGCTTACCGGAATGGTCAGCCTGCGGTGCTGAAGATCGTCATCAACGGCATCAGCGAGACACTGTTCCTTGTCAAGAAGAATGGCGGCTATGCAGCCACCAAGACTCTGCCTTCCCTTACCACGGTTTGACCCGCAGACCCTTTTGCCCCGAGCATTCTTTGAAAGAGTGCCCGGGGCTTTTTGTCGTTTTGCCCAGCCGGAAAATGGCATTTTCGGCATATTTATCCTGTTTGTAAAATTTGAGTACAGGCTTTTCATACCGGCTTTACGCAGGCTTGACACAGCCGCCGGAGCCTGTGCAAAAGCTTTACCTCCATTTTGCGCGTACATGGTCGCAGCGCGCATGGCGGTGCGGTACAATAAGGCCGTTCCCAAGGAAA
>CABQER010000158.1 GCA_902463235.1 uncultured Faecalibacterium sp. | reverse complement strand
GGGGTGTTGAGCAGCTGTTCAATGTAGAGGTCGGTCTGCCGGGCGTTCATGCGGCGCTTGGCAATGTTGATCAAAGCTTCGCTGCGGCGGTTCTCCGGCAGACGCAGCACCGCCCGGGCATGGCGCTCGGTGAGGCTGTTGTCCAGCACGAACTGCCGCTGGTCAGCGTTCAGCTGCAAAAGCCGCAGCTTGTTGGCAAGGGTGGGCTGCGCCATGCCCAGTCGCTTGGCGGCTTCGGCCTGGGTGCAGTCCCACAGCACCATCACATCCTTTAAGCCCTGCGCCTGCTCAAAGGGGTTCAGGTCGGCCCGCTGGATGTTTTCCAGCAGGCCCAGCGCGGCGGTGCGCTCATCGTCGTAATCACAGAGGATGGCCGGGATGGTGTTCATTTTAGCAAGGCGGCAGGCACGGAGCCGCCGCTCCCCGGCTACCAGCTCGTAGCCGCCATCCGACACTTTTCGCACCGAGATGGGCTGCAGCAGACCATTTTCTCGGATGCTCTGGGCCAGCGCAGCCAGCTCCTGCTCGCTGAACTCCCGCCGTGCCTGAAACGGTGACGGCCTGATCTGATCGATGGGCAGGAAATAAATCTTGCCCGCCTGCTTTTTGCGTTCAAACATGGATACACGGCTCCTTTCGCGTGGTGGATGGGTTTTGTTTTTCACATTTTCCCGGGAAAGCGTGGAAAACTCAGGCTTTCAGGCACAGTGTATCACACAAATAAAAGCCCTGCCAGAAGTTTCGTTCGGCAGGGTTTTACAAAATTCTATCGATATTTCGTTATTTCAACGGGCTTTTCGCAATTTTTCCGCCGTTTCTGGGGTAGGCTGTCGGAGTCTGCGAAATCTTTTTGCACAGGATCAGGGTGCGGGTGTCGCCGCCCGGAAGGTGCAGAGTGCGGGTTTCTTTGTACTCGCCGCCCAGCTTTTTGATGGCACCGCGCGCTGCGGCCAGTTCTTCCTCACCGGAAGAGCCTTTCATGGCGAGGAAATTGCCGCCCACCCTTACCAGCGGCAGACAGTATTCGGCCAGCATGGGCAGCGCGGCCACTGCACGGGCCGAGGCCAGATCAAACTGTTCACGCCACGCCTTGCGGGCGGCTTCCTCGGCGCGCTCCTTTGCAAACTCCACGCCGGTCAAGCCCAGCTGGGCACAGGCGTACTTCAAAAACTCCACCCGTTTTCCGGTGGGCTCCATCAGGGTCAGTTCCAGTTCCGGCTTGTAGATTTTGGTCACGATGCCCGGGAAGCCTGCGCCTGCGCCCACATCCACCATGCGGCCCGCCACTTCCGGCTGGCTGGCAAACAGCAGGCTGTCGAGGAAGTGCTTATCCTCGATCCCCTCGGGGTCGGTGATAGCGGTCAGGTTGACCTTCTGGTTGTAGTCCACCAGAATTTCGGCAAAGACATCCAGCTGGTCCAGCTGGCTGCCGGTGAGAGTGATGTTCCATGTGGAACATTTTGCTTCAAGGCGCTGTTTATCGATCATACGCAGGTTTTCCTTTCTGTTAATCGCCGGTCAAGTGAACGAAGATCGGCTCGTGGTGCACGGCAGGCAGGAAAGTTTCCAGCACATCTGCCGTTCGCAGCTTGAGCGAGGAGGTGTTGATGCAGGGGTGGCAGCCGAGGTACTCTCCTGCCTTTATGTCCTCATCCATCAGCAGCTGCACCTTATTTTCAGCATCATTGGCAAGGCCCATAATGGAGGAGGAGCCGGGCGTGCAGTCCAGATACTGCTCCATATCCTCGGGCGAGGCAAAGCTCAGGCGGGCAATGC
>CABQER010000157.1 GCA_902463235.1 uncultured Faecalibacterium sp. | reverse complement strand
TGGCGTTGCGCGCCTGCAAAAGCTGCGAGTGGGAGTCCTCGTTGACCACGCAGGGTTTGTCCAGCCGCAGAAATTTCAGGTAGGTGTCCTTTGCCACGCACAGCGAAGAGCCGATGCCGAACAACAGCACCGTGCGGGCGTTGGCGATCAGCTCTACGCACTGCTCCAGCTCGTCCAGCAGCAGCAGCCGCTGGGTGTCCAGCAGGCTCTGGATGTTCTTGTGAGTCACCTTCTCCACGATCTCCTGCAGGCTGTCCTGTGGGGTGATGTCCTTTTCCCGGTGGCTGCCGTTCTCGCCAAGGGTGGCAAGCTCCAGCGTCAGGGCGTGGCGCAGCTCCTTGTAGCCCTGAAAGCCGATGACCCGGCAGATGCGCACCACGCTGGAAGGGGAGGAGAAGGAGCGCCGCGCCAGATCCCGGATGGTGAGGGTAGTGGTCTCGTCCGGGTTGTCCAGAATGAACTGCGCGATCTGCCGCTCGGTGCTGCTGAGGGAGGGCTGCACCTCCCGCAGGCGTAAAAGAACGTTCTGCATATCGATACCTCTGTTGTATTTCAAGATGGATTGAACAAGCTGCACAAAAAAGTCGTACTTGTAAGCAAAAATTTCAAAAACAATGCTTGCATAAAACATTGTACCACAAAATAGTCTTTTTGTGGACATTTTGTTTGAAAAAGTTTATACTTTGGTCACAATCACGCCGCAAGGGGTGCGGCGGAAAGTTGAGGTGCAGGAAATGGGATTGAATCTGAGTGGGATGACCACCGAGACCCGCAACCCGCGCACGATGCAGCTGGATCAGATGTCCCCGCTGGAGATCGTGACAGTCATGAACGAGGAGGACGCCCGGGTACCGCTGGCCATTGCCAAGTGCCTGCCGCAGATCGCGCAGGCAGTCACATGGGCGGCAGAATCCTTTGAAAAAGGCGGACGGCTGTTCTATATGGGCGCCGGTACCTCCGGCCGCTTAGGCGTGCTGGATGCCGCCGAGTGCCCGCCCACCTTCGGTGTGCCGAAGGAGATGGTGGTGGGGCTCATCGCCGGCGGCGAAAAGGCCTTCATCGAGGCCGTGGAGGGCGCAGAGGACAGCCGGGAGCTGGCTGTTGAGGATCTGAAAGCCCACGGCCTGACCGCAAATGACCTTGTGGTGGGCATTGCCGCTTCCGGCCGCACGCCCTATGTGCTGGGCGGTCTGGACTACGCCAAAAGCGTGGGCTGTCACACCGCCGCCATTGCCTGCAATATCGGCAGCGCCATCGGCAAGGCCGCAGAGCTTGCCATTGAGGTAAATTGCGGCCCCGAGGTGCTGACCGGCTCCACCCGGCTCAAGTCCGGCACGGCACAGAAGCTGATCCTGAACATGATCTCCACCGGCTCTATGGTGCGCACCGGCAAGGCCTACCAGAACCTGATGGTGGACGTGCAGCAGACCAACGAAAAGCTGCACACCCGCGCCGAGAATATCGTCATCGACGCCACCGGCGTGGAGCGGGAGAAAGCACGCGCCGCCATTGATGCAGCGGGCGGCAGCGTAAAGACCGCCATCACCATGCTGCTGGCAGACTGCGATGCACAGGATGCCGCCCGGCGGCTGGAACGGGCACGCGGCCATGTGCGGGAGGCCATCCGGCTGGAAGTGCTGTAAAAGCACATTTTTACACCCAAGTTCCTTAGCGGCACAGGCCGCATCGGATATACACCTGTTTTAAAGGAGGGCCCACTTATGACGAATGAAGAACTGGTCCGCACGGCGCTGGAGAAGGTCGGCGGAAAGAGCAACGTTCTCACCGCAACCAACTGCAT
>CABQER010000156.1 GCA_902463235.1 uncultured Faecalibacterium sp. | reverse complement strand
GTCAGCCGTGACTTCAAGCTCAAATACCGCCGCAGCGTGCTGGGCGTGGTGTGGAGTGTTCTGAACCCGCTGCTCATGTGCCTTGTGTACTGGGCCGTGTTCAGCAGTCTGATGGACATGCGCGGCAGCGGCATCGACAACTTTGCCGTGTTCCTGATGTGCGGCCAGCTGCTGTTCAACTTCTTCAACGAGGCCACCTCCACCGGCATGAGCAGTGTGCTGGGCGCTGCGCCCCTGCTCAAAAAGGTGTATATCCCCAAGTATATCTTCCCGCTGGAAAAGTGCTGCTTTGCCATGGTGAACTGCGTGTTCAGCTTTGTGGCGCTGCTGCTGGTCATGATCTTTACCGGTGCATCCTTCCACCTGACCCTCATTGAGGCGGTCTACCCGCTGGTGACGCTGTTCTTCTTCAGTCTGGGCGTGGGCCTGCTTCTGGCAGCGGCTACCGTGTTCTTCCGGGATATCATGCACATCTGGAGCGTGTTCATCACCGCATTGCTGTATTTTTCCGCCATCTTCTACGACCCCACCCAGATGACCTTTTCCATCGGCGGGTTCAACATGCAGCAGATCATCAAGCTGAATCCCATGTACTGGTACATCACAGGCTTCCGCCGTACCGTGATGTGGGGCATCCCGCTGGATTTCAACATGTTCGCGGTGTGCGGCTGCTGCGCCGTGCTCTCCATGCTGGTGGGCGTGTGGGTGTTCCGCAAAACGCAGGACCGCTTTGTGCTGCATATTTAAGGAGGAAGAACAATGGAACCGATCATCAAAGTGGACAATGTTTCCATGTGCTTCAACCTCTCCAAGGAAAAGCATGAGAGCCTGAAAGAGTATTTTCTGGCCATGGTGCAGGGCCGCCTGCAGTACGATGAATTTTACGCCCTCAAGGACGTGAGTCTGGACATCATGCCCGGCGATTTCTATGGCCTTGTGGGCCTGAACGGCTCGGGCAAGTCCACCCTGCTCAAGACCATTGCGGGCGTGTACAAGCCCAGCAAGGGCAAGGTGACGGTCCGCGGCTCCATCGCCCCGCTCATCGAGCTGGGCGCGGGCTTTGATATGGACCTGACTGCCCGCGAGAACATCTATCTGAACGGTACGGTGCTGGGCTTCTCGCCCAAGTATCTGGACGAAAAGTTTGATGAGATCGTGGAGTTCAGCGAGCTGCAGAACTTTCTGGATGTGCCGCTCAAGAACTACTCCTCCGGCATGGTGGCCCGCATCGGCTTTGCCATTGCCACCATCACCAAGCCCGATATCCTCATTGCGGACGAGGTGCTTTCGGTGGGCGATTTCCTGTTCCAGCAGAAGTGCGAAAAGCGGATGCAGGAGCTGATGGCGGGCGGCACCACGGTCATTCTGGTGTCTCACTCCATTGAGCAGATCGAGCGCATGTGCAGCAAGGTGGCATGGCTGAGCCACGGCCACCTGAAAATGAACGGCGATACGGCAACGGTTTGCGCGGCCTACAAGGCAACGCAGCGCGGCGAGGCCTGATATGAATGTACGACTGAAACGCGCCAGAGAACTGGCAGGCTATGCGGTGCAGCTGACGAAGGACGAGGGCCTGCCCACCATGCTCAAACGGGGCGCGGGCTTTGTCAAGCGCCGCTGCTTTGGCAAGCGTGCCCGCTATCTGCCCGCCAAAAAGGTGCTGGAAGCCCAGCGGGCCGAAATGGCCGGCAAAACGGCGGCAGACTGCGGCCTGCCCACCATCAGCATCCTGACTCCGCTGTATAATACACCGGAAAAATACCTGCGGGAATTTCTGGATTCCTTTGTGAACCAGACGGCCCCCAACGGTCAGCTCTGCCTTGCGGATGCTTCCGATGCAGAACATGCCGATGTGAAGCGCATCG
>CABQER010000155.1 GCA_902463235.1 uncultured Faecalibacterium sp. | reverse complement strand
GCACAGCATAGATCTCAGCATCAGTTTTGTATTGTTCCATACCTCTCACCTAATGAAAATGATGTATTCCTTTAGCGGGCTCGCCCTCTCAGCCTCGCCTTGCTCGGCAGCTCTCCCAAAGGGAGAGCCTTTGGCAGTCCACGCGGACTGTATCTCTGTGCCAAGGCCTCTCCCTTTGACAGACTCCCCCGGTCGGGGGAGGTGGCACGAAGTGCCAGAAGGGGAACAAGGTGGCTTTGCGAAGCAAAGACGGAGAGGGCTAGGATGCTGACCGTATACAACAATCTTATTCTAAAAACTCTTTCCACGGTGCACCCTCCGGCAGCGGCAGCGTGAATGCCATGGGCTTTCCGGTCTCCGGGTGCAAAAACTGCAGGCCACAGCTCTGCAGGGCAATGCTGCCTTTTACGCGGCTTCCGTATTTGCCGTCTCCGGCCAGCGGATGCTTCCGGGATGCAAACTGCACCCGGATCTGATGGGTGCGGCCGGTGTGCAGCGTGATCTCAGCAAGGCTCATCTCTCCTGCCGTTTTCACGATGCGGTATTCCAGCACGGCTTCCCGTACGCCCTTGCGGGGGCGGCTGACCGGGAACACCCGGCCCCGGCGGCTGTCCTTGAACAGCCAGTCCCGCAGGGTGCCTTCGGCGGGCAGTGCTTCGTCCGGCCCGCCTGCAATGACGGCACGGTACTGCTTGATGAACTGCGGCACTTCCGGCTTCCCTTCGGCCCTGCCATCCTGCACAGCGTAGGCGTTCTGGCTCTGGGTGATCTGACGGCTGAGTGCGGCCGCAGCCCCGGGCGTGCGGGCAAACACCATCAGGCCGGAAACGCCGGTGTCCAGCCGGTGCACCACCCCCACAAAGGCATCCGGGGCGTTCCACCGCTGCCGCAGCGCTGCGGGAACGCCCTCCTCACTGGAAAGGCCCGCGGGCTTGTCCAGCACTACGATGAAAGCGTCCTCGTACAGGATGTTCACAGCTTGCCCTCAGCGATCAGCGCCTTGAGCTTCAGGATGCCGGCAATGGTCTTGCCGTCCCGGATCTCGCCGCTCATGACCATTTCATAGGCCTTATCCAGCGGCACGCGGTCCGGCGTCAGGAACTCGTCCGCATCCAGATGCATCTGGGTCTTGTGCAGGCCGGTGGCGACCCATGTATAGATGACCTCGGTATCGTAGCCCACGGTGGGGTAGAACTGGCCCAGAGAGATGTAATTGTCGGCGGTCAGACCGCACTCCTCGCCCAGCTCCCGCTTGGCGGCTTCAAAGGGGTCCTCGCCCTTTTCCAGCTTGCCGGCGGGCAGCTCCCACAGCTCCTGCTGCATGGCGTAGCGGAACTGGCGCACCATGCAGATGGTGCCGTCCTCAAAATAGGGCAGGATGCACGCACCGCCGTGGTGATGCACCACTTCGCGTTCGGCGGTCTTGCCGTTTTCCAGCAGAGCAGTGTCTTTTGTCAGGGTGATCACCCGGCCCTCGAAGAGCACCTCGCTGGTGAGTGTTTTTTCGTAATGCACGGTCTTCTCCATTTTATTACCCTCTTTGCCCGGCACAGCGCCGGTTTTCTGCTCTCAGTTTACGGCAAAGTGCGGTTTGTTGTCAATAAAGAGATGATAAATACAAGAGGATGGGACGATTTGAAATGCGCGCCGCGTTTGCTTTGCGCATAATCAGCGGAAAGAATATTTATAATTTCGCAATTCTGGAAAATCTGCGGATTTTCCAGAATTGCCTTTTCACGGGAGGGGTCGTAACGGAAAGCAGCATTTGCAGCGCCGCTTTCTACGAAAGCGCGGCGCTGCGGGAAACGAATCCTCTCAGGCTCACTGCGTTCGCCAGCCGTGCCTGAGAGGGTCCATTCCCCTTTTTGCGAAAAAAATTACAGGATCTGGCAAAGCAGGCAGGCCAAAACCG
>CABQER010000154.1 GCA_902463235.1 uncultured Faecalibacterium sp. | reverse complement strand
CATCCACCGGCATCAAGGGCTAAATAAATCACCCGTAAGCGGGGCGTGGGCAGTACCCGCGCCCCGCATTTTTTGCAGAAATAGAGGGAAAGCGTTATGTTATATCCTGAACAGAATGAAGCGCGCTTGAAGCTGAGCCTTGACGGCACATGGGCGTTTGCGCTGGGCAGCTGCGCGGAAACCCAGTTCGACCCCGCAAAGCCCCTGCCGGACGCCCAGCCCATCGCGGTACCTGCCAGCTACAACGACCAGAACGACCAGACCACCGCCCTGCGCCGCCACTACGGCTGGGTGTGGTATCAGCGCAAGGTCACCCTGCCCGCCTTCTGCGCCGGGCAGCGGGTGGTGCTGCGGTTCGGCTCGGTGACCCACACGGCCAAGGTCTGGCTGAACGGCCAGCTCATTGCGCAGCACAAGGGCGGCTTTACCCCCTTTGAAGCGGACGTCACCGCTCTGCTGCAACCCGGCGAGACCGCACTGCTGACCGTAGCCTGTGACAACCGGGTGAACCACAGCACCCTGCCTGTGGGCAACGAGGACGGGCAGCTGGCCTTCTTTGGCTCGGACAACGCGGGTATCCCCAGTGTGGAGGCTGCCAAGCGTGCCGCCGCACCCCAGAACCGCCCCAACTTTGACTTTTTCAACTATGCGGGCATCCATCGCCCGGTGGTGCTCTACACCACCCCTAAAGAGTACATCGAGGATGTGACCATAGTGCCCGCCGTGGACGGCACGGTGCAGTACGCGGTAAAAACCACCGGCAGCGCACCTGTCCGTGTCACGGTGCTGGATGCTGACGGCAACGCCGTTGCAAGCGCCGAGAGTGCAGAAGGCACGATCACCATCCCGGAAGTGCATCTCTGGGAGCCCAGACCCGGCACGCCCTACCTGTACACCCTGCATGCCACCTGCGGGGCAGATGTCTACGACCAGACCTTTGGTGTGCGCAGCATTGAGGTGCGGGGCACACAGGTGCTTTTGAACGGCAAGCCGCTCTATTTCAAGGGCTTTTGCAAGCACGAGGACTTTACCGCCCATGGCCGAGGCTTTGACCCGGTGCTGAACGTGAAGGATGTGAACCTGATCCACTGGGCAAACGCCAATGCCGTGCGCACCAGCCACTATCCCTACGCCGAGGAGTTCTACGACCTGTGCGACCGGGAGGGCATTCTGGTCATGGACGAGACCCCGGCGGTGGGCATCGGCGGCGGGGCAGCGGTGAACCCCTATAAGGAATACCCCCTTGCGGAGCATCACCGGCAGGTGCTTGCCGAGATGATCCATCGGGACAAAAACCACCCCTGCGTGGTGCTGTGGAGCCTTGGCAACGAGCCGGATCTGGAGCACTTCCCGCAGGATGCCTACGATTACTGGCACCCGCTGTATGAGCTGGCGCATCAGCTGGACCCGCAGAACCGCCCGGTCACCCTCGTCTGCTGCCAGAACGACTATACGAAGGATATCACCACCCGCACCATGGATATCGTCTGCATCAACCGCTACTACGGCTGGTACAACCTTTCCGGTGACATGGACGCCGCTTGCTACGGCCTGAATCAGGAGCTGGATTTCTGGGCAGAGCAGCACAAGCCCGTGATGATGAGCGAGTACGGTGCGGACACCGTGGCAGGGCTGCACACCGCCGGAGCCGAGATGTTCAGTGAGGAGTTTCAGGTGGAGTTCTACCGCCGTCTGGATGCAGAGTTTGACAAGCGCCCGTGGTTTGTGGGAGAATTTGTCTGGAACTTTGCAGACTACGACACTGTGCAGGGCCCCATGCGGGTGGATGGCAACAAAAAAGGTCTGTTCACCCGGGATCGCCGCCCCAAGCTGGGCATGCACTTTCTGCGCCAGCGGTGGGCAGAGATACCTACGTTTGGATTTAAGGAGTAATCATGATGAAAACCTACCAGAACCACGCTATGACCGACGCCGAGGCACGGCAGGCACTGGCCGATGCCTGCAAACAGGTGGAGA
>CABQER010000153.1 GCA_902463235.1 uncultured Faecalibacterium sp. | reverse complement strand
TCCAGTATTCCAGATGGTGCTTGTTGCGGCCCTTGTGGTGCAGCCACGCGGAGGAATAGCCCCGCGCCAGACGTTCCGCTTCGTTGGGGCTGTGGTCACCCTGATAATAGATGCAGCCCGGAATGAACTCGGTAGGGCTGTACTTGCTCAGGTCATGGGCAAGGCCCTGCTCATAGAGCCCGCAGGCAAAGCAGTATTTCATCACCAGCAGCTTGTGCCGGGTGATGGTCTCAAAATGGCCCTTGATGTTCATTTGGTGTTCCTCCTAATAACCCTCTCAGCCATCGCTGCGCGATGCCAGCTCCCCCGAAGGGGGAGCTTTTTCCCTGCGAATCGGCAAGTTTTTCCTGCAAACAGAAGGTTTTCTTTTCCTCCACAGCGCATAAAGCTCCCCCTTTCGGGGGAGCTGGCGCACGTCAGTGCGCCTGAGAGGGCGAGGCATCTCCCCTCCACTGCACCGTGATACGTCCCTCTTTCAGCCCGCGCAGATCATTGCTTTCAGAAAAATCCTCCCGGTCCATGGTCAGGTTGGGGTTGTAGTAGGGGTCGTGCAGGATGTTCGCCTTGCCGTGCACGGCATACAGCCGCTGCTGCTCGGCGGCAAAGCGCCGGGCCTTCACCGGGTCTTTTTCGTCGCCGCCGCGGCTCTTGCTCTCGTAATGGGTCAGCTGAGCATAGGGTGTCCACGCAATGCGGTACCCTGCATCCCGCACCCGCAGACAGAAATCCACATCGTTGAAGGCCACCGCAAAGGCTTCGTCCAGACCGCCCACTTCGTCCCACACGCTGGTCTTTACCAGCAGGCAGGCACCGGTGACAGCGGAAAAGTCCTGCACCGTTGCAGCGCGGAACATGTAGCCGCTGCCGCCCGCCTTGCGGTATTTGTGGCTGTGGCCCGCGTAGCCGCCAAGGCCGGTCACAACGCCTGCATGCTGCAACGTCTCGTCCGGGTAAAAAAGCTCTGCGCCGCAGATGGCCGCGCCGCCGGGGTGAGCACACTGCCGCAAAAGCTCCGTGAGCCAATCCGCATTGCGCACCTCCACGTCGTTGTTCAGCAGCAGCAGGTAATCTCCGCTGGCGTACTTCCGGCCAAAGTTGTTGATGCCGGAAAAGTTGAAGCCCTTCTGCGGGTAGTTGACCACCTGCAGGCCGTCGTAGCGCTGCCGGGCTTCCTTATAATAGGCAAAGGTCGCCGGGTCGGTGGAGTTGTTCTCGATGACGATAACCTCAAAGTTCTCCCAGCTGGTTTTGGTCCAGATGCTGTGCAGGCACTTTTCCAGATCGTCGGTGTGGTCCTTGTTCGGGATGAGGATGCTTACCTTCGGGTCGCCCACGATATCCCACTTCACCCGGTAGGTACTGGGGAACAGGCCATCCTCCACGGTGCCGGTGCGTCCGGTGCGGGCCAGATGGTCGGCCAGCGCCTTTTTGGCTGCTGCCGCCACATAGGGCTTGGCATCGGTGCCGCCGGAGGTGGAGCCTGCGTGCACCCGCCAGTAGTACAGCACCTGCGGTACATGGGCCGCGCCGCCGGTCTTTTCCACAAGGCGCAGGAACAGGTCGTGATCCTGACTGCCGTCGCACTCCGGCCGCTCCCCGCCGATCTCATCCCACAGCGCCTTTTGGAACACCGCCAAGTGGCAGATGTAGTTGCAGCACAGCAGGTAGTCCGGGGCGTAATCCGGCTTGAAGTGGGCCACCATGGGCCGCTGGATGCTCTTGGAAAAGAGTGCTTCATCGCTGTAGAGGAAGCCGTCCGGCTCGCCCTGCGCCCGCAGCTGCAGAATGGCTTTGCCCATGGTGTACATGGCGTGGGGCGCAAGGATATCATCGTGGTCGGCAAGGGCCAGATATTCCCCTGCGGCAAGCTCTGCCGCAGCATTGGTGTTGGCCGCAATGCCTTTGTTTTCGATCTTTTTGTATACGATGCGTTGATTCTTTGTCTGATATTCCTCCACGATGCGCTTCACATCGGCATGTTCTGCATCGGAAGCATCCGCAAGGCAGAGCTG
>CABQER010000152.1 GCA_902463235.1 uncultured Faecalibacterium sp. | reverse complement strand
AGGGTCTGATCCACTTCCACGATTCCGACTACTTTGCCCAGCACATGCACAACTGCGATCTGGTGAATCTGGAGGACATGCTGCAGAACGGCACCGTCATCTCCGGCACCTATATTGAAAAGCCCCACAGCTTCTCCACCGCCTGCAACATCGCCACCCAGATCATTGCACAGGTGGCATCCAACCAGTACGGCGGCCAAAGCATCAGCCTGACCCACCTCGCCCCCTTTGTGGATGTCTCCCGCAAGAAGATCGCCGCTGAGGTAGAAGTGGAAATGGCCGGTCTGGACGTTTCTGCCGAGCGCAAGAAGGAAATCGTAGAGCGCCGCCTGCGCAGCGAGATCAACCGCGGTGTGCAGACCATCCAGTATCAGGTGGTCACGCTGATGACCACCAATGGTCAGGCCCCCTTTATCACCGTGTTCATGTATCTGGGCGAGGCGCGCAATCCGCAGGAGAAGGCAGACCTTGCCATCATCATCGAGGAGACCATCCGCCAGCGCTATCAGGGCGTGAAGAACGAGGCCGGTGTGTGGATCACCCCCGCTTTCCCCAAGCTGATCTATGTGCTGGAAGAGGACAACATCCGCCCCGGCACTCCTTATTACTACCTGACCGAGCTGGCCGCCAAGTGCACCGCAAAGCGCATGGTGCCCGACTATATCTCCGAAAAGAAGATGCTGGAGCTCAAGGTGGACAAAAACGGCGAAGGCCACTGCTACACCTGCATGGGCTGCCGCAGCTTCCTGACCCCCTATGTGGACCCCGAGACCGGCAAGCCCAAGTACTACGGCCGATTCAATCAGGGCGTTGTCACCATCAATCTGGTGGATGTGGCACTCTCCTCCAAGGGCAACTTTGAGAAGTTCTGGAAGATCTTCGACGAGCGTCTGGCCCTGTGCCACCGCGCACTGCAGGCACGGCACAAGCGGCTGCTGGGCACCCCCAGCGATGCCGCTCCCATTCTGTGGCAGTACGGCGCACTGGCCCGACTGAAAAAGGGAGAAAAGATCGACAAGCTGCTGTTCGGCGGCTACTCCACCATCAGTCTGGGCTATGCCGGTCTGTATGAGTGCGTGAAGTATATGACCGGCAAGAGCCACACCGATGCCGGTGCCAAGCCCTTTGCCCTGAGTGTGATGCAGCACATGAACGACAAGTGCAACGCCTGGAAAAAGGCCGAGAACATCGACTACTCCCTCTATGGCACCCCGCTGGAATCCACCACCTACAAGTTCGCCAAGTGCCTGCAGAAGCGCTTTGGCATCGTGCCCGGCATTACCGACAAGAACTATATCACCAACAGCTACCATGTGCATGTGTCGGAACAGATCGATGCCTTCACCAAGCTGAAGTTTGAATCCGACTTCCAGCGCCTGTCCCCGGGCGGTGCCATCAGCTATGTGGAAGTGCCCAATATGCAGGATAATCTGGAAGCCGTCATGAGCGTGCTGCAGTTCATCTACGACAACATCATGTATGCCGAACTGAACACCAAGTCCGACTACTGTCAGGTGTGCGGCTACGATGGCGAGATCAAGATCGTGGAGGATGACGGCAAGCTGGTGTGGGAGTGCCCCAAGTGCGGCAACCGCGACCAGAACAAGCTGAACGTTGCCCGCCGCACCTGCGGCTATATCGGCACCCAGTTCTGGAATCAGGGCCGCACGCAGGAGATCAAGGACCGCGTGCTGCATCTGTAACCTTTTTTGTAGAAAGGAAAGCATTCTTGCCCTCTCCGTCATCGCTGACGCGATGCCACCTCCCCCAAAGTGGGAGGCCTTGGCAGTCCATGCAAAGTGTGTGGTTTCGCCAGGGGCTCTCCCTTTGACAGACTTCCCCCGCGCCGGGGGAAGATGGCGAAGCCAAAAGGGGGAACAGGCTGGACGCGAAGCGGCCTGAGAGGGCTAGGCCGCTAAAATTATGAACTACGCAACCATCAAATACTATGACATTGCCAACGGCCCGGGGGTGCGCACCAGCGTGTTCGTGTCCGGCTGCCGCCACCACTGCCC
>CABQER010000151.1 GCA_902463235.1 uncultured Faecalibacterium sp. | reverse complement strand
GTGAACAGTTCCTGCGGCGGCTCGTCCTCCTGGATCTTGCCGTCGTCGATGAAGATGACGCGGTTGGACACCTCGCGGGCGAAGCCCATCTCGTGGGTGACCACCAGCATGGTGATGCCGGTGTGGGCAAGCTCCTTCATCAGTTCCAGAACCTCGCCCACCATTTCGGGGTCAAGGGCGCTGGTGGGCTCGTCGAACAGGATCACGTCCGGGTCCATGGCAAGGGCACGGGCAATGGCAATACGCTGCTGCTGGCCGCCGGAAAGGCTCTTGGGGTAGGCATCGGCCTTGTCGGCCAGACCCACGCGGGTCAACAGTTCGTCTGCCTTGGCGGAGATGGCTTCCTTATCCTTCAGCTTCAGCAGGGTAGGGGCCAGCTCCAGATTTTTCTTCACAGTCAGGTGCGGGAACAGGTTGAAGTGCTGGAACACCATGCCCATCTTCTGGCGCACAGCGTCGATGTGGGCTTCGTCCACCTCGGTGCCCTCAAATTTGATGCTGCCGGAGGAGGGAATCTCCAGCCGGTTCAGGCAGCGCAGAAAGGTGGATTTGCCGCAGCCGGAGGGGCCGATCAGGCAGACCACATCGCCGCGGTAAATATCGATATCGATGCCCTTCAGCACGTCCAGAGTGGGGGTGGGCTGCTTTGCGCCCGGCTTCTTTTCGCCGCCGTAGGTCTTTGTCAGGCCGCGGACTTCCAGAATCTTATCGGTCACTTTGAGCAAGCCTCCTCTCAAACTTTGCCAGCAGACGGGTGAACAGCATGACCAGCACAAGGTAGATCAGTGCATCACCCAGCAGCGGGAACATGGGTTCGTAGGTGCGGTTCATGATGCCCTGTGCGGCGTACAGCAGCTCCTTGCCGCCGATGACCGTGATCAGGGAGGTATCCTTCAGCAGGACGATGAACTCGTTGCCCAGTGCGGGCAGCACCGCACGGATGGCCTGCGGGATGATGATGACCACCATGGTGGTCATGTAGTTCAAACCAAGGCTGCGGCCGGCCTCCATCTGGCCGGGGTCAACGGCCATCAGGCCGCCGCGGATGATCTCGGACACATAGGCACCGGAGTTGATGCCCAGTGCCAGCGCACCCACCATGGTAAAGTTGCGGCTGTTGGCAAAAATGACCATGCTCATGATGAGCAGCTGCACCATCATGGGCGTGCCGCGGATGATGGTGGTGTACACCTGACACACCGCATTGAAGAAGCCCAGCACCGGGTTTTTGCGGCCGGGGCGCTGCTGGTCGTGTGCCACACGCACCAGTGCCACCACGCTGCCCAGCACGATGCCCAGTGCCAGCGCAATGGCAGTGACCAGCAGGGTGGTGCTCACGCCGTTGATGTACTGCGTCCAGCGGTCTTTCAGGATGAAGGCCTGATAAAATTTGAAGAAGAACTCCTGCCCGAAGCTGAGCTTGGTGCCGCTGTTGAGCAGCTCTTTGAGCAGTTCGTATTGAGCAGCCATTCGCATCCTCACTTTCCGATTTTGTCAGATTTTTGTAACCTTATTTTTCTAAAAAAGGGGAGGAGCCCCAAAAGGGACCGCCTCCCCGTGGTTCTTGTGGTACAGCAGCTGATTATTCAGCGGTGATGTACTTGTCCACGATGGACTGCAGGGTGCCGTCAGCCTTCAGCTCTTTCAGAGCGGCGTTGACGGCATCTTCCAGAGAAGAACCCTTTGCCATACCAATGGCGTAATCTTCCTCGGCGTAGCTGGTATCCAGGATCTTCAGGCCGGGGTTGGCAGCAATGAACTCCTGGGCGGGAGCGTTGTCGATGACAACTGCATCCACCTGACCATTGTTCAGAGCCTGCACAGCGGTCAGACCGTCGTCGTAAGCCACAACATTGTCGTCGCCGAAGTCATCGGAGCAGTAGATGTAGCCGGTGGTACCGCGCTGGGTGCCGATCTTCTTGCCGGCCAGATCATCCGGGGAAGCAATATCGGAGCCTTCGGGCACGATGATGGACTGGATGCCGGTAGCGTAGCTGTCGGAGAAGTCCATCACAGCCT
>CABQER010000150.1 GCA_902463235.1 uncultured Faecalibacterium sp. | reverse complement strand
GGGTAGTAGGCCACCACCGGGCAGTTATAGTGGTTGTCGCCCAGTCCCTCGTCCACATTGTAGGTCAGGCATGGGTAGAAGATGGCGTCCAGCTGCATCTGGCTCAGTGCCTTGATGTGGCCGTGGCTCAGCTTTGCCGGGAAGCAGGCGGTATCGCTGGGGATGGTAGCCTGTCCGGCCAAATACAGCCCGCGGGTGGACACCGGGCTGGTGTGCACCGCAAAGCCAAGGCTCGTCCAGAAGGCGTACCAGAAGGGCAGCAGTTCGTAAAAGCCCAGACACAGCGGGATGCCAATGGAACCGCGCTTGCCGGGCACAGGCTTGTAGCTTGCCAGCAGCTGCTGCTTGTAGGCGTACAGGTTCAGACTGTTATCCTCGCTTTTGCCGGTAACGGGCTTATCGCAGCGGTTGCCGGAGATGAACTTGCGGCCATCGGCAAAGGTGTTGACGGTCAGCTGGCAATGGTTGCCGCAGCCGCCGCACTTGACGCTGACCACCTGCTGTGCAAACTTTTCCAGCTCCTGCTCATCCATCATGGCAGAGGTGGTCTGGTTCTTTTTATGGCTCTGGCGCAGGCCGTACAAGGCAGCGCCGTAAGCGCCCATCAGACCGGCAATGTCCGGTCGGATGACCTCCACGCCCATCTCCTTTTCAAAGGCGCGAAGCACAGCTTCATTATAGAAGGTACCGCCCTGTACCACGATCTTGCGGCCCAGCTCTTCCGGGCTGGAAGCGCGGATCACCTTGTACAGCGCGTTCTTGACCACGCTGATGGACAGGCCTGCTGAGATATTCTCAATGCTGGCACCGTCCTTCTGCGCCTGCTTGACCGAGCTGTTCATGAACACGGTGCAGCGGCTGCCCAAGTCCACCGGGCGGTCTGCGAACAGACCCAGTGCGGCAAACTCCTTGACGTCGTAGCCCAGTGCCTGTGCAAAGGTCTGCAAAAAGCTGCCGCAGCCGGAGGAGCAGGCCTCGTTCAGGAAGATGTTGCTGATGGCGCCATCCTCGATCTTGAAGCACTTCATGTCCTGCCCGCCGATGTCAATGATGAAATCCACATCCGGCATAAAGTACTTGGCAGCGGTAAAATGCGCCACCGTTTCCACCAGACCGTAATCGCAGCGGAAAGCGTTTTTCACTAATTCCTCACCGTAGCCGGTGGTGGTGACGCTTGCCACCTGCAGCCCCGGGTGCTCTTTGTAAATCTTGAGCAGCTGCTCCCGGATGAGGGGCAGCGGGTTGCCAAGGTTGGGCTGATAGTTGGTGTACAAGATCTGGCTCTTTTCATCCACCACCACCAGCTTGACGGTGGTAGAGCCGGAGTCGATGCCGATATGCACCGGCCCGCAGTGGGCGCTGAAGGCCACGCGGGGCACGCTGTGGGACATGTGCCGTGCATGGAAAGCCTCGTACTCCTCCTTGCTGGCGAACAGCGGCGGCTCGCTGGCGTAGGTAGCGGTGGCGGCGTACTTGTCCAGCGCAGCGGCCACCTCAGTGAGCACAAATTCCTTGTCGGCATACAGAGCCGCGCCCAGTGCCACATACAGCAGGCTGTTCTCCGGGCAGGTGCCGGTCACGTTCAGTGCCTCGTCAAAACTCTTGCGCAGCACGGTGCTGAAGGTGAGCGGGCCGCCCAGATAAAGGATATTGCCCTTGATGGGGCGTCCCTGTGCCAGACCGGCGATGGTCTGGTTGACCACCGCCTTATAGATGCTGGCGGCGATATCCTCGGTGCGGGCACCCTGATTGATCAAAGGCTGCACATCGCTTTTGGCAAACACGCCGCAGCGGGAGGCGATGGTATAGGTGCGCTGTGCCTGCTCAGCGGCCCTGTTCATCTCCTCGGCGCTCATCTTCAGCAGGGTGGCCATCTGGTCGATGAAGGCACCGGTGCCGCCGGCACAGCTGCCGTTCATGCGCACCTCGGTGCCGTTGGTCAAAAACAAAATCTTGGCATCCTCGCCGCCCAGCTCGATGACGCAATCCGTCTTTGGCATAAAGCGCTTGACCGCCACGCGGGTGGAGAACACCTCCTGCACAAAGGGCAC
>CABQER010000149.1 GCA_902463235.1 uncultured Faecalibacterium sp. | reverse complement strand
TTCAGGCTGTTGGAGATCAGCTTTTTGTTCATGGTGGGCAGCACGCTGCCGTGGTAGATGTTGTCCTTCATCTTGTCCGGGTTCGGAAGGTCTTCTGCCGAGAGCATCATGCCGTTGCGCTCTGCACTGCGGCCCAGAAGATAATCGCAGGAAACATTATAATAGTCTGCCACGCGCACCACAAAGTCCAGGCCGCATTCGCGGATGCCTTTTTCGTAGTGGGACAGCAGCGCCTGCGAGACGCCAAGATCCTCGGCGGCCTGCTTCTGGGTGATGCCGCGTTCCTTGCGCAGCAGCTTGATGATACGGTTGAATTCCATGATTTTTGGCTCCTCAAAGTTCGATGTAAGGGGACATCCTTGTTTTTGGTTTACAGCAGGTTGATTATACACAACGGAAAACCTTTTGTAAAGCAAGAAAAGTGACGATATTTTTCGTTGATTTTCGTCATTTTTGTCAAAAGACTTGCTCTGGACACCATATCTATGCTAAACTATAGGTATTAACGCATACATTTTGTGGCGTGCGCGGGGCCGCAGCTGCTGCCAAAGAGCAAAAAATCTGGCAGACGACACGTTTTTCTGCCAGATTTTTTCTCCGCAGCGGGTTTTGCCGCCCGTTCCCGTGCCGCCGCACAGCGATAAAGAGAGGCACTATCCATGAAAACGTTCAAGCTTCATCTCATCCGCCACGGCATGACTGCAGGCAACCTGCAGGGCCTGTACATCGGCAGCGGCACCGACATCCCTCTGTGCGACGAGGGCCGCGCGCAGCTCAATGAGCTGAAAGAGCGGTTCGAGTATCCGCAGGTGGATACCGTGTTCTCCTCCCCGCTGCTGCGCGCGGTGGAAACAGCCAACATCCTGTTCCCGGATGCAAAGCACACCTTTACCGTGCACGACCTGCGGGAGGCCGGCTTTGGCAAGTTTGAGAACAAGCCGGTCAAGGAGCTGGTGCACGACGAGGACTTTAAAAAGTGGATCACCCCCGGCTCCGGCTATGTGCCCGAAGGCGCAGAGCCTACCGACCAGTTCCACGCCCGCTGCGCCGAAAGCCTGATGAAGCTGTTTGAGTATATGATCCGCATGGATGTGACCGAAGCAGCCTGTGTGACCCATGGCGGCGTGATCATGAGCATGCTCAGCCAGCGCGCCGTGCCCACCCGCCGCCCGGAGCAGTGGATGGCAGACCCCGGCTGTGGCTACACGGTGCAGACCGATGTGCAGCTGTGGATGCGGGACCGTCTGGTGGAAGCCATCGACATCGTGCCCTTTGGCTATGCCGATACCCTGCGCGGTCAGGCCGAAGCCGAGGAGAACGAAGCCTTTGAGTAAGGATTCGGTTACAGTTTCGGCCCATCCCTTGACAGAAGCGGCGCAATCCTTTATTGTATAAGGAAACGATTATTTTAGGAGGAAGTTCCATGTCCCAGTCCATTTCCCGCCGGTCATTCCTGAAATGTGCCGGCTCCGGTGCGGTCAGCCTTGCGGCAGCGCTGCTCACCGGCGTACCTGCAGCGGCGCAGCAGCCGCGTCTTGCAGGCGAACCTGCCCTGCTGGACGGCAAAGCTGCCGTGGAGCTGCTGGGTTATGCCCCTGCGCAGGAAATGGGCAATGTGCTGGTGTACCTCTCGGTGGAGAACCTCTCCGCATCCACCCTGCCGGTGGGCGCAAGCTATCTGCAGAGCCGTGAGGTGTGCACGCTTGGCGACCTGTACAGTATGGGCACCGGCGTTACCGCTGTGTGCGATGGCAAGCCGGTGCGCTGCGGCAGCTTTGCTGCGCCGCTCTACGGCGAGAACGCGGCGGATGCTTCGGTGTTCACCCTGAACCTGACGGCAGGCCGCGGCGCGTTGCTGCACTGCTTCTGCGCAGTGCCGGACAACTGGCAGACGCTGGAGCTGACCTATCACCCGGATTTCGCGGCGGGCCGCAGCGTGACCTTTACGGTCAACCGCAGCACTGACCACGCCGTGCTGGGCGTGGTGCCCACCTCTCCTGCCGAGGTCGGCAGCGTGGTGGATCTGTAACTCCTTCAGTCTCGCATACGCTCGACAGCTCCCTCGGAGAGGGAGCCTCTGGCGAAAAGGAAAACTTGGCCGTATTGCCAAAGCCTCCCTCCATGA
>CABQER010000148.1 GCA_902463235.1 uncultured Faecalibacterium sp. | reverse complement strand
TACTGGGTCAGGTCGTTGGTGCCGACCACAAGAAAATCGACCCCGTGCTCTACAAATTCCTCAGCGGTCAGGCAGGCAGCGGGTACGCTGAGCATCACGCCGAACTTTGTATCTTCGTTGAACGCCACGCCGCGCTCCCGCAGGTGCTCGCGGCAGCGCTCCACCACACGCATGGCTGCGTCCCAGTCCTCCACATTCGTCACCATGGGGAACATCACCCGCAGCGGGCCGCGGGCGGCGGCGCGCAGCAGCGCACAGAGCTGCGTCTCGAACTGGTGGGGCTGGCGCAGACTGTTGCGGATGCCCCGCAGGCCAAGCTTGGAAGACTGCAGGCCCTGATAGGCGTCGGAAATGGTGCGGTCTGAGCCAAAGTCGAAGGTGCGCACCGTTACCGGGCAGCCCTTGGCGGCAGCAAGACAGGAGCAGTAGAAGAAATACTGTTCCTGCTCATCGAGGATGCGGCCCGGCAGCATCATGTAGCCGGTGCGCAGCAGGCCCACGCCCTGTGCGCCGGACTGCATGGCCGTGTCGATGTCCTCCGGCCCAAAGCAGTTGGCCAGCAGCTCAAAGGGCTGGCCGTCCTTTGTCCTGTTGGGCAGAGCATGCAGCTGCCCCATCTCTTCGTTCTCCCGCTGCAGCTCGCAGATGCGGGTCTCGGCCTGCTGGCGGGCGGCAGCGTCCGGGTCCAGCGTGCACTGGCCCCCGGTGGCGTCCAGAATCACGGTGCGGCCGTCGCAGTCGTCCAGAAAATCCCGGCCCACCTGCACGATGCCCGGGATATTCATTGCCCGGGCAATGATGGCCGCGTGGCTCTGGCCGCTGCCCTCTGCCGTGATGATGCCTAAAATCATGCCGGAAGGCACGCTGAACAGGTCGGTGGGCATCAGCCGCTCTGCGGCAAGGATCACCGGGTGGTCCAGCGCCAGCCACATGCGGGGCCGGTTGGTGATGATGTTGATGACCCGCCGGGTGGCGTCCAGAATATCCACGCTGCGCAGCTGCATGTAGGGGTTATCCTTCATGTTGGCCAGCTGGTCGGCGTAGCGCTGGCCCACCTGATTCATGGCCGCTGCCGCGCCGATGCCTGCATTGATGCAGAAGCGCACCTCGTTCATCATGCCCTCGTCGTCCAGCATCATGCTCTGGAACTGGAAGATGGCCTGCTCACTGGGTGCGGCACGGTCTGCCATGGATTCCAGCTCGTCCTGTGCCGTGCGGATGGCATCGGTGAGCAGCTGCAGCTCCCGGGACGGTTTAAAGGGGCCCACGGTCGTGGTCTCCACATGGTGCTCCAGACGGCTCACCTGCCCCAGCACAAGGCCGGGAGAAGCGCAGGAACCTTTATACACTTTCATGTTCGGTCACCTCCGGCAAAAGCTCGGCTTCCGGCGTGGTCAGGGTGCGCCAGACCAGCGCCTGCAAAAAGGTATTGGGCAGCAGCGCGGCCAGTGCGGCCCGCGCCGCATCGGCACTGCCCTCAAACAGCGGTGCAAAGCTCTGCATCCGTGCCTGATCGCACTTTGCAAGGAATGCATCGCACAAAGTATGGGTGGTGTAGTAATGGGCCGGGTCCACACCGGCATCTTCCGCGGCGGCTTCCAGCGGGGCAAGGTCGGCATCCTTCATCTTGGCCAGCAGCAGGGCCGCATCCGCCGTCAGGGTGACCGGGTATTTCTCCCGCACGGCCTTTTGCACCCGCTCAAATTTTGCGTGAAACGCAGCAGCGTCCGCGCAGCTCTGGGCATCGCAGGAGACAGCATAGGCACACCCCCGCAGATATCCCATAGCGCGGCGGGTATCATAGTAGCCCAGCTCGATGTTGCGGCGGGCGGTGTCGGGGTCAAAGTGCAGGATATCGCCCAGCTCCCAGTAGCTGCGCACCATCACGGTGGGCAGGCCGGTGAGGTTGGGGCGGGTGATGCCCACGCCTTCCAGATCGACGCACACCAGTTCATCCGCGCCCATGCGTTTGGCAAGACCGGTGGGCATGTTGTCGCTGTAGCCGCCATCCAGAAACTTGACCCCGTCGATCTCCCGCGCACGCAGCGCCGGGAAGCAGGCAGCGGAGGCCATCAGGTAGTCCTTGACCTTTCCTGCCGGGATCTCGTCCAGCGTCAGCTCCCGGG
>CABQER010000147.1 GCA_902463235.1 uncultured Faecalibacterium sp. | reverse complement strand
TTTTTGATTTGTATTTTGAAAACGACTGCGGTCGTTTTCAAAATACGTTTTCACAAAAAGAGTTATTGCCGGGATAGTCTCACAGACCGCTGCGCAACTGTTCCTGAAGGGAACGAGCAGCAGATTCAGTTGGCCGTTGCGGCCCCGCTTGTGAAAAATCAAATCTGGAAAATCCGCAGATTTTCCAGATTTGTAAATATTTAAAATGATTTTCCGCTGAAGATGGCCACAGCGAATGCGGAGGCCATTTTAAATCGTTCAGTTTAAAAAGGAGAGATACAACATGGTATCTGTTGCGATCGACGGGCCTGCAGGTGCAGGCAAATCTACGCTGGCACGCCGTTTGGCGGCTGAAATGGGCTATATTTATGTGGATACCGGTGCTATGTACCGTGCCATCGGACTGTATGCCCTGCGCGCAGGCAAGGACCCTAAGGACAACGACGCAGTGAACGCGCTGCTTCCCCAGATCGAGCTGCGGCTGGCCTCCATTGAGGGCGAGCAGCACATTTATTTAAAGGAAGAGGATGTGAGCACCGCCATCCGCACCGAGGCCGCAGGTATGGCTGCCTCTGCCGTGGGCGCAAACCCGGCTGTGCGCGCCTTTCTGCTGGAACTGCAGCGGGATATGGCAAAGAAACAGGACGTGCTGATGGACGGCCGCGATATCGGCACGGTGGTGCTGCCGGATGCCACGGTGAAGATCTTCCTCACCGCCACGCCGGAAGCCCGCGCCACACGCAGGTGGAAAGAGTATCAGGCCAAGGGCATCGATACTCCCTATGAAGAGGTGCTGGCCGACGTGAAGCAGCGGGACTATCAGGACACCCACCGTGCCGCTGCGCCCCTGAAGCAGGCGGACGATGCCGTGCTGCTGGATACTTCGGAGCTGGATTTTGAACAGAGCCTTGCTGCAATGAAGAAGATCATTGCGGAGAAAGTGAATAAAACGATAAAATGATATTATATTACATCTTAGTGCCCTTTGCGTGGCTTTTGTGGCATATCGGCTTCCGCATCCATGTAGAGGGCCGCGAAAACCTGAAAAAGGTGCAGACAAAGGGCTGCATCCTTGCGCCCACCCATGTCTCCGCCATCGACCCGGTGTTCATCGTGGTCACCCGGTGGAGCAGGCGGATGATCGTGTTCGCCAAGAAGGAACTGTTCGAGATCAACGCCCTGCTCACATGGTTCTTCCGCTGCTGCGGCGCGGTGTGCGTGCGCGGCACAAAGGATGAAATGGCTGCCATTGAGCAGACCGTAGAAAAGTGCAGAAACGGCGAAACACTGCTCATCTTCCCGGAGGGCACCCGCGAAAAGGACGGGAAGCTTCTGCCGCCCAAGAGCGGACTGTTCGTCATTGCGGCGGGGGCCGGGGTGGACGTAGTGCCCTGCCGCATCCTGTACGATACGCCGGATGGAAAAATGCACCTGTTCTGCAAAGTACGGGTGATCTACGGCGAGCCGATGCCTGCAGAGCAGTTTGCCATGGAGAGCCGCCGCGACACCAAAAAGCTGCGTGCCAACAAGCAGGCCCTGCTGGATGCGTGGGAAAAGATGGGGGCGTAAAAGATGGAGATCCGAGTTGCCAAAACGGCGGGGTTCTGCTTTGGTGTCAAGCGGGCGGTGGACCTGACCTATGGCCTGCTGAACGAAGGCTGCAAGGTGGCCACCCTCGGCCCGCTGATCCATAACCCGCAGGCTGTGGAGGATATGCAGAAAAAGGGTGCCCTTGTGGCGGATGCCATCGCCGATGTGCCCGCCGGGTACGAGGTGGTCATCCGCAGCCACGGCGTGCCGCGCACCGTGTACGACGAGCTGGATGCGCGCGGCATCACCTACCATGATGCCACCTGTCCCTTCGTGCAGAAGATCCAGCGCATTGCCGCCGAGGCCGAAAAGGCGGGGGCGGTGCTGCTGGTGGCAGGCGACAAGACCCATCCGGAGGTGCAGGGGATCGTGGGCCACACCCGCGGAGAGGTGTTCGTTTTTGCCGATCTGGCCGAGTTGAAGGCATGGAAAGGCCCCTCTGACCCGCAAAAACCCCTGTTTGCAGTTGCACAGACCACATTTCAGGTTACAAAATGGCAAGAAAGTTCGGAGTTTCTCAAAAAAGCCTATACAAACGCCCGAATTTTTGATAC
>CABQER010000146.1 GCA_902463235.1 uncultured Faecalibacterium sp. | reverse complement strand
CCGCCATGCGGCTCATGCGGGCCTCGGTGTAACGGTAAGCAGCCGGGGGGTCGCCGTCCACAGAACCAAAGTTACCCTGACCATCCACCAGCGGATAGCGCAGAGAGAAGTCCTGTGCCAGACGGACCATGGCATCGTAGACCGATGCGTCGCCGTGGGGATGGTAGGAGCCCAGCACCGCACCAACGGTGTCGGCGGATTTGCGGTAGGGATGGCTGGGGTCGTTGCCGCGCTCGTGCATGGTGTACAGAATGCGGCGGTGAACAGGCTTCAAACCGTCGCGCACATCGGGCAGGGCGCGGGACACGATGACCGACATGGAGTAGTCCAGAAATGCGGTCTCGATCTCCTTTTTCACATCGCGGATGATCTTTTTGGTTCCGCTGCCCGGTATCATCACATAATCTTCTTCCATTATTTCCTCCGTAGGATCATACCCTCTCAGTCAATGCCTTACGGCATTGCCAGCTCCCCCGAAAAGGGGGAGCTTTTTTTGCGTGAGAAGGAAAAGTTTATCTTTTTGCCTGAAGCTCCCCCCTTGAGGGAAGATGTCACCGTAGGTGACAAAAGGGGGAATCTGGCGCGTCAGCGCCTGAGAGGGTTTTCTTACACGTCCAGCTTTGCGTACTGGGCGTTGGTCTCGATAAAGCGGCGGCGCGGCTCCACCTGATCGCCCATCAGGATGGTAAAGGCTTCGTCGGCCTTTTCTGCATCGTCAATGGTGATCTGCACGATCACGCGGTTATCGGGGTTCATGGTGGTCTCCCACAGCTGTTCGGGGTTCATCTCACCAAGGCCCTTATAGCGGTTCACCTTTGCGCCGGGCATTTCCTGCGAAAGCACGGCCATTTCGGCGTCGTTGTAGGCATATTTGATGGTGTTGCCCTTCTGCACCTTGAACAGGGGCGGCTGGGCCACATACACATGGCCCTGCTCGATGAGCGGGCGCATATAGCGGAAGAAGAAGGTGAGCATCAGGGTGCAGATGTGGGAGCCATCCACATCGGCATCGGCCATGATGAACACTTTATCGTAGCGCAGCTTGGAGATATCGAACTCGTCCCCAATGCCGCAGCCCAGCGCCAGCACCACCGGCATCAGCTTGTCGTTGCCGTAAATTTTATCGGCGCGGGCCTTTTCCACGTTCAACATCTTGCCCCACAGCGGCAGGATGGCCTGAATGGCAGAATCACGGCCCATCTTGGCGGAACCGCCTGCAGAATCGCCCTCGACGATGAAGATTTCGGTGCGGCTGGGGTCTTTTTCGCGGCAGTCTGCCAGCTTGCCGGGCATCCGGCTGGTCTCCAATGCGCTCTTGCGGCGCACCAGTTCGCGGGCCTTTTTGGCAGCGGCGCGGGCGCGGGCGGCCTGGGTGGCCTTTTCAAAGATGGCCTTTGCCACGCCGGGGTTCTCCTCAAAGAATTCCATCAGCTTGGAGTAGACCATGTTGGAAACAAGGGTGCGGATCTCGGTATTGCCCAGCTTTGCCTTGGTCTGGCCCTCAAACTCCGCCTCCTGCAGCTTGACAGAGATCACGCAGATCAGGCCCTCGCGCACGTCTGCACCGGACAGGTTCTCGTCCTTATCCTTCAGCAGGCCGTGGCTGCGGCCATAATCGTTGAACACGCGGGTCAGGCTGTTCTTGAAGCCCTCCTCGTGGGTGCCGCCGTCCGGGGTGTTGACGTTGTTGGCAAAGCTCAGCAGCAGCTCGTTGTAGCTGGAATTGTACTGCAGTGCGATCTCTGCCATGCCCCGGTCGGTCTGGCCCTTTAGGTAGATGACGTTGGGGTGCAGCACATCCAGCTTGCGCTTTTCGCCCAGATAGGTGACAAAGCTCTTGATGCCGCCCTCGTAGCACATGACCTCGGTGCGGTAGCAGGGTTCACCCTCCTTGCCGTCCTCCAGTACGGGAGTGTACATCTCACGCTCGTCGGTCAGAGTGATCTTGACACCGGCGTTCAGGAAGCTTTCTTCCCGCAGGCGCTTTTCCAGCGTGTCGAAGTCGTACACGGTGGTATCCCGGAACATCTCCGGGTCCGGCTTGAAGGTGACCCGGGTGCCGGTGACGCCATCGGCTACGGTGCCGATGCACTTGAGCGGGCCGTCCGGGTCGCCGCGGCGGAAGGTCTGCTCGTACTCGTGGCCGTCGC
>CABQER010000145.1 GCA_902463235.1 uncultured Faecalibacterium sp. | reverse complement strand
CCTGCTGGGGAGTGTACTCCTTGCCGTTCAGGGTCACCTTGTGGTCGGTGCCCATGAAGCGCTTGATGGAAGCGACGGTGTTCTCGGGGTTGGTGATGGCCTGACGCTTTGCGACCTGACCCACCAGACGATCGCCGGTCTTGGTAAAGCCGACCACAGACGGGGTGGTGCGTGCACCCTCAGAGTTTGCGATAACAACGGGCTCGCCGCCCTCCATGACAGCCACGCAGCTGTTGGTAGTACCAAGGTCGATACCAATGATCTTACTCATAATGAAAACTCCTCTCGAAAGAACAAATCTTATTGTTTATGTGATGCTCAAATGTTTGTAAGCGGATGTTATATTCAAAACCCTTTCGGGTTTCTGCTTTGTTATTCGGCCACTACAACGGTCGCATGGCGGACGATCTTATCGCCCAGCTTGTAGCCCTTCTGGTAGACCGTGATGACGGTGCCGCTCTCCTGTCCGTCCGGGGCGGGGATCTGCTGCACCGCGTTCATGAAGTTGGGATCAAAGGGCTTGCCCAGCGCCTCGATCTCCTCCACATGGAGGGCATCCAGCGCCTTGGCGGCCTTGTCCAGCGTCATGGTCACGCCCTTTTTGTAGTTCTCATCGGTGGTGGGGGCGTTGGCTGCCATCTCCAGCGTATCCAGAATGGGAATGATCTGGTTCACCGCAAAGGAAATGCCATCGTTGAACTTCTGGTCGGCTTCGCGGGTGGAGCGCTTGCGGTAGTTCTCGTACTCCGCTGCCATGCGCAGCAGCTGGTCTTTGGCCTGTGCAGCGTTGGCTTCGGCCGCGTCCAGCTTTGCCTTTACGGCTTCCAGCTCGCGGGCCTTCTTGTTGAACCAGCCGCCATCCTTCTTCTTGTCATCCTTCGGGTCGGCAGCTTCGGCAGCAGGTTCCTGTTCGGGTGCTGCCTGCTGGGCCTTTTCCTCGGGAGCCGTTTCGGGCTGCTCCGCTTCCTGAGCCGGAGCCGTCTTTTTTGCTTCTTCGCTCATTCCAGATCCTCCTTATAGATCACAGTCCGCCGTGGTACGGCAGCCTGCGGGGTGTCTTTTCGTTTGCCGCTCATTCCTTCGCCAAGCTGATCTGCAAAGTAATGCAGCAGCGGCATCAGCTTCTGGAAGGGCATCCGGGTGGGGCCGATCAATGCAATGGAGCCCCACAGGCCTCCGCCCACCAGATACCGGTCGCTCACGATGCACAGGCCCGGGATCTGCGGTTCCAGATCCTCGCCCAGCAGCACGCTCTCACTGCGTTCTGCCGGAGGTGCGATCAGGCCAGCGGCCTGCTCCTCGTCGTTCAGCAGTGTGAGGATGTCGCCCACCTTGCCGTCCAGCTGGGGCCAGTCCAGCAGGTACTGCTCGCCGCCCAGAAATACGTGGGGCTTGACGGAATCCTGCAGGATGGCAGCCGCTGCACTGATAACGGGCACCAGCTCCGGGTCGATCTGGCTGCACAGCTCTGCCAGCAGCCGGGTGGAAAGATCCACCGGCGCTACAAAGGTGAGGTTGCGGTTGAGCAGTGCGGCAAGTGCTGCCGCATTCTCGCGGGAGAGGCCGGTACGCACCCGTGCCACACGGGTACGAACGTAACCGGCCGTGGTAACGGCCAGCACAGCCGCTGCGCTGCGGCCCACCTGAACCACTTCATAGTGGGCGATGCACAGATCCTCGGCACACGGGGTGCTGATGGCGGCGGTGCAGCCGCTGATGGCGGCCAGCGCCCGGGCTGCGCCCTGCGCCAGCTTTTCCGGCTCGTGGTCAAGGCTTGCGAACACCGCATCCACACGGGCGCGGCTCACACGATCCAGCGGCTGATCGTCGGTCAGCAGATTATCAAGGTAATAGCGGTAGCCCTTGGCGCTGGGCACACGGCCCGCGCTGGTGTGGGGCTGCTCCAGCAGGCCCAGCTTTGTCAGCGCCGCCATCTCATTGCGAAGCGTTGCGCTGGAAACCGCCATGTCAAAGTAGTTTGCCAGCACGCTGCTGCCAACGGGCTCGCCTTCGAGACCATACAGCGCCACGATCGCCTGCAAGACTCGCTGCTTGCGTGCATCCATCGTCATAGCGCCTGCCTCCTTTTTGCGTTCGCTTTGTTTGTTTAGCACTCCTTGTTCCTGAGTGCTAAGACCATTATAGCCAATTTTCCGGTGCTGTCAAGCCCCTTGGAAAAATGTT
>CABQER010000144.1 GCA_902463235.1 uncultured Faecalibacterium sp. | reverse complement strand
GCCGAAGGAGTAGCGCAGCATCATGGCGGCAGACAGGATGCAGGCGGTGGGGTTCACGATGTCCTTGCCCGCAATATCGGGGGCCGAGCCGTGGATGGGCTCATACAGGCCGCGGGTGCCGTCGCCCAGAGAGGAGGACGGGATCATGCCGATGGAGCCGGTGATCATGGAAGCCTCGTCCGACAGGATGTCGCCGAACATGTTCTCGGTAACGATCACGTCGAACTGGGCGGGGTTCTTGACGATCTGCATGGCGCAGTTGTCCACGAACATCTCGCTGTATTCCACATCCGGGTATTCAGCCTGCAGGCGGTGCATCACACTTCTCCACAGACGGCTGGTGTCCAAAACGTTTGCCTTGTCCACGCAGCACAGTTTCTTGCGGCGCTTGCGTGCGGTCTCAAAGCCGATGCGGCCGATGCGCTCGATCTCGTGCTCCGCGTAGGGCATGGAGTCGATGGCCTGCTTCTCGCCGCTGGCGAGGGTGTGGGTCTCGTGATTGCCAAAGTATACGCCGCCGATCAGCTCACGCACGATGATGAAATCGATGCCTTGTGCCACGATCTCGGGCTTCAGGGGGCTGGCAGGAGCCAGCTGGGGCCAGATCTTGGCCGGGCGGTTGTTGGAGTACAGGCCCATGCCTGCACGCAGGCGCAGCAGGCCCTTCTCCGGGCGCTGCTCACCGGGCAGGCCCTCCCACTTGGGGCCGCCCACGGCACCCAGCAGGACGCTGTCAGCAGCAAGGCACTTGTCCAGCTCGTGCTGGGGCAGCGGGTCGCCGTACTTGTCAATGGCTTCGCCGCCCATGGCAGCGTCGGTGTAGTGGAAGGTGTGGCCGTACTTTTCGGCCACCTTGTCAAGCACGCGGATGGTTTGCTTGACGATCTCCGGGCTGGAGCAGTCGCCCCAGATGACAGCAATGTTTTTTTCCATTGGGAAACTCCTTCTATCGGTTTGAACCCTCTCAGTCAATGCCTGCGGCATTGCCAGCTCCCCCGAAGGGGGAGCTTTTCAGGCGGGTAAGATATTGTTCGTTGTTTATCCTAGAAGAAAATACATTCGGGAAGATGCCAAAAAGCTCGCCCTTTGGGAGAGCTGGCGCGAAGCGCCTGAGAGGGTTACTGCTGCTTCGCCTTGATGGACTTCATCAGTCCACCGGCAGAGATGATCTCCTGGATGAACGGCGGGAAGGGCTCGGCGTGGAACACCTTGCCGTTGGTCTCGTCGGTAATGACACCGGTGTCAAAGTCCACGCTCACGGTGTCGCCCGCATTGATGGCATCCACAGCCTCCGGGCACTCCATGATGGGCAGACCGATGTTGATGCTGTTGCGGTAGAAGATGCGGGCAAAGCTCTTGGCAATCACCACCGAGATGCCGGCGGTCTTGATGCACAGCGGTGCGTGCTCACGGGAGGAGCCGCAGCCGAAGTTCCAGCCGCCCACCATGATGTCGCCGTCCTTCACCTTCTTGACGAAGTCCTTGTCGATGTCCTCCATGCAGTGGCTGGCCAGCTCTTTGGCATCCTGCGTGTTCAGGTGGCGGGCCGGGATGATGACATCGGTATCCACGTTGTCCGGGTATTTGAAAACAGAACCTTTTGCGTTCATTGTTGTGCTCCTTTCCGATCAGACCGTGCGGGGGTCGGTGATGCAGCCGGTCAGTGCGCTGGCGGCGGCGGTGGCGGGAGAAGCAAGGTAGACCTCGCTCTTCACATGGCCCATGCGGCCCACAAAGTTGCGGTTTGTGGTGGAAACGCAGCGCTCGCCCTCGGCCAGAATGCCCATGTAGCCGCCCAGACAGGGGCCGCAGGTGGGGGTGGACACGATGCAGCCTGCATCAATAAAGGCAGTGGTCCAGCCGCGCAGGATGCATTCCTTGTAAACGGCCATGGTGGCGGGGATGATGATGCCGCGCACGCCCTTGGCAATGTGCTTGCCCTTGAGCACGTTGTAGGCGGCTTCCATGTCCTCCAGACGGCCGTTGGTGCAGCTGCCGATCACAACCTGATCGATCTTGATGTCCTTGCCCTCGCTGGCAAGGTGGGTGTTCTCGGGCAGGTGGGGGTAGCTGACGGTGGGTTCCAGCTTGTCCAGATCGATCTCAATGGTCTTTTCGTACTCGGCATCCGGGTCGGCCTCAAAGAACACCGGCTCACGCTGGCTGCGGCCCTTGAGGTAAGCCTTGGTCACATCGTCCACGGGGAAGATGCCGTTCTTGGCACCGGC
>CABQER010000143.1 GCA_902463235.1 uncultured Faecalibacterium sp. | reverse complement strand
AATGTCACCTCGCAGCATTTTCTGCTCTCATTATAGCACAGAATATAAGAAAAACAGCCGCACAAAAACGACTGTTTTTCTATCGCAATTTTCAAAAATAGTGCCTATCAAAACGGCATATTTGCGATATGCAGTTTGCGGATGTTGCTTGTGCATTAAAAACGCAAACTGCTATAGAAAGAAGCGGCATCAGTTTGCTTCGTCAAAGACCTCGGTGTCCAGCACCGTGTGTCCCTTGGGGATGTGGTACTTCACGGCGGGCAGATGGACATTGGTGAAGTACAGGCTGGTGTTAGGGTCGCAGCCGATGACCACTGCTTCTCCCCTGCCGCGCACGGCGCAGCACAGGGTGTCGCAATGGGCTTCGGCGGTATCGTTTTCCGCGCTTTCGGCGTAGCCCGGTGTAAAATTGGGCACGGCAAAACCGCAGTCATAGGCTTCGCAGTCGAAACTGCTGTCAATTTCATGGTGGCGGCGGTGGCCGGTGGCCGTGGGAGTGATAGTGGTGGTCACCTCAATCCCGGGGAAGGGCGACCACTGCGCGGTCACAGCCCCGGCTTCAATTTTCCACGTTTTGCTCACCTTGCGCACAAACACGTTGTCGTCGATGACAAAGGCCAGCATACTGTCCGGCGCGGCCTGATTGAGCACCTCCCGGCTGCGGGAGGCGCAGAAGCCAAAGCGGGTATCGTAGGCAAATTTTGCATACTTTTCCGGGAACTGTCCGTGACCGTGGCCCTCGTTGACACCGGCGGCATAGGCCGTTACCCGCCCCGCCCGGCGCTGCACCAGCATATTGGCGTATGGCATGGGCTTGAGCCGCTCCAATGCGGGCATGGGCGCGGCTTCGGCAGACCAGAAGGGGTGGTCATCCGGCAAAGCAAGCAGCAAAAAGCTCTTCATGCCCCAGTAGGGGCTGCCGGGGGCGTTGTACCGCTCGGCCATGTACATCTGCGGGTAGCAGTAGCCGATGGTGAGGATGCCGTCCCGGTCAAACATTTTCTGGTTCAGCCACCACTGGAAATTGCGGACAATGAGCCCCTTCATCACCGGCAGGGGCAGCGGCTCCAGCCCTGCCCAGATGCAGGCCGCCCAGAAGCTGTTCTGGGCAAAGCGGTAGGTCAGGCTGCGGCCAAAGGGCAGGGCTGCGCCGTTGGCATCGAACCAATAGACGAACTGCTGCGCGAACAGCTGGGCGCGCTGGCGGTAGAGTGCAGCACGCCGGGGGTCGGTGTCGGCGGCAAATTTAGAGTAGAGCAGTCCGTAATACTGGATGGCCCACGGGATGTAGTAATCCTTTTGCACGGAGGCGCCATCGGTGGACCAGCCGTCGCCGCTGTAATAGCTGTCAATTTTGCAAAGGCCATCCTCCAGCAGTTCCGGGCTGTAAGGCATCCCCACGCTTTTCAGGGCAAGGTTTACAAGGATGCGGAAAAACTGCCAGTTGCAGTCCGGGATGGTGTGGGCGTTGATCTGCCCCAGCCATGCGGCAAGGTTCTGTTTTTCGGTATCAGAAAGCGGGGTCCACAGCTTTTCCGGTGCGGTGAGGATGCCGCAGGCAATAGCCGCCATCTCCACATAACACTGGTCGTATTCCCCGGTGGTGCCCCAGTATTCGGGGTTTTCCGGGTCGGTGCCGGCGGCAAGACCCTTGCGGTAGATTTTTTCAAACTCCGGGTCAGAGCCGCCGCCCACCCAGAAGGGCACCAGCGCCCACAGCGGGCGGCTGAAGGCTTCCAGCTCAATGGCATTTTGGTTGTAGGTCACACCCGTCTCGCCCAGATGCAGCCGGGCGCAGCCTGCGGAATAACAGGGCTTGAGGGGGTCGAGAAATTTGTGCATCAGTGCGGTAAAATCCGCTTTGGTCTGCAAGTTCATCACCAGTACATCTCCCAGTCTTTGGTCAGGCGGGTCAGCGCCTCCATGTAAAAATAATCGCCCCAGCTCGTACATTCATCCACGCCCTCCGGGGTGCAGGTGTTGTAGGGGCTCTTTTTGCTGTAAGTGCCGTGCAGCAGCTGGCCGGAGCCGAGGGTACCAGGCTTTACCGCATAATTTGCGGCAAGGCTGGCCAGCATCTGCCGTGCCAGTGTGCGCCACTGGGCAGCTTCTGTTTCGTCCACATACTTTGCCGCTTCCAGCAATCCACAGGCCACGATGGCAGCGGAGGAGGAATCCCGGGGTTCGCCGCTTTCCGGGGCAAAGAGCATATCCCAGCAGGGGATCATATCCTCCGGCA
>CABQER010000142.1 GCA_902463235.1 uncultured Faecalibacterium sp. | reverse complement strand
ACGCTGTAGTACCGGCCGCTGAACAGGCCGTTGCCGAAGATGCCGCCGGAGCCGATGGCGATCTCGCCGCGCTGCTGCTGGTAGATGATGTTTTTCCAGGTGGCTTCGTTGGGTGCCCAGCCGGTGGAATTCTCCGGGTCGATAACGGCCAGAATGCGGTACCACTGGTAGCCCTTGCCGATCTTATCGCTGAAAAAGGCAAACGCCGCCGCCACGGCCACAGCTGCTGCCGAAATGGCACCGATGATATACTTCCAGCTCAGGCCCGCTGCAAACATCATGCAGCAGCCGATGATGGCGTAGATGATGGCGGTGCCGTCGTCGCCCTGAATGTGGATGATAAGGATGGGCACGGCCAGATGCAGCAGAAGCTTTACCAGCTCCTTTGGCTCGTTGATGCGGCTGCGCACATTGTTCAGGTGCATGGCAAAGGTAAGGATAAAGCTGATCTTTGCCAGCTCCGTGGGCTGGAAGGTAAAGCCGCCCAGCTTGTACCAGGAGTAGTTGTCGGTGTCACCGGCGTTGAAGCCGATGGTCAGCGGGCCGATGGCCACATTGCGGATGAACAGCGTGGGCAGCACCAGACCCCATGTCAGGGCTACATGCACCGGCCACACCTTGACAAGGCTGCGGTAGTCGATGCAGGAGAGCAGCAGCGCGATCACGATGCCAAGCACCGCCGCACCGGCCTGCACCAGCGCGCGGCGGTAATCGCCGATGCCGGTAATGGCACCAGTGATCTCGTCCGTGGCAAAGCCGTTGCCCTGCTTTGCGGCCCAGGAGGCAAGAGCCACCACCGCCATGGTGCTGCTGAAGATGCACAGCAGCAGATAGATCTTATCCGTTCGTTTAAAATATTGTCGAATGCTTTCCAAGAAAGCACCACCTTTCGTTCCCAGATGCACACCGGGTTTTGCCGCTGCAGCGGGCAATACCAACCCAGTTTATCCTATTATACACAGCTTGCACACCGTTTGCAATCCACCGGGTGTGACAGCTTTGCAAAATCCGCACGAATGCTTGACAAAGCAGACCGCACCATCTACAATGAAGGTGCAGCAGAAAGCTCCTTTGCAGAGCGTCTGCCGCGCAAAGAAAATAGCAGGAAGATGCCTGCTGGAAAAGGGTGGCGTGCCGCATTGGGCGGCAGATATGCCCGGAGGAAATGGGAATGGAACACGATATGCTCCGCCGTTTTGGGTGTGCACTGTGCGCTCTGGCTTTCGCGCTCACAGCGCTGCCCACAGCGGCTTTTGCACAGCAGCCGGAAGAACAGGCGGCTGTGCAGCAGAGCCTTTCGGCCACAGATGTGCGCGAGATGCAGCAGGCAGATGCTGCTGTGACCGCACTGACCGGAGGCAGCGACTATGCACAGATGACCGAGGACGAGCGCACAGATGCTGCTTTGCAGCAGCTGGATGCGCTGACCGCACAGGGCCTTGTGAAGCAGGGATCTGTCTACACCGATGCCGAAAACGGCATGATCAGCTTTACCTACAGCTGCGGCGCGCTGGGCGGCATCTTGCTTACCGACCCGGAGGAGGAGAACACCGCAGCCCTGCCGGAGCTGGACGAGAGCCAGCTGCAGGAGCTGGCAGAGAACAAGCGGGTGGGCACGGCGGCGATCTATTATGCGTTTGACAACACGATCAACAGCACCCGCTACCCGTATTATGCCTACATGCAGACCTATTGGGATTCGGTGGGCCTGCAGACGGATCTGGATACCACCGTTACTGTATCCGACCTGCGCAGGATGGGCCGCTACGACCTGTGCATCCTGAGCACCCACGGCGCGTACTACACCTATGAATACGGCTGGCTGTTCAAAAAGACTACCACGGAACCGCTGATCCTGCTGACCGAGAGATCGGATTTCTGGAGCGATCTGCGCTATGGCTTTGACCTGCTGGCCCACCGCGTGGTCAAGGTGAACGGTATGTATGCCGTCAACGGCGATTTCTTCCGCAGTGCCTACCGCGGCAATGGCATCGTGCTCAGCGAGACCTGCGAGTTCTACGGCAAGAACGGCCATGTGGACACCTCTATGGCAGACGGCCTGCTGGCAGGCGGTGCCAAGGCGGTGATGGGCTATGTGAACAATGTCTACTCGGTGTATTCCCGCAGTATGCTGTGGGCCGCTGTAAACCGGATGATCGAGGGCGAAACGCTGGAACAGGCCGTGGACTATGCCAAGAGCATCTACGGCACCGATGATATCATCTGGTACAACGAGCAGGGCGGCAGACGG
>CABQER010000141.1 GCA_902463235.1 uncultured Faecalibacterium sp. | reverse complement strand
CATCCACGCGGTCGGTGTTCTCCCACTTCACGCCCAGATCCTCGCGGCCCATGTGACCATAGGCGGCCAGCTTGCGGTAGATGGGCTTGCGCAGGTCAAGATCACGGATGATGGCAGCGGGGGTCAGGTCGAACACCTTCTCCACAGCCTGCTCGATCTTCTCATCCGAGACGGTGCCGGTGCCAAAGGTATCCACCATGATGGACACAGGCTTTGCCACGCCGATGGCATACGCCACCTGCACTTCGCACTGCTTGGCAAGACCTGCAGCCACAATATTCTTTGCCACCCAGCGGGTCGCATAGGCAGCGCTGCGGTCCACCTTGCTGGGGTCCTTGCCAGAGAAGGCACCGCCGCCGTGGCGGGCATAGCCGCCGTAGGTGTCCACGATGATCTTGCGGCCGGTCAGGCCGGTGTCACCCTGCGGGCCGCCCACAACGAAGCGGCCGGTGGGGTTGATGTAATACTTGGTGTTCTCGTCCAGCAGCTCGGCAGGGATGGTGGCCTTGATGACCTTTTCCATCACGTCTGCACGCAGCTGTTCCATGCTGACGCTGTCGCTGTGCTGGCTGGAGATGACCACAGCATCCACACGCACGGGCTTGTTGTTCTCATCGTACTCCACAGTGACCTGGCTCTTGCCATCCGGACGCAGATAGTCCATCTCGCCGTTCTTGCGCACCTCGGTCAGGCGCTTTGCCAGCTTGTGAGCCAGACTGATGGGCATAGGCATCAGCTCCGGGGTCTCATCGCAGGCATAACCGAACATCATGCCCTGATCGCCTGCACCGCCCACCTGATCGTTGGTGCCCAGTGCGATGTCGGGGCTCTGGCCGTCGATGTTGGAGATGACGGCACAGGTGTCGGCATCAAAGCCGAACTTTGCGCGGGTGTAGCCGATATCTGCCACCACCTCGCGGACGACCTTCTGGAAGTCCACGTAGCAGTTGGTGGTGATCTCGCCCATGATGTGGACAAGGCCGGTGGATGCACAGGTCTCGCAGGCCACACGGGCATCGGGGTCGTGGGTCAGAATTTCGTCCAGAATGGCATCCGAGATCTGGTCGCAGATCTTGTCGGGATGTCCTTCGGTGACGGACTCAGAAGTAAACAGGTGTCTTGCCATTTGTTTTGCCTCCTAAAGTTTTTACAGCAGGGTGTGTATTTCTTGCTCCAACATTCCGTTCAAGCTTTTTTGCGCGAAAAATAAAAGCGCCCAGAGCCCGAAAGCTCTGAGCGTTGCACTCTTATCTCTCGGTTTCCCGCAGGATTTGGCACCTTGCGCTCACGCGCAGGTTGTCGGGCTTCACAGGGCCTGTCCCCTCAGCCGCTCTTGATAAGTCGGTATTCAGTTGGTACGTTCAGTATTCTATCATTGCTTCGTCAGATTGTCAAGAAGAGTATCACTCTTTTTAGACATTATTCTGAAATTGATGGAGCATTCCCCTGCTCCGGTACGGCATGGCCGTTCCGGGCGGCGTGGAAGGCGCGCTTTTCCGCATACATCCGCTCGTCCAGTTCCGCCAGAAATTTCTCCACGCTGCCGCCCTCATACTTTGCCACACCGGTGGAGAAAGACAGCTGAAAGCTGCCCGCCGGGGCGGCGGCGTTATAGCGCTGCACCCGCTGCTCGATGGCGGCACAGATCTTATTCAGGATCTCCTCCGAGCCGTGCCGGATCAGCACCATGAACTCATCGCCGCTTATGCGGATAGCTACCGAGTTTGCCACCAGCGCCCCGGACAGGATGTGACCGATCTCCTGAATGGCGCGGTCGCCCGCACCATGACCGTAGGTGTCGTTGATCTCCTTGAAGCAGTTCACGTCCATCATGATGCCGTAAACATCCTTTTCCTGCGTGGCGTGGATGCGCTCCAGACAGTAGTTCATGTACTTGCGGCCAAACAGACCGGACAGCTCGTCGAGATAGCTGCGCAGACTGCGGAGCTGACTGTCCACAAACACAAAGGCGATGGCCACCGACAGCCAGCCGAAGGCCATACCGTAGAACGCACCCTGCAGCACCGTGCCCACCGCACAGGTGATCACAAAGTAGTACACCGAGAAAAACTCCACCGTAACGCCATCGCGCTTGGCCTTATGCACCTGCCACACGCTCTCGGCATAATAGCCGAACAGCAGCAGGTAAAGCAAACTGTTCAGCGGACCGCGATGGTAAACGTTGTCCGCAGAGATGGTAAAGATCCATCCTGTGCCGAAAAGGTTCGCCGCCAGCAGCGCCAGAACAGCCAGCAGCGGCGCGCCCAGAAGCAGATGCCTTCTGCGCAGGCGTCCGGTGCTGCGGTAGACCCGGAAGTCCACAT
>CABQER010000140.1 GCA_902463235.1 uncultured Faecalibacterium sp. | reverse complement strand
CCGCCGGCCACCTTGTAGCCGGAGTTCTCGCCGCCGAACTTGCCGCCGGCGTGCAGGATGGTGTAAACGACGGTGACAGCGGGCAAGCCGGTGTCCGCCTGAATGTCCACGGGGATGCCGCGGCCGTTATCCGTGACCTGAATGATGTTGTCCTTGAGGATCTTCACCTCGATGTGGTCGCAGTAGCCGGCCAGTGCTTCATCGATGGCGTTGTCCACGATCTCGTAGACCAGATGATGCAGGCCGCGCTCGCCGGTGGAACCGATATACATGCCCGGGCGCTTGCGCACCGCCTCCAGACCCTTCAGGACCTGGATCTCGCTGGCATTATACTCATGGTCGGTAGCGGTTTCGGCATTTGTGCTGGTAATGATTTCTTCTGCCATTTCCTTTCTCCCTTTTGTTCAATGTTTGCATTTTTGTTCGATCTATCGTAAAAGCAGAGCATATTCTCCGCCTGTTGGCTGGTTTACTCGATCATTTTTTCGGCTCTGCGCCGCATGGCAGCAGGCGACAGTTCCGAAAGATACACCGTGTCCACCACGGCCCCGTCTGCCAGAACATAGCTCTGGGGCAGCTCGTCCGAAAGACTCACCACCGCGCCGTTCTTCTGGGCGTAGTTCAGAAACTCCCGGCCCCGGGGGGTGATGGTGGTGGTTTCCAGATTGAAGATGCCGATAATGTCCCGGTCATTCAGCACGTAGTCACGGCCCAGATGAATATACATACAGTATTTTCCTCATTCTGGCAGTTCATGCATAAAGCGCCGTTTATTCACCGGCAGCCACATGTACTTTTGCATCATTTCTTCATGCTTTGCTCAGCACGCCGCCGTTCATGCGGTACACTTCGCCGTCCGTTTTCAGGAACGCGGTATCATCGCAACTGGTCACAAAGGTCTGCTTTTCCTTCATGCGGGTGAGCAGATACTGCTTGCGGCCCTCGTCCAGCTCGCTGAGCACATCGTCCAGCAGGAGCACCGGGTGCTCTCCGGTGATCCGGGCAGCGGCAGCCGCTTCGGCCATTTTCAGGCTCAGCACCACGCTGCGCTGCTGTCCCTGACTTGCAAACACCTTTGCGGGCTGGTCGTCCAGCAGCAGCTCAACGTCCTCGCGGTGGATGCCGCACAGGCTCTGCCCGGCGCGCAGCTCTTCGTTCTGGCGCTGCTTCAAAAGTGCGGACAGCCCGCCCGGCTCAAACTGGGCGGCATACCGCACCGCCATGCGCTCTGCCCCGTGGGAAAGCTCGGCATAGTTGGCGCAGGCCAGCGGTGTGAGCAGGGCCAGATACTCCCGCCGCCGCTTCTGGATGGCCTCGCCCTGCGCTGCAAGCTCCACGTTCAGCACTTCCAGCAGGGCGCATTTTTCTGCCCACGGGCGCTCCGTGCCGCCTGCGGAATGACGCAGAAGCGCGTTTTTCTGCTGCAATGCCCGCACATAGCGGCGGTAGGTGGCAAGGTAGCCGGGGTACAGCTGGCACAGCGCCGCGTCCAGAAACCGCCGCCGTCCTTCCGGTGCACCTTTTACAAGGCTCAGGTGCCCGGGGTCGAACACCACAGCCGGAAAGCTGCCCGCAAGGCCCGCCGCCCGCTTGGGCGGAGAGCCGTTGACCGATGCATACCGGCCGGGGCGCTGTGCATCCGGCGTGCCCACCGTAATGCGCACATTTGCCGGTTCGTCCGGTTCCTGATCCTCCTGCCGGGTGCGCTGGGTGACGGCCTCCAATACCGCGAATGTTTCTCCACGGCGCACAAGCTCGGCATCCTTGCCGCCCCGGAAGCTTTTGCCGCCGGTCAGCAGCCAGATGGCCTCCAGCAGGTTCGTTTTGCCCTGACCATTGTTGCCACAGATCACGGTCAGCTCCCGGCCAGGTTCCAGCTGCGCTGCCGCAATATTGCGGTAATTCGCAACTTCCAGTGAAAGCAGACGCATTACTGGCCCTGACCCACTTCCACGGTCTGGCCGTCCAGCTCGATCACATCACCGGCACGGCACTTCTTGCCGCGCATGGTGCACACCTCGCCGTTCACCTTCACGGCACCGCCCTGCACCAGCTCCTTGGCTTCGCCGCCGGTCTCGCACAGGCCTGCATATTTCAGCAGGGCATCCAGCTTGATAAATTCCGTATGGATGAGAATTTTCTGCATAATTTCGCCCTCTTAATCGTTCTTGAAGCGCACCGGCAGCACCAGATACAAAAAGTCGTTGCCCTCGGCAGGCAGCACCTTGACCGGGCTCAGAGGGCCGCTGATCTCCATGCGGACCTTCTCGGTGCGGGCGTTGCGCAGCGCATCCAGCAGATAGCGGTTGTTGAAGCCGATCTCCAC
>CABQER010000139.1 GCA_902463235.1 uncultured Faecalibacterium sp. | reverse complement strand
AGTTTATTGGGCAGATTCATACAGATTCCTCCAATTTGTTATTTTGCAACAGTACCATACAGATCGTAAAGGTCGCTGTCGTCCACCAGAACATCGTAGAACTGGCCGGGGTACAGCGGCTCCTCGCTGGAAACACACACATTGCCGTCCACCTCAGGAGCATCGCCGGTAGTGCGGCACAGATACAGGCCGCTCTCCTCGTCGATGCCGTCGCAAAGCACATGCACGGTCTGGCCCACCTTTTCGGCCTGCTTCTGGGCCATGATGCCGGTCTGGATCTGCATCACCAGTTCGGCGCGCTTGTCCTTGGTCTCCTGATCGATCTGGCCGTCCATCTTGGCAGCAACGGTGTTCTCCTCGGCCGAGTAGGCAAAGCAGCCCAGACGGTCGAACTTTACTTCCTTGACAAAATTGCACAGATCCTCAAACTGCTCCTCAGTCTCCCCGGGGAAGCCTGCGATCAGGGTGGTGCGCAGGGTGATGCCGGGGATCTCGCGGCGCAGCTTGCCGATGACCTCCAACAGCTCCGCACGGGTGGAGCGGCGGTTCATGTTCTTGAGGATGGTATCGTTGCAGTGCTGGATGGGCAGGTCAAGGTAGGGCACCACCTTCTCATTGCGCTTCATGGCGGCAATGAACTCGTCCGTGATGCGCTCCGGGTAAGCGTACATAATGCGGATCCACTCGAGGCCCGGCACCTTGTTCAGCTTATCCAGCAGCTCGCAGATGCTGCCGGGTTTGCCCCAATCCTCGCCGTAAGCGGTGGGGTCCTGTGCGACCACGATCAGCTCTTTCACGCCCTCACCGGCCAGCCAGCGGGCTTCGGCCACGCAGTCGGCCATATCGCGGCTGTGCAGCGGGCCGCGGATGCCGGGGATGGCGCAGTAGTGGCAGCGGTTGTTGCAGCCTTCAGCGATCTTTAAGTACGCATAGTGGGCAGGCGTGCCGATGACACGCTTGCCGCCCAGCGGAAAGTCCTTTTTGGCACCGTAGCTTTCCAGATGGTCCTCACCATGGAACAGGCGGGCCACGATGGTGTCGATGGCCTTGTTGGAGGCACAGCCCACCACCGCGTCCACCTCGGGGATCTCTTCCTCGATCTGGCTGCGGTAGCGCTCGGCAAGACAGCCGGTGACGATGACCTTCAGCTCCGGGTTCTGCTGCTTGTAGGAGCAGGCTTCCAGAATGTTTTCAATGGCTTCGGTCTTGGCGCTCTCGATGAAGCCGCAGGTGTTCACAAGGATCACATCTGCTTCGGCCAGATCGGCCACGGTCTCGTGGCCGGCAGACAGCAGGATGTGCACCATCACATCCAGATCGACCTGATTCTTGGGGCAGCCAAGGGAAATACACGCAATTTTCATAGGGGATGATACTCTCTTTCTCTTTTGAGGGGTGCTTTTTATTCTTCTTCCGCTCTTTTTATCGCTTCTTTTATGACCGAATACGCAAAGCCGCGGCGCTGCAGGGCGGCCACCACAAGGTCGCGGCGGCCATCGGCCAGCTTTTTCATGTAGCGGCTGCGCACCAGAGCGGCGGCAGCTTCCAGCTCCGGGCTTTCGCCGTCTGCGTCCGGGGCATAGACGTTTTCCAGCGCCTGCTCGATCTGCGCGCCGGAAAGGCCCTTCTGCCGCAGGTTCTGGGCCGCCGCACGGCGGCTCTTGCGGGCGGCAAGCAGGCTGTGTGCCCGGGCTTCGGCATAGCGGTCATCGTTTACGTAATCCAGCTCCACCATCTCAGCCACAGCAGCCGCTGCAGCCTGCTCGGTAAAGCCATAGCACAGCCGTTCATACAGCTGTGCCGAGGACATCTCGCGCGAGGCCAGCGCATCCAGTGCGCGGGCGCGGGCCTTGGCCGGGTCGGCGCACTTTTCTTCTTCCTGCTTCGGGCGGCGGCGTTTATAAAAGGACATTTAGTCCTCCACCATGATATCCAGTTCGCTCTCGCTGCTGCGGGCAGGAGCCTTGACCACCGGCTCCTTGGCATCTGCAGCCTTGGCGGGTTCCTCGGCCTTGGCCGCAGCGCCCTTGCCTGCCGGGCGGCGGGATGCGTACAGCTTGTCGGCATTGGCGCGGATCTGGCCCTCGATGTCGTTTGCGATCTCGGGATTGTCCTTCAGGAACTGCTTTGCGTTGTCGCGGCCCTGACCCAGACGGACATCGCCATAGTTGAACCATGCGCCGCTCTTCTGCACGATGCCCAGCTTCACGCCCACATCAATGAGTTCGCTCATCTTGGAAATGCCCTCGCCGAACATGATATCGAACTCTGCCTCACGGAACGGAGGGGCCACCTTGTTCTTGACGATCTTGGCGCGGGTGTGGTTGCCGATGAACTGGCCGGA
>CABQER010000138.1 GCA_902463235.1 uncultured Faecalibacterium sp. | reverse complement strand
ACGCTTTTGCCAGACCCTTGAGTTTGTCAAATCCCAGTCCACCAGCTTTGAAAAGCACAACGATACCATCACGGCAAAGGCACTCCGCCGCACGGCGGTCGCAGTCCATCAGCTGGCAGAGAATCCTGCGCTTGACCTCTCCGACCCGCAGTGCTTGAACAGGCAGACAGAAAAGCTCTGGCTCACCGGCATTTCGGTTCTGGGACCGGATGGCACGCTCCGGTGCGAGTCCACGACCAACGGCATCGGCTATGACCGGTTTGGCGACCAGCTGAAAAATGACGCTGTTCTGGACGTTTTATCTTACCCGCGAAAGACCTATGTGAAGCGCGTCCTGCTGGAAGATGGCTCTGCTGTGGATGTTGCGGCGCACCGGGCAGAAAGCACAGAGCTGCTCCTGCTTGCCTACCGGTACACCCCGGCGGAATTTGTGGAGGAAACGGCGCTGTCCATCCAGAGCATACTGGATGGCTACCCGGCAGAAACCAGCGGCACGCTGTTCATCGTGCAGAACAATCAGGTCGTTGCCGCAAACCGCCCGGAGCTGATTGGGCAGGATGTTGCAGGCAGTCCGCTGGCGCAGGGGATCCGCAAAGCCGGGGCCGCAGAGAAGCTGACCCATACCCGGGACTGGAACGGCTCCGGCTGCTATTTCGGGATGTTCTGCCATGGCAGATCCTTCGATCTCTATGCGTACACGGATGAAAAAATAATCTTCCGGGAGGCGCTTTTGCTGATCCTGACGGTTCTGGTCGGCTACATCCTGCTTGTAATGATCCTTCAGCTGCTGCGCCGCCGCTCCGTGCAGGAGATGGAGCTGCAGAAAAAAGAGCAGGAGAGGAAGTATCAGACCCAGCTGGAGGAACAGAACCGCAAGCTGGAGATCGCGCTTCAGCACGAGGGGGCGGCAAACCGCGCCAAGCGGGAGTTCCTGTTCAATATGAGCCACGATATCCGCACCCCCATGAACGCCATCATCGGCTTCACCTCGCTGGCTGCGACCCATATTGATAATAAGGAGCAGGTGCTGGATTACCTGAAAAAGATCTCTACCTCCAGCCAGCATCTGCTTTCCCTCATCAATGATGTGCTGGATATGAGCCGCATCGAGAGCGGAAAGGTAAAGATCGAGGAAAAAGCGGTGCATCTGCCGGACCTCGTCCACGATGTGCGCTCCATCATTCAGCCCAATGTTTCGGCAAAGCGGCTGTCGCTTTTTATTGATACCATGGATGTGGAGAACGAGGATATCATCACCGACCCGCTGCGGCTGAACCAGATCCTGCTGAACATTTTGTCCAATGCCATCAAGTTCACTCCCACAGGCGGCATGATCAGCATTCGCATTGCTGAGAAAAACGGTGCGCCTGCGGGCCGGGCCTGCTATGAGTTCCGCATCAAGGACAACGGCATCGGCATGAGCGAGGAATTCCAGAAGCACATCTTTGAGGAGTTCGCCCGTGAGGAAAACTCCACCGTCAGCGGCATTCAGGGTACCGGCCTCGGCATGTCCATCACCAAGAACATTGTGGACCTGATGGGCGGCACCATCGCCATTGAGAGCGAGCCGGGCAAGGGCAGCGAGTTTATCGTGAATCTCTGCTTTGCGCTCAGCGGACAAAAGGTGGAGCTCAGGCAGCTCCCGCAGCTGGAAGGGCTGCGGGCACTGGTGGCGGACGACGATACCGACACCTGCCTGAGCGTCAGCACCATGCTGTCCAAGATCGGGATGCGGCCGGAGTGGACGATCTCCGGCAGGGAAGCGGTGATCCGCACCCGGTATGCCATGGAGCAGGGGGATGAATTCAGCGTTTACATCATCGACTGGCTGATCCCCGATATGAACGGCATCGAGATCGTGCGGCAGATCCGCAAGGTGATCGGAAAAAGCTGCCCCATCATCATCCTGACCGCCTATGACTGGGCCGATATTGAAGAGGAAGCCCGTGCTGCCGGTGTTACCGCCTTCTGCGAAAAGCCGCTGTTCCTCTCGGAGCTGCGCAGAGTGCTGGCAGAGCCGTTCGGTGCAGAGCCTGCCTGCAGGCCGGTGCAGCTGAATGCGGAGGCCTTCAAAGGGAAAAAGATCCTGCTGGTGGAGGACAACGAGCTGAACCGTGAGATCGCAGTGGAGATCCTGAAGGAAGCGGGCTTTGAGGTGGAATCTGCCGAGGATGGCGAGATCGCCGTCCGGAAGATGAAGCAGGCGGCAGACGGACAGTATGACCTGATCCTCATGGACATCCAGATGCCCAACATGGACGGCTACGAGGCAACGCGGCAGATTCGTGCGCTGCCGGATGCCGCAAAGGCTGGCATCCCCATCTTTGCAATGACGGCAAATGCCTTTGAGGAAGACCGTCAGAACGC
>CABQER010000137.1 GCA_902463235.1 uncultured Faecalibacterium sp. | reverse complement strand
GCGCTGCGCACGCGCTCGTTGGTCAGCAGTTCGGCACCGGTGCCCTCCATGACCACACGGCCCGTCTCAAGGACGTAGGCACGGTCTGCCACGGAAAGAGCCATCTGTGCGTTCTGCTCCACCAGCAGGATGGTCATGCCTTCCTTGTGCACGTTCTGGATGATGTCGAAGATCTCCTGCACCAGCAGCGGCGAAAGGCCCATGGAGGGCTCGTCCAGCATCAGCATGGAGGCGTTGCTCATCAGGGCGCGGCCCATAGCCAGCATCTGCTGCTCGCCGCCGGACATGGTGCCCGCCAGCTGCTTGCGGCGCTCCTTCAGGCGGGGGAACAGCTCAAACACCTTTTCCTTGTTGGGTGCAATGGTGGAAGCAGGCTGGGTGTATGCACCCATGTCCAGATTTTCTTCCACGGTCATGTGCAGGAACACATGACGGCCTTCCGGCACATGGGCAAGGCCTGCTTCCACGATCTTGTGGGCGCGCATGCCCTTGATGCTGCTGCCCTTGTACAGGATGTCGCCGGTCTTGGGCTTCAGCAGGCCGGAAATGGTCTTCAGGGTGGTGGATTTGCCAGCACCGTTGGCACCGATCAGGGTGACGATCTCGCCCTGATCCACCTCGAAGGAGATGTCCTTGACGGCGTGGATGTTGCCGTAATAGACGTTGATGTTATCAACTTTCAGTAACGTATCAGCCATGGCTTAGCCCTCCTTCTTGCCCAGATAGGCTTCGATGACCTGCGGGTTGTTGCGGATCTCATCCGGCGTGCCCTTGGCGATGATGCGGCCGAAGTTCAGCACGGCAATGCCCTCGCAGATGCCCATGACCAGGCTCATATCATGCTCGATCAGCAGCACGGCGATGTTGAACTCGTCGCGGATGCGGCGGATGGTCTCGGTTAGTTCTGCAGTCTCAGAGGGATTCATACCGGCAGCAGGCTCGTCCAGCAGCAGCAGCTTCGGGCTGGTGGCCAGTGCACGCATGATCTCCAGACGGCGCTGTGCGCCGTAGGGCAGGCTGCCTGCCTGCACATTGGCGAGGTCTGCCATGTGGAAGATATCCAGCAGCTCCAGAGCACGTTCGGTGCACTTCTTCTCTTCCTTCCAGTAGTTGGGCAGGCGGATCAGAGAGGAGGCCAGATTGTACTTCATGGACTCGTGCAGGCCCACCTTGATGTTATCGATGACGCTCAGTTCCTTGAACAGGCGGATGTTCTGGAAGGTACGGGCCACGCCCATGCGGTTGACCTGATAGGTCTTTTTGCCGGCGGTGGGCATACCATCGATCAGGATGGAGCCGCGGGTGGGCTGGTAGACGTTGGTCAGCAGGTTGAACACGGTGGTCTTACCGGCACCGTTGGGGCCGATCAGACCGGTGATCTCGTTGCGGCCGATCATCAGGTTGAAGCCATCCACGGCGGTCAGACCGCCGAAGTCGATGCCCAGCTCACGCACGTCCAGAATGGGCTTTTTGTCCTTGTCGCGGTCGGTCAAAAAGCCGCCGGAGGGCACACTGTGTAACTTGGTCTGGAACTCACTCATGGTCTTTGCCCTCCTTTGCTTTCTTCTGGAACAGTTCGCCGTTCATGATCTTTTCCACAATGCGGTTCATGGAGAAGTCGTAGCTGCCAAGCAGGCCGCCCGGACGGAAGATCATCATGAGGACCAGCACCAGCGAGTAGACTACCATGCGGTAGCTGTCAAAGCTGCGGGTCGCCTCGGGCAGGATGGTAAGCACGGTCGCGGACAGGATGGAGCCCAGCATGGAACCCATGCCGCCCAGAACCACCATGACCAGAATTTCGATGGACTTCATGAAGCCGAAGGTGGAGGGGTCCAGAACGCCCAGATAGCAGGCGTACAGGCCGCCGGCCAGACCGGCAAAGGCGGCAGAGAATGCAAAGGCCATGACCTTATAATAAGTAGTCTGGATGCCGCAGCTCTCGGCAGCGATCTCGTTATCGCGGATGGCCAGCACGGCACGGCCGTGGCGGCTCTTCATCATGGCGTGGATGGCAAAGCAGGTAATGACCACGCAGATGAACACATTGGCGAAGTTGGAATACTTGGGGATGTTCTTCAGGCCCTTGGCACCGTAGAACAGCTTGAAGCCCAGCACATCATCGATGTTGTTCAGGGTGATGCGGATGATCTCGCCAAAGCCCAGCGTCAGGATGGCCAGATAGTCACCGGTCAGGCGCAGGGCGGGAATGCCGATCAGCACGCCGAACAGCGCAGCCACGATGCAGGCCAGAACCAGACCCACGACAAAAGCAACGCCGGAGGGCAGATTGCTGTACTTGGTGAACAAAGCGCAGGTGTAGGCACCCACGGCCATGAAACCGGCGTGGCCCAGCGGCAGCTGGCCCAGATAACCGG
>CABQER010000136.1 GCA_902463235.1 uncultured Faecalibacterium sp. | reverse complement strand
TTGCCACCGCAAACAGCTTTACCGGCAGTGTGCTGCAGGCGGATTATAACCAGAAAATGGCAGCTTCCATGATCATGCCAAACGGTCTGATGTCCCGCCAGCGCACCATGACCGGTGCGGAGCTGAAAGAGACCGTCCACGCCTTTGTGGAAGGCTGCGAGGGCGGGTTTGTGCCCTTCAACCGCGGTTCTCTGCCAGTGGTCAGCGGCATTGCTGTGGAGGTAAAAGAGAATAACGGCAGCTATACCCTGACCGGCATCACCCGGAACGGGCAGCCGCTGGGAGATAACGACACCGTTACCGTGACCTGCCTTGCAACGGAAAAGCAGATGGAAGCGCTGCTTGCGAGCGATAGCGGCACGTCTGCTGGCGAAGATACGTGGGTAAAAAACACATGGCGCGATTATATCTCCGGCGGCGCAGCGCTTGCAGAGCCGGAAAACTACATGACACTGAGGTGAGCGGAATGGCAGACGAAAAGCACGAATCCAAACGCAGCTGCTATTTCCGGCACAAGTGGTTTTCTGCCGCCGCTGCCACCCTTCTGCTGGTCTTTCTGGCAGCCGGTTTCAGCTTCCGGTACATCTCGTTTATGTCGCAGACCATCTATCAGGAAAGCACCTCGCATCTGGAAGAGGTACTGTATAAATCCAATAGTATGCTGAAAGAGATGGTGCGCAAAAACCTGACCTATCTGCATCTGTGCAACGGCTTTCTGAAAAACACCTCGAATGAGGATGAAATTCAGGCCTATATCGAGGAAGCACAGCAGGCAACCGGATTTGTTGACTTCTACTTTCTTTCCTATGACGGCAACTACATGACCGTGACCGGGGGAACCGGCTACCTTGGCCTGCAGACCAATCTGGACGAAAAGCTCTCCGATGGCGAGGATATCGTCGTGAATACGGCGCTGCCCGGCAAAGCCCCGATGCTTGCGTTCATCTGCCCCGAAACGCAGGGCAGCTACCGGGGCTTTGCCTACGATGCCGTTGCCATCACCTATTATAATGATGCTGTGCTGAGATTGCTGGACAGCTCTGCTTTTCAGGGCAATGCCAGCAACTATGTGATCTACCCGGATGGGCGGGTGGTGATTGACAATTCCGTAAACCGCAAGGAAATCATTTACAACTTCATTGCGATGCTGCGCGACCATTCCGACCTTTCCGAGGAACAGATTCTTGCCCTTTCGGATGATTTTGCGCAGGGCCGCAGCGGAAACCTGAAGGTCAAACTGGGCGACACCAGTTATTATCTGGTCTATGAGGGCACAACGATCCAGAGCTGGACGATGGTGGGGCTTGTGCCGGTCAGCATCGTCAATGCCAGTCTGGATAAGCTGTGGTTCCACACGGTGCAGATCGTGGCGGGCATCGCCTTTGGCCTTGCTGTGCTGATCATCCTGCTGATCCTGCGCAGAAGCCATACGACCCTGCGCCGGAAGGACACTGAGATCCTGTACCGGGACGAGCTGTTCCAAAAGCTTTCGCTGAACGTGGACGACGTTTTCCTGATGCTGGACGCAAAGACCTCCAAGGTGGATTATGTCAGCCCCAACGTCGAACGGCTGCTGGGCATCCCGTGGAAAGAAGTGCGGCAGGATGCCCGTGCTCTGGCAGCGCTGCACCCGAAGGATGACCCGGATCGCGACAAGAACTTTCTGGAAGGACTGCTCAGCGGGCAGCAACGCGAATGGGATTTCGAGTTTGAGCATCGGGAGACCAAAGAGCGGCGCTGGTTCCATAACATCGCCATGGGCAGCGAGGTAGAGGGCAGGACCAAGTATATCCTTGTCTTGTCCGACCGCACCGCCGACAGGCAGGTGAATCAGGCACTTTCGGATGCCGTTGCAGCGGCCGAGACTGCCAACCGCGCCAAAAGCACCTTCCTTTCCAATATGTCCCACGACATCCGCACCCCCATGAACGCCATCATCGGCTTTACCACGCTGGCACTCAGCAACATTGACGATAAAGACCGGGTGAAGGATTATCTTGCCAAGACCCTCGCTTCCAGCAATCATCTTCTTTCCCTCATCAACGATGTGCTGGATATGAGCCGCATCGAAAGCGGAAAGATCCATCTGGAAGAAGTGGAAGTCAACCTTTCGGATGTGCTGCACGACCTGAAAACCATCGTCAGCGGGCAGATCTACGCAAAGCAGCTGGAGCTTTATATGGATGCCATGGATGTGACCGATGAGGATGTCTACTGCGATAAGACCCGGCTGAATCAGGTACTGCTGAACCTGCTGTCCAACGCCATCAAGTTCACCCCGGCGGGCGGCACGGTCTCGGTGCGGGTGCGCCAGCTTGCCGGGCAGGCGCGCGGCTGCGGGCAGTACGAGTTCCGCATCAAGGACAACGGCATCGGCATGAGC
>CABQER010000135.1 GCA_902463235.1 uncultured Faecalibacterium sp. | reverse complement strand
CCACCTTGTTCTTGACGATCTTGGCGCGGGTGTGGTTGCCGATGAACTGGCCGGAAGAGTCCTTCAGGCCCTCCACGCGGCGGATGTCGATGCGCACCGAGGCGTAATATTTCAGGGCGCGGCCGCCGGTGGTGACCTCCGGGTTGCCGTACATCACGCCCACTTTTTCACGCAGCTGGTTGATGAAGACGCAGACCGTGTTGGTCTTGCCGATGACCGAAGTCAGCTTGCGCATGGCCTGACTCATCAGGCGGGCCTGCAGGCCCACATGGCTGTCGCCCATTTCGCCCTCGATCTCAGCCCTCGGCACCATGGCGGCAACCGAGTCCACCACGATGGCATCGATGGCACCGGAGCGCACCAGTGCTTCGCAGATCTCCATGGCCTGCTCGCCGGTGTCTGGCTGGCTGACCAGCAGATTGTTGATGTCCACGCCCAGCGCTTCGGCATAGGTGGGGTCCAGTGCGTGCTCCACGTCAATGAAGGCCACTTCGCCGCCCTGCTTCTGGGCTTCGGCCAGAATGTGCAGAGCCAGCGTGGTCTTACCACTGGATTCCGGGCCGTACACCTCAATGATGCGGCCGCGGGGCACACCGCCCACGCCCAGAGCCAGATCCAGACCCAGACTGCCGGTGGAAATGGCATCCACCTGCATGGAGGCGTTGTCGCCCAGCTTCATCACGGCACCCTTGCCGAACTGCTTTTCGATCTGGGCCAGCGCAGTGGCCAGCGCATCCTTTTTGGCCTCCGGCTCGGTCTTTTTGGTCGCCGGGGCAACGGTGTTGTTGTTCTGATTTTTTGCCATAGCGTGCTGCTCCTTTTCTTCCTGCTGCCCGCCGTGCGCGGGCTGTCCGTATACTTTCCAGTATAGTATACCACAAAATCAAAATATTACAACAAGAAGTTGTTTCTATTTTCACTTTTATTTTTCGGGTCTGTGGGCGATCATGCACCGGTCGTTGCCGCCAAAATCCTTGCGGCACTCAATGTCTGCCCAGCCGTTTGCAGCCAGCAGTGCCGCCACAGCCTGCCGCTGCTGCCAGCCGATCTCCAGCACCAGTGCGCCGCCGGGCCGCAGTGCATTCTGGTAATGCTCTGCAAGGGCACGGTAGAACACAAGGCCGTCCTTTCCTGCTTCCAGCGCCATGGCCGGTTCCTGTGCCACCTCCGGCTGCAGATGCCGCATCTCCTCGGCGGTGAGGTAGGGCGGGTTGGATACGATCAGATCAAGCTGCCCTTCCGGCAGGCCCTGCCAGTAGGTGAACAGGTCGCCCTCCACCGGCTGCACCGCATAAGCTGGCTTTGCCTTTGCGCGCAGGGCGTTCAGCGCCGGCCCCCAGTCAAAGGCCGGGGCATCTGCCTGCTCAAATGCGGTAGGCTCCAGCAAGTCCTCCGTCTGCCCGCCCTGCCCTTTCAGGGCGCAGCGGCAGTTCTTTTCCAGATAAACAAAGGCTTCCGGGCTTTTTTCCACGCAGGTCACCTGCGCCGCCGGGCAGAAGCGCTTGACGCCCAGCCCCAAACAGCCGGTCCCCGCGCAGAGATCCAGCACCCGGGGCGCTGCAATGCCCGTCAGGGTATTGGCAGCCGCTTCCGCTACCACCTCAGTGTCTGCCCGGGGGCAGAGCACGCCGGGGCCAACGGCAAGGTCAAAATCCAGAAAGCTCCAGATCCCGCACAGGTATTGCAGCGGTTCCCGCTGCTCACGGCGCGTGCAGAGGGCTTCCAGCTTTTCCGCTTCCTCCGTGGTCAGCACCCGGTCGGAAAGGCGGGCATCCCGCCCGGCTGCCACGCGGAACAGCTCCCGTGCATCGTAATCGGCATCCGGACACCCTGCAGCGGAAAGCCGGGCTTCCACGGCCCGCACCGCTTCGCGCGGGGTCAAACCAGCAATTACCATCTGCCATCCTCCGGGTCCTCGGGCAGCACAGGGGTCACAGCGGCAATGGCCACCTCGATCATGCTGTCGTCCGGTTCAAACACGGTCAGGTGCTGCACCCAGATACCGGGCTGGCGGATGATGCGGGTGGCAATGTTATCGGACCGGCCGCACCACTTGAGCAGCTCATAGCTGATGCCCATGACCAGCGGCAGAAGCAGCAGCTTGAACAGCACCCGCAGGCCGATGCTGCCCCACGGCAGCACGCTGTAGAGGAACACGCTGACGATGACCACCAGAATGAGGAAACTGGTGCCGCAGCGCGGATGGAACCGAGTGTACTTGCGCACATTCTCCACGGTCAGCTCATCACCGGCCTCATAGCAGGCAATGGTCTTGTGCTCGGCACCGTGGTACTCAAACACGCGGTGGATTTCCTTCATCTTGGAGATGGCCACCATATAGGTGAGGAAGATGCCAACTTTCAGCACCGCTTCCAGCACCACCTTGGCCCAGCGGCCCA
>CABQER010000134.1 GCA_902463235.1 uncultured Faecalibacterium sp. | reverse complement strand
CCGTCTGGGCGGCGTACAGCTGCACAACTTTTCAATCTATTTTAAAGGAGTGCACAAATATGAAAGGTATCATTCTTGCCGGCGGTGCCGGCACCCGGCTTTACCCGCTGACCATGGTCACCAGCAAGCAGCTGCTGCCGGTCTACGACAAGCCGATGATCTATTACCCTCTGTCCACGCTGATGCTGGCAGGCATTCAGGACATCCTGATCATCTCCACCCCGACCGATACGCCTCGCTTTGAGGCGCTGCTGGGTGATGGCAGCCAGTACGGCATCCATCTGCAGTATAAAGTTCAGCCCTCTCCGGACGGTCTGGCACAGGCCTTTATTCTGGGCGAAGAGTTCATTGGCGACGACTGCTGCGCCATGATCCTGGGCGATAACATCTTCTACGGCAACGGCTTCTCCAAGATCCTCAAGACCGCCGCTGCCAATGCGGAAAACAAAGGCCGCTGCACCGTGTTCGGCTACTATGTGCAGGACCCGGAGCGCTTTGGCATCGTGGAGTTCGACAAGGACGGCAAGGTGCTCAGCGTGGAGGAAAAGCCGCAGCATCCCAAGTCCAACTACGCCATCACCGGCCTGTACTTCTATAACAAAGAGGTTGTGAAGATGGCAAAGCAGGTCAAGCCCTCTGCCCGCGGCGAGCTGGAGATCACCACCTTGAATGACATGTATCTGAAGAAGGACGAGCTGGATGTTCAGCTGCTGGGCCGCGGTTTTGCATGGCTGGACACCGGCACCATGGACAGTCTGGTGGAGGCAGCCGATTTTGTGCGCATGATCGAGAAGCGCCAGGGCATCAAGATCAGTGCGCCGGAAGAGATCGCATTCAAGTACGGCTGGATCGACCGCGACACCCTGCTGGAAAGCGCTGAGCGCTACGGCAAGAGTCCTTACGGCCAGCACCTGAAGAACGTTGCAGACGGCAAGCTGCGCTATTAAGCAAAAGAGAGGCATACCCATATGAAAATCATTGTTACCGGCTGCAAGGGTCAGCTGGGCACCGAGATCCTCAAGCAGCTGCGCGAAGGCCGCAGCGAGATCGGCCCCATCCCCGAAAAGCTGCTCAATGCCACGGTGATCGCCGTGGACCTGCCGGATCTGGATATCTCCAACTACAAAATGGTGGACGAGTTCATCCGCCGCAACCGCCCGGATGTCATCATCAACTGCGCTGCCTACACCAATGTGGACGGCTGCGAGGTGAACCATGATGCCGCCTTCAAGGCAAATGCCCTCGGCCCCCGCAATCTGGCACAGGCAGCGGAAAAGACCGGTGCACGACTGGTACACGTCTCCACCGATTATGTGTTCTCCGGCCGTGAAAACGGCGGCGTTGCACAGGACGAAGCCACCATTCCCGGCCCCATCAGCGCCTATGGCTCTACCAAGCTCATGGGCGAAAAGTATGTGGAGCAGTTCTGCCACCGTCACTTCATCGTGCGCACCGCGTGGCTCTACAGCTACTACGGAAAAAACTTCGTCAAGACCATCGTGAACGCAGGCAAGAAGTTTGGCAAGCTGGAAGTGGTCAATGACCAGTGCGGCAACCCCACCAACGCGGTGGATCTGGCCCACGAGATCCTGCAGCTGTGCGTGACCCACGAGTACGGCCTGTATCACTGCACCGGCGAGGGCATCTGCTCGTGGTATGATTTTGCGTCCGAGATCATCCGCCTGTCCGGCGTGGATGCCGCTGTGGCACCCTGCACCAGCGAGGAATACAAGGCAAAGCACCCGGAAAGCGCCGACCGCCCCAAGTGGAGCGCACTGGACAACCGGATGCTGCGCTGCACCGTGGGCAACGATGTGCGCGACTGGAGAGACGCTCTGGCCTGCTTCTTCGCCCACTGGGACGGCGACAACGGGATGAAAGACTGAAAAGAGGAAAATGAACCTATGAAAACCTATCTGATCACCGGCTGCGCCGGTTTTATTGGCTCCAACTTTGTGCATTATATGCTCAAGAAATACCCGGAGATCCTGCTGGTCAATCTGGATAAGCTGACCTACGCCGGCAATCTGGAAAACCTGAAGGATGTGGAGGGCGACCCCCGCCATGTGTTCGTGCAGGGCGATATCTGCGACAAGGAGCTGGTGGAAGGCCTGTTCCAGAAGTACGATTTCGATTACGTCATCAACTTTGCCGCCGAGAGCCACGTGGACCGCTCCATCAAGAACCCCGAAATTTTTGTGCAGAGCAACGTGATGGGCACGGTCAACCTGCTGCAGCGCGCCAAGGAAGCATGGTATGATGCCGATGCCAAGACTTGGAAAGAGGGCAAGAAGTATCTGCAGGTGTCCACCGATGAGGTGTACGGCGCACTGGGTGCCGAGGGCTACTTTATGGAGACCACCCCCCTGTGCCCCCACAGCCCCTATTCTTCCTCCAAGGCCAGCGCCGATATGTTCGTTATGGCATTCCACGATACCTACGGCATGCCGGTGAACATCACCCGCTGCTCCAACAACTACGGCCCCTACC
>CABQER010000133.1 GCA_902463235.1 uncultured Faecalibacterium sp. | reverse complement strand
TCCAAGGTGCGCGACCTGTTCCGGCAGGCCAAGGAAAAGGCCCCCTGCATCGTGTTCATCGATGAGATCGATGCCATCGGTCAGAAGCGCAACAGCGGCAATCTCGGCGGCAACGACGAGCGTGAGCAGACTTTGAACCAGCTGCTCACCGAGATGGACGGCTTTGAGAGCAACACCGGCGTCATCATTCTGGCGGCTACCAACCGCCCGGATTCGCTGGACCCGGCGCTGACCCGTCCAGGACGTTTTGACCGCCGTGTGCCGGTGGAGCTGCCCGACCTTAAGGGCCGCGAAGAGATTTTGAAAGTGCACGCCAAAAAGGTGGCGCTGGCCCCGGGCATCGACTTCAACACTGTGGCCCGCATGGCTTCCGGTGCATCCGGTGCGGAACTTGCCAACATTGTCAACGAAGCAGCTCTGCGCGCTGTGCGTGCAGGCCGTAAGAGCGTGACGCAGGCCGATCTGGAGGAGAGCATCGAGGTGGTCATTGCAGGCTACCAGAAGAAGAACTCCATCCTCACCGACAAGGAAAAGTGCATCGTGGCCTACCACGAGATCGGCCATGCACTGGTGGCGGCCAAGCAATCCAACTCTGCCCCTGTGCAGAAGATCACCATTATCCCCCGCACCTCCGGCGCACTGGGTTACACCATGCAGGTGGACGAGGGCAACCACTACCTGATGAGCAAGGAAGAGCTGGAAAACAAGATCGCCACCCTTACCGGCGGACGCGCCGCCGAGGAAGTGGTGTTCCGATCCATCACCACCGGTGCCTCCAACGATATCGAGCAGGCCACCAAGCTTGCCCGCGCCATGCTTACCCGCTACGGCATGAGCAAGGACTTTGACATGGTGGCGCTGGAGACCGTGAACAACCAGTATCTGGGCGGTGACACCTCGCTGGCCTGCTCGGCGCAGACCCAGCGCGAGATCGACCAGAAGGTGGTGGAGCTGGTCAAGGCCCAGCACGAAAAGGCTGTCCGCATCCTGACCGACAACCGCGCCAAGCTGGATGAGCTGGCACAGTATTTGTACCAGAAAGAGACTATCACCGGCGAGGAGTTCATGGAGATCCTGAACCGGGAACCGGCACAGGCCCAGTGACCCCGGCGGCAGAGCTGCCAAAAATTTTTTTTAGCCTGCTGCAATAATCCCGCCGCCGCATCCGTTTATAAGACAGATGCGGCGGTTTTGTATTACACCGCATGGCAGACCATGGTTTTCCACAAAACAAAAATGTGCGGTGCAAAACCGCCGTCAACGGAGGTATTCCAAATGAAACTGAACCATAAATTTGTCCGTACCGTCACCACCACCGCTGCAGTGCTGGGTGCTGCCGCCATGCTGAGCGTGGGCGCATTTGCCGCAGAGGCAGACATCAACGACCCTGCTGCCGCAGGCTATCTGCCCCCGCAGGAGCAGATGGTGCAGGGGGATATCGCCCTGCACAGCGCCGATGTGGCGATCGGCGAAAAGGACCCCACCTACGGCGGCTACGGCGCACCGGAGGGAAACCCCATTCAGGGCAATATCATGCTGATCTCCGGCGATGAGCTGGCCGCCCCGTCCGCAGATGCAGCGGCGAAAAAGAGCGAGGCCCGTTACACCGTCAAGGGCCTGTTCGGCAGAGAAGTGCTGTACACTGCCCGCCAGAAGGACAGTGTGCTGACGCTGGATGTGCCCGCCGGTTCTGCTACTTTCCGCACCACCGTGCAGGACATGCAGACCCTGCTGAACGAGGGCGTGAGCACGCTGGTGGTCCAGACTGAGAAGGGCTCCACCACCCTGAACCTGTCTCTGCTGGTGGAGGGCCAGAAGGGCACCGACCGCGTGGTGCTGCGCCGACTGGGCGAAAACACCTTCCTCACCGTGGGCCTGCGCTGCCGCCGCGATTTGATCGTGGGGCGCTGACCGCTGAGATCAAATGATGAAAGGGCTGCTGCACGCAGAGATGTGCAGCGGCCCTTTTTGCGCTTTTCTGTTAAGTTTTTGAAAATTTGCGCAGATGTCTTTGCAAAGTCTGCCGGGAGATGTTATAGTTAAATTGAAACAGTATGCATTCCCGATAGAAAGGAAAAAACGCCATGGAGCATTTTGTGGAGTTTGAGGACGTTTGCAAATACTACCAGACCGGCAGTGTGAAGATCGCCGCCGCAGACCACCTGAATTTCTATGTGGATAAGGGCGAGTTCTGCATCATCGTGGGGCCCTCCGGCGCAGGCAAGACCACCCTGCTGAACATCCTTGGCGGCATGGACAGCTGCGACGAGGGAAACGTCTGGCTGGACGGCCAGAATGTGAGCCACTTTACCGCCAGAGAGCTGACGACTTACCGCCGGTACGATGTGGGCTTTGTGTTCCAGTTCTACAACCTTGTGCAGAACCTGACCGCACTGGAGAATGTGGAGCTGGCCAGCGAGATCTGCCGCGACCCGCTGGACCCCAAAGAGACCCTGCGCGGTGTGGGTCTGGGAGAGCGGCTGAACAACTTCCCGGCCCAGCTTTCCGGCGGCGAGCAGCAGCGGGTGTCCATTGCCCGCGCACTGGCCAAAAA
>CABQER010000132.1 GCA_902463235.1 uncultured Faecalibacterium sp. | reverse complement strand
GCCTTCTCGATCAGGTTGCGGATGTGATGGGCCAGCATCTCCACCGCAGCGGTGTTCTCGCCGCCGTTGGGTACAATGATGTCTGCGTTGCGCTTGCTGGGTTCCACAAAGGCCTCGTGCATGGGCTTGACGGTGGTCAGGTACTGATTGATGACGCTGTCCAGACTGCGGCCCCGCTCCTTCACATCCCGCACCAGACGGCGCAGGATGCGCTCGTCGGCGTCGGTGTCCACATAGATCTTGTAGTCGAACAGGGCGCACAGCTCCGGCTCCACAAAGGGCAGGATGCCTTCCACGATCAGCACCGGTGCGGGCTCGATGTGCTGCACCTTGTCGCTGCGGTTGTGGTTGGAGTAGTCGTACACCGGGCAGTCGATGGCGCGGCCTGCCTTCAGCTCCTGCAGATGGTAGATCAGCAAAGCGTTGTCAAAAGCATCCGGGTGGTCGTAGTTCAGCTTGCAGCGCTCCTCAAAGGGCAGCTCGTCGTGGCGCTTGTAATAGCTGTCGTGGGAGATCAGGCGCACTTCATCCTCGCCAAAACGCTCCTTCAGCCGCAGAGCAAGGGTGGTCTTGCCGCTGCCGGAGCCGCCTGCAATGCCAATGATCAGATTATTCATAGGGGTCCCTCCTGCATCATCCTGCCGCTTTGGGTGGAAAAAAGGGCAGGAATGGATTATAATAGGTGCAAAGCTGCCTGTCCGGGACACAGCGCCGGGCGGGTTTGTTCCTGTACATCATAACACAAACCGGCACATTTTTACAGCCCCAGGGCTGCAAATGTGTGAGATAAGGGAAAATGCCATGCAGAAAAAACAATTTCAGCAAAATATGAAGGACAAGGTCCGGGTGTTTGAGGATGGCGGCATCCGCCTGCTCAAACGGGGACAGAAGGGCGTGGTACACGCTATTTTCAGCCGTTTTGGCCTAGTGCTGGTTCTGCTGCTTTTACAGGCGTTCGCGCTGTTCAGCCTGCTGCAGTGGTTCGGCGAGCTGCTGCCGCATTATTTTGGCGGCACCCTGCTGGTAACAGCGGCAATGATGGTCTATCTGCTCAATCAGGACATGGACAACAGCGTGCGCATCACATGGCTGGTGGTCACAGCGCTGATGCCGGTGCTGGGCGTGCCGCTGTTCTGGTACACCAAAAGTGATGTGGGCCACAATGCCCTGAAGCGCCGCCTGCTGGATCTGGAGGGCCAGACCCGCGCCCAGCTGCCGCAGAATGAGCAGACCGTGGAGCTTTTGCAGGAGCAGGCACCCGAAGCGATGCCGCTGGCACGGTATCTGCGGGGCAAGGGAGGCGGATTTCCGGTCTATGCCGACACGGTGGCCACCTACTTCAACGGCGGCGAAGCTATGTTCGATGAAATGCTGCGCCAGCTGGAAACGGCAAAAAAATACATCTTTCTGGAATATTTCATCGTGGATGAAGGCCTGATGTGGGGCCGCATTCTGGAAGTGCTGGCCCGCAAGGCGGCGCAGGGGGTGGATGTGCGGGTAATGTATGACGGCACCTGTGAGTTCTCCACCCTGCCGCGGGATTACCCCAGCCGACTGGAAGCGCTGGGCATCCAGTGCAAGGTGTTCTCGCCGGTCACGCCCTTCGTTTCCACCCACTACAACTACCGCGACCACCGCAAAATTCTGGTCATTGATGGCCAGGTGGGCTTTACCGGCGGTGTGAATCTGGCAGATGAGTACATCAACCACATAGAAAAGTATGGCCGCTGGAAGGACTCGGCCCTGATGCTGGAAGGCGAAGGCGTGCGCTCCATGACGGCGCTGTTCCTGCAGATGTGGTGCATCCTGTGCCAGCCGGAGTTTGAGCAGTTCCTGTCCGATCCCATCCCGGCGGCAGCAAACGCCAAGGGCTTTGTGGTGCCCTACGGAGACTGCCCGCTGGACGGTGAGCGGGTGGGCGAAATGGTGTACATGGATATGCTCAACCGCGCCCGGAAGTATGTGCACATCATCACGCCGTATCTGATCCTGGACGGCGAGCTGGAAACGGCCCTGCGCTTTGCGGCAGAGCGCGGTGTGGATGTGCACCTGATCCTGCCCGGCAAGCCGGATAAGTGGTTCGTTTATGCACTGGCCAAAACCCACTACAAGGCGCTGATTTCTTCGGGTGTGAAGATCAGCGAGTGGCAGCCCGGCTTTACCCATGCGAAGATCGTGATCGCCGACGGCGTGGAAGCTGTGGCGGGCACCATCAATCTGGACTACCGCAGCCTGTACCATCACTTTGAAAACGCGGTCTGGATGCGCGGCACCGACTGCATTGCCAACATGGAAGCGGATTTTCAGGATACGCTCACCCGGTGCCGCAGGGTGGAGCGGACGAAAGAAAGCATCTGGCAGGGCAAAAAGCTGCTGCATCTGGCGGGCATCCTGCTCAAGTTCATTGCGCCGCTGGTGTGAAAGACTTCCTCCGTTATGGCTGCGTAATCAGACTGGAGAAGCTCTGAATATAAAAAAGGCCCGCTGCCTTTCGACAGCGGGCCTTTTGTTACCGATTTAAATAAAAATCAGCGCTTAGTTCTGCTTCATGCGAGCGAAGCAGTCAGAGCAGTAGACC
>CABQER010000131.1 GCA_902463235.1 uncultured Faecalibacterium sp. | reverse complement strand
CACCGTCCACAAACCAGTCGCCGCCCTTGATCAGGCACAGCAGACCCACGATAAACAACAGAACAGGGATCAGCATAATATCTCTCCTTTTTTAAATGATGGCGGCAGAGGCACAAAAAAAGACCCTTATCACATCCTGCCCAGAACGGGAAAATGTGATAAAAGTCTCAAGCATCCGGTACTGCATCGGGCATTTCTGCCGGGGGTGTCGCTGCAGCACAGCGCACCCGTTTTTCAACCAAGGTACGCCCCTTACTCCCTTTTATCCAGAGAATATTATACCTGTTTTCCGGCAAAAACGCAAGGGGAAATATGGGTTTTATTCTGCCTTGGTCACTTTTTTGGCGTTGGGGTAAATGCGCTCCATGCGGGCATTGTCGAAATGCTCGTCAAGGAACACTTCCAGCTGGCCGTTGGGTGCTTCGCCGCTGGCGCGGGCATCGTACCGCGCCAGTGCCAGCGCACTGGTGAGCATATTCACCGCCATGAACACCGCCAGCGCCGCCGTCATCCACGGGCGGATATAGCTGCGCACCTTTTTCATCAGCTTCAGCACCAGCGGGTAGCCGTAGCGCATCCACAGCACCGCCGCAATGCCCCAGAAAAAGCAGTACAGCAGGTTGATGCGCCCGCCCAGATTGAACTTGAACTTGCTGTAATCCCAGAACACCGTGCCGAACAGCAGCTCGGTAACGGCGCTGCACACATATTCATATACGCCGCCCAGCACCGTGCCGAAAGCAAAGAGATAGCGGTCGCTTTTTTCCTGATTCTGCCGCAGCAGCACGGTAGCCATGGCCAGCGCCAGACCCCACACCACGCTGAAAGGCCCCCACACCAAGCTGGAACGGCTCATCCATACCCCGGCGGTCAGGCGGCAGAACACGGTCTCCACCATATCGCCCAGAAACGCCCCAATGACGAACAGCCACAGCAGGTCTGCCGCGCTGAGGAAGTCGGCTTTCCCCTTCTGCACTGCCGTGGGCTGCTGCCGGGCGGCCTCCGGGTAGGCGCGCTGGATGCGCTTTTCCACATACACGGCAATGCGGCGGCGCAGGGTATCGGAGCGCTCTTCCAGCTTCTGGTTCAGCTGTTCCAGCACCGGGTGCTGCGCCGCGTACCGCCCCACCAGCACCGCCGAACCCAGCTGGTCCAGCGCCGCGATGCCCAGCGCGACCCACACCAGCGGATGCAGCAGCCAGCCGGGCATAAGGGTACACAGCCGCAGCAGCAGCCCATTGCCCCAAAGCACAGTCACCATGCCCAGCGCACCCCACAGCACCGAGTACTGTAAGCAGACGTAACCGTTCAGGTTGAACTTTTTATCGGAGTAATCCCACCATTTGCGGTTGTGCAGCCGTTCCAGCAGCTTTGCCGTGAGCCACTCCACCACGGTAGCCGTGAGCATACAGGCCACAAACAACGCCACAGGCTTTGTGCGCATATCTGCAAAGCCCACTGCCATCAGGATGGCCGTGGTGCCATACACAAAGCAGAACGGCCCCGCCGCCATGCCGCGGTTTGCAAACCGCTTGCCCCGGAAGGTAGCCACCACGGTCTCCCCTACCCACCCAAGGAAGGAATAGACCAGATACAGCACGCCCAGCGTGTAGAAATTCAGTGTCATCGCGCTTTCCTCGCCTTCTGTTTTTATTCTCTGATTGTACTCGCTTGCGCCGGTTTATACAAGAGGCCAGCTGAAAATGTTACAATCGGTACGGGATTTTCCCACCAAAAAAGAGCCGCTGCACAAGCACGGTGCAACGGCTCTCAGGGTCATTTTTTACAGCTTACAGCTGGCTCTTATACAGCTCCACGATCTCCTCCACGCTGGTGTCGCGGGGGTTGCCGGGACGGCAGGCGTCTGCAAAAGCAGACTCGGCGAGGAACTGGATATCCTCTTCCTTCAGGATGCCGTGCAGGTTTGCGGGAATGCCCACGTCTGCGCTCAGCTGCTTGACGGCAGCGATGGTGGCATCAGCGGCTTCCACATCGTTCATCTCGTCGATGCCCATAACGCCCATGGCCTTGCCAACGGCGCGGTAACGCTCCCCGGCAACGCTCTTGTTGTACTCCAGACCCACCGGCAGCAGGATGGCGCAGGCCACGCCGTGGGGGGTGTCATACAGAGCAGACAGGCCGTGTGCCATGGAGTGTACAATGCCCAGACCGACATTGGAGAAGCCCATACCGGCAATGTACTGACCCAGAGCCATACCCTCGCGGCCTTCCGGGGTGTTCTGCACAGCGCCGCGCAGGCTCTGGCTGATCAGCTTGATGGCTTCCAGATGGAACATATCGGAAATGACGCAGTGGCCCTTGGTGATATAGCCCTCGATGGCGTGGGTCAGCGCATCCATACCGGTAGCAGCGGTCAGGCCCTTGGGCATGGAGGACATCATATCGGGGTCAACCACAGCGATCTCGGGGATATCGTTGGTGTCCACGCAGACGAACTTGCGCTTTTTCTCCACATCGGTGATGACGTAGTTGATGGTGACCTCAGCAGCAGTACCGGCAGTGGTGGGCACTGCGATGGTGAACACCGCGTGCTTCTTGGTGGGAGCAACACCTTCCAGAGAGCGGA
>CABQER010000130.1 GCA_902463235.1 uncultured Faecalibacterium sp. | reverse complement strand
ATCGCCCCAGTTGATACCCGTAATTGCAGTAAGCATAATAAATGACCTCTTTATCATTTTTTCAAAAGACAGCCTTTTCCGTGCACCTTGCCCGGGATACGCCACCTTGGGAAAACACATCAGCAGGCATACACAAAACACATACCAATGCAAGTATAGTATAGCACAGATCGCCGTGCAAAAAAAGAGGAAAACACAGCTTTTGGCTGCGTTTTCCTCCAAAAAAGTGTGCGCAAAATTGTGCGTTCAGCTGCGGGGGTTCTCAAGGTCGGCACGGCGGGTCACCTTGTGGATGGTGCCGTCCGGCTCCTGAATGGAGGTGTTGGCCAGCTGCGCGCGCAGGCTGGCCTTCATGTCGTCGATGTATTCGCGGCGCAGGGCCTGCTGCTCTGCCTTTTCGGCCTCGGTCAAGCCGGTGGTCTTGCTCTTTTTTGCCAGCTCGTTGATGCGGGCGATCTTTTCCTGTGTCATGGTGCCTCCTGTATTTTCAAGCGGAATATGTTATAATAAGAAAGCAAACCCTCTCAGTCATTGCTGTGCAATGCCAGCTCCCCCGAAAGGGCGAGCTTTTTAAGGAATTTTCTCAATCAGTATAGCAAAGGATGATAAAAATGGCAACTCAATTGAATTTTGCACAGCAGATGGATGCCGTGCTCAAAACGCTGGACGGCACCCGGCCGCGCCTTTTGCTCCACGCCTGCTGCGGCCCCTGCTCCAGCGCAGTGCTGGAACAGCTGTGCCAGTATTTTGAGATCACAGTGCTTTACTATAACCCCAACACATGGCCTGCAGAGGAATACCACCGTCGCGGCGAAGAGCTGAAGAAGTTCGTGGCAGCAGCCCATCCTCTGGGCGTGACCGTGGTGGAGGACCACTACGACCCGCAGGAGTTCTACTCTGCTGTCACCGGCCTTGAAAACGAGCCGGAGCGGGGCAGCCGGTGCACGATCTGCTACCGGCTGCGGATGCGCCGGGCGGCGCAATACGCCAGTGAGAACGGCTTCGACTGGTTCACCACCACACTGTCCATCAGCCCGCATAAAGATGCCAAGCGCATCAATGCCATCGGGCAGGAGCTGGAAGCCGAGTTCGGCGTAAAGCATCTGCCTTCGGACTTCAAAAAGCACAACGGCTATCTGCGCAGCCTGCAGCTTTCGGAGGAATACGGCCTGTACCGGCAGGATTACTGCGGGTGCGAGTTCAGCGCGAAGGCCAGAGGCATTGAGAAATAACCCTCTCAGTCATTCCTTCGCAATGCCAGCTCCCCCGAGAGGGGAGCTTTTTCTACTTCCCAACGGTTATTTTCTTTGCTGAAAAGAGAATACCAAACGGTTTTAGCACATAAAGCTCCCCCCTTCGGGGGAGCTGGCGCGATAGCGCCTGAGAGGGTTTACTCTTCCGGCAGCTTTGCCACCAGCAGGGTGAAAATAATCAGGCCCACGCAGGGCACGATGTTGGAAGCCATACCAGCGGCTAGGCCAGCCTTTTCGGCTACGATGCCAATGATCCACGGCATGAGGATGGCACCGCTGGATGCCGCCGGCAGCATGATGCCCATGCTGGTCACGCTGGTCATGCGGCCTGCGCTGGCCACAGCGGTGGGGTTCAGGCCCGCCATGGAGAACGCAAACGCAAACAGCAGCACGATGGCCATGACCTGTGTGTGGGCCATGACCAGCAGCACATAAAAGATCGTACACAGCACGCTCATGCCCACCATGGCCTTGCGCGGGCTCTTGAACGGGAACACGAATGCGATCAGCAGACGGGCCACCAGCGTGGCACCCCACATGACCGTGACGGTGTAAGCCGCCAGTGTGCCCGCAATGATGCCGCTGCCCTTGAAGTAAGTGACCATCCAGCCGTTGACGCTCTGCTCTGCAGCGTTCTGGAAGAACAAAAGGCCGGTCAGCATCCAGAACCGTGCCGAACGCAGAAAGCTCCAGTCAATGGCCTGCTTTTCCTTGGCATTCTTGGCCTTGCCTCCGCCCAGCGGGGTAAAGGCATATACCAGCCACAGCACAAGTCCCAGTGCCGCCAGCAGGAACACCGCCAGCTCAGTGCTCACCTTCGCCGCTGCCGCAATGAGGAAGGGGCACAGCAGCGCACCGCAGGCGTAGCAGCTGTGCATCAGGTTCATGCCGCGGGTGCGGTCGGCAGAGTGATCGCTGACCAGAATGGTGCAGATGTTGATAACACTGCCCTTGGCAATGCCCACCACAAAGAAAGCCACTGCCAGCAGGATCTCTACACCGGTCAGGCCCATGATGACGTAGCCCACCGCATAGCCGATGGTGAGCAGCAGCACACTGGGCTTCATGCCCAGTACACTGGGCAGCATACCGATGAGCAGGCCTGCCAGCAGATTACCCACACTCATAAGTGAGAGCAGGGTGCCGGTCATGCCGTAGGCAAAGCCGTAGCGCTCCTGCAGCAGGCTGACCACCACGCCCGCACTGATGGCACAGATGCCACTGAAGAAGAAAGTAAGAAAGCCTGTATTCCGCAGGCGTGCAGACTGTTGTTCCATAATCGTCCTCTTTCTGTGAAAATATCCTCCTTCTATTTAACCATAATTCCGCATCATTGCAACCGGATTTTCTTACAAAAAGTTGCAAAAAGCCCGCCGGG
>CABQER010000129.1 GCA_902463235.1 uncultured Faecalibacterium sp. | reverse complement strand
CGTTAGAGATAGCTTTTTCTAACTACACATCGTAAAAAGTTTACATGTATTAACATTCAAGAAAAAGCTTGAAAATGGTAAATTCTGTGCTACAATAGGCTCGACAGAAGGGAAATGTCCACCCTGTTCTCCGGCTTTTGGGCCGGTATATTCATCTTACAGGTCCTGCGAGGGTCTCTGACAGGAAATAGAAAAGGTAGGGAAGTTACTATGGATATCAAGAAGATCGCACTGTTCGCTGCCGGTACGTTGTTCGGTTCTGCCGGTTTCAAGCTGCTGTCCAGCAAAGACGCCAAGAAGGTCTACACCCAGACCACTGCTGCCGTGCTGCGCATGAAGGACTCCACCATGGAGACCGTCAGCAAAGTTCAGGAGCAGGCCGGTGACATTCTGGCCGATGCAAAGGCCATCAACGAGGCTCGTGCTGTTGAAGCCGAGGCTGCTGTGATCGAGGATGCCGCCGAGGAGACCACCGAAGAGACCGCTGAGTAATTTTCGGTTCGTAAAGCACTGAAAGCCCCAACGTGGCTTTCGAGCCGCCTTCGGGCGGCTCTTTTTTGTGAGAGTGGGGCCGCAGGCGTGCAGGGTATAGCAGCCTGACGCTGCGGCAAAAAGATAGAGAAGGATATTTGATATATGAAATGTACCATTCTGCATGAAGGCAAAGGCCGGATGCGCGTGCATGTGGAAAAAGTCCGCATGACCCTGCACCGTGCCGATGTGCTGGAAGCTTATCTGAACCACAATGATGCCATCGTCCATGCCGCCGTTTACGAGCGCACCGGCGATGTGGTCATTACCTATACCGGCAAGCGCACCGCCGCCATTGCCATTCTGGCAGGCTATAAGTTCGATGTGGCCGAGTATGACGCTCTGGTCACCTCCGCCGACAGCCGCAGGCTGAACCGGGAATATCAGGATAAAATGTTCGATCTGGTGGCAGGCCGCTGCCTGCGCAAGCTGTTCCTGCCCGCACCCCTTGACGCTGCCTACACCGCCTTCCGCTCCATCCGCTTTCTCTGGAAGGGTGTGCGCTGCGTGCTGAGCCGCAGGCTGGAAGTGGAGGTGCTGGACGCTTTGTCCATCGGCGTCTCGCTGCTGCGCGGCGACTTTGGCACCGCCGGTTCTGTCATGTTCCTGCTGAATCTGGGCTCTCTGCTGGAAGAGTGGACCCGCAAGAAGAGTCTGGACGATCTGGCCCGCAGCATGGCCCTGAACGTGGACAAGGTGTGGGTGCGCAGTCAGGGCACCGAAGTACTGGTGCCTCTGACCAAAGTACGCTCCGGCGATGAGGTGGTCGTGCGCAGCGGCAACATGATCCCGCTGGACGGCACCGTGCTGGAAGGCGAAGCCATGGTGAATCAGGCTGCCCTGACCGGCGAAGCTATGCCGGTGCGCAAGGCAGAGGGGTCCACCCTCTATGCCGGCACCGTTGTGGAGGAGGGCGAGTGCGTCTTTATCGCCAAGGCCGAGGGCGGTTCCAACCGCTACGATAAGATCGTGGCCATGATCGAGGAATCCGAAAAGCTCAAGTCCAGCACCGAGAACCGTGCGCTGGTGCTGGCCGACAAGCTGGTGCCATGGTGTCTGGGCGCAACGGTGGTCACCTATCTGCTCACCCGCAACGCCACCCGCGCCATCTCCTGCCTGATGGTGGATTTCTCCTGCGCGCTCAAGCTCTCCATGCCGCTGGCCGTGCTTTCCGCCATGCGCGAGTGCGGCAGCTACCACATCACCGTCAAGGGCGGCAAGTATCTGGAAGCCCTGTCCAAGGCAGACACCATCGTGTTCGACAAGACCGGCACCCTCACCCGTGCCACCCCGCAGGTGGTGGAGGTCGTACCCTTCTCCGGCTGTAACGAGCGCGAAGTTCTGCAGCTGGCCGCCTGTCTGGAAGAGCACTTCCCCCATTCCATGGCCAACGCCGTGGTGCGTGCCGCCAAGGAGCGCGGCATTTCCCATGAGGAGATGCACTCCGAGGTGGAGTACATCGTGGCCCACGGCATTGCAAGCCGCGTGGGCGGCGAGCGCGTGGTCATTGGCAGCCACCACTTCGTCTTTGAGGATGAAAAGTGTACTATCCCCACAGCCGAGCAGCAGAAGTTCGATGCCCTCAAGCCCGCGTATTCGCACCTGTACATGGCAGCCAGCGGGCAGCTGGTGGGCGTCATCTGCATCTCCGACCCGCTGCGCCCGGAAGCTGCGGCTGTGCTGAACGGTCTGCGTGCGCTGGGCATCCGGAACACCGTCATGATGACCGGCGACAGCGAACGCACCGCTGCCGCCATTGCAAAGCAGGTGGGCGTGGACCGCTTCTTTGCCGAGGTGCTGCCCGAGGACAAGGCAAACTTCGTCCAGCAGGCCAAGGCCGAGGGCCACACCGTGGTGATGATCGGCGACGGCATCAACGACTCCCCCGCCCTGTCCGCTGCCGACATTGGCATTGCCATCAACTCCGGTGCTGCCATCGCCCGCGAGATCGCCGATGTGACCATCAAAGCCGACAGTCTGGAGGAGCTGGTGGCCCTCAAGGCCATCGCCAACTCTCTGCAAAAGCGCGTGCACGCAAACTACCGCTTCGTGCTCACCTTCAACTCCACCCTCATCGCGCTGGGTGCTCTGGGCATCCTGCAGCCGGCCTCCTCTGCCATGCTGCATAATCT
>CABQER010000128.1 GCA_902463235.1 uncultured Faecalibacterium sp. | reverse complement strand
TTCGGCCTGCCCTGCCGCCCCTATCTGAACACCACCTTCCTCACCATGGCGATGTATGCGGGCCTTGACCTCGCCATCATGAACCCTTCCAGCGAGGACATGATGGCGGCGGTGTATGCTTACAACGTGCTGACCAACCGCGACCAGCAGAGCACCAAATACATTGAGCGCTATGCCGACCGCGTGCCCGCCTCGGTGGCCCTCAAGCAGGCCGCGCAGACGGTGCCTGCGGCTTCGGCATCCGCATCCGGTGAGAGCGCAGAGCTTACCGGCCCTTACGCTCCACTGATGAAGGCGGTGGAAAAGGGCCTGAAGGGCGATGCCGCCGCCCAGACCAAGGCACTGCTGGCCGAAAAGCAGCCGCTGGAAGTGGTGGACGAAGCGCTGATCCCGGCGCTGGACATCGTGGGTGCCAAGTACGAGAAGGGCACGCTGTTCCTGCCGCAACTGCTGCAGGCCGCAAGTGCTGCCCAGAGCGCTTTTGAGGAGATCAAGAACGTCATTGCCCAGAAGGGCGAGGGCAGCGCCAGCAAGGGCCGCATCGTGCTGGCCACCGTCAAGGGCGACGTGCACGACATCGGCAAGAACATCGTCAAGGTCATTCTGGAAAACTACGGCTTTGAGGTGATCGACCTGGGCCGTGATGTGCCGGTGGAGACGGTGGTGAACACTGTGCGGGAAAAGAATGTGCATCTGGTGGGCCTTTCGGCCCTGATGACCACTACCCTCAAGAGCATGGAGGAAACCATTGCCGCCCTGCACGAAGCGGGCTTGGACTGCAAGATCATGGTGGGCGGTGCGGTGCTCACGCCGGAATATGCCGAGAAGATCGGCGCGGACTGGTACGCCAAGGATGCCAAGCGCAGCGCGGACATCGCCAAGGAATTTTTCGGGGCGCAGTAAAAGCATGAATGCAGGCCAGTAGGAAGCTTTCTCCGCGAACAGCCCGGGACTCCAGTCCCGCCCCAACGCTTATGCGCGGGGCCTCCTTTGAAAACACCTGAAAATCTATTTGCAAATTGTTCAAAAACTCCACAAAGAAATGCCACGATTGTCTGGTAACATAAGGGTGCAGTCAGGGAGATGCAAAGACATCTCCCCAAAGCCGACAAGGGCTTTCACCTGCGGGGGCTGGTGCATCTGGCACAGCCCAGCAGGTACTTATTAAAACACTGTCCCCCGCCTATGCCAGGCAATCGCCAACGACGGCGGACAGACTACCAAATCCCTCCTGATCCGCCGCAAAGTTCGGGAGTTCTCATACCGCAGCCAGCACCGCTTTATCCTCCTTTCCACGGTGCTGGCTGCTTTTGTTTTTACCTGAATGCAAGAGAACGATTGGGAATAGCCGCCGCGTGCGCTTTGGCTGTTTTAGCGGAAATTCTATTATAATTCGTTGAGCCTCGGAAAAATCTGCGGATTTTTCCGAGGCTCTTTTTCACGAATAGGATCGAAGCGATATACTTCATCTGAATGTAAAAAGCAAAGCGAGAACGAGTGCGAGACGAAATTGGCTTATACAGTTCGTTTTACTTCGCTGCGTTTCGCCCATTTGTTGCTGATCTTATCTGCCAGCAGGGAGCCGCAGGCCCCCAATGCAAGGCCCAGTGCCACGCCGCCCAGAATGTCGGTGGGGAAATGCACATACAGGTACATCCGCGTGAAGCCGATGAACCCGGCCAGCACAAGAGCCGGGATGCCGAGCCTGCGGTTCTGCAGCCAGAGCGCAAAGGCAGCGGCAAAGGCGGAGGATGTGTGCCCGGAAGGGAACGACCAGCCATGGGGCCGGGCCACCAGCGTGAGCATCTCCGGCCGGAGGTCGCAGGGGCGCGGGCGTGCGAACAGCGGCTTTAAGGCGCAGTGGCCTGCCAGCATATAAAGGCCCAGCGCCAGCGCCATGGCCAGCCCGGCCCGGCGGGTGCGCCGGAAGGCCAGCAGCACCGCAGTGAAGGCGATCCAGATCTCGCCGCGGGCACCGGCCTGATCGAAAAACACCGCCAGTGCATCCAGCACCGGACAGCGCAGAGCCTGCAAGGCATCCAGAAGGGTAAATTCAAAGGGCATGGATAAAGCCTCCCTGCTTGTTGTTCTTGCCCTTATGGTAACATGGAACCGGGCAGAGAATAAGAACAAGGCTTGTACAAAGGATAAACAAATCTTAAACCGGCAGAAAAGATGCCGGAAAAAGGACAAAATTGGAATATAGCGACACAATACTACAAATTGTAAATAGAAAAGAAGCCCTGCGGTTCTGTGACGTAGGGCATATTGTATGCTTTACTGCATCTGGTCAAGGGTGGGGTAGCTGTCGATGGCACCGTGCTGCTGCACGCTGATGCCGCAGAACTGGTTGGAAAAGGCAAGGTATTCGTTCAGCTTTGTTTTGCTGAGCTTTGCCAGTTTTTCCAGTGTCACGCCGTCACGTTCCAGCTGCCACAAAAACGAGCCGATGAAGCCGTCGCCTGCGCCGGTGGTGTCCACAGCCCGGACTTTCCGGCAGGGGGCAAAGCCATGGGCGGTGCGGGTGTAGGCGTGGGCACCGCTGCTGCCGCAGGTGTAGACCACCAGCTGCACATCGCCCACAAGCAGCTGCGGCAGGGCGGATTCAATGTCCGTAGTGCCGGTGAGAAATTCCAGCTCTTCATCCGAAATTTTGAGGATGTTGGAAAGCGGCAG
>CABQER010000127.1 GCA_902463235.1 uncultured Faecalibacterium sp. | reverse complement strand
CCGGCGGCGCATCCGTCAACACTGCAATGGGCTATGAGCTGGACGCCATCGCAGCCTGCACCATCGGCGGTGTTTCCACCACCGGCGGCGTTGGTACTGTTCCCGGCGTTCTGGTCGGCGTTCTGGTCTTTGAGCTGATGAAGGTCGCTCTGCAGTTCATGAATGTCAACTCTTCTTACACCTATATCGTTCAGGGTCTTGTCATTATCGTGGCTGTGGCCATTGATATCCGCAAGTATCTGGCAAAGAAGTAAGAGCTTTTTCTGTGGGTCGTCTGCTTTTGGGCAGGCGGCCCGCTTTTTTTATTTGCATTTGTGTGGTATCATAAAGAAAAACACCATCAGGAGGTGTGCTTATGGCACAGGAAAACCGAACAAGGGAGCAGTTCACAGAGGAGCTTGCCCGGCGGGAAGCTGCCCTTGCGGCCCGGGAAGAACAGCTTGCACGGGAGCAGGCAGAGTTGGCCGCGCAGAAGGCGGATTTTGAGGAGGGCAAAAAGAGCCTGCTCAACAACGGTGACAAGAATTTTGTGAATGCGAAAGAAAAAATGTACGACCATTTTCCGCTGACAGTGCACCAGATGGATATTATCATCGGGGTACTGTTTGCACTGATCGCACTGTTCCTTGTGCTGGGGGTGACCCATACCAGCTTCTTCGGGCTGTTCGGAGGGTAAGTGCATTCCTTTTCTGCAGCAGGTGATTGCATTTCATCCGCAATGTGCGTATAATTTAGGATAAAAGCTCTGCCGCACTGCGGCGGCAGGAAGAGGAGTGGTGATCTTGAAAAAGAAATGGCTCGCGGCGGCACTGGCAGGCATTCTGCTGGCAGCTGCGGTTCTGAGCGGATGCGCATCAACAGAAAAGGCCAAACGGCTGCGCTTTGGCGTGGCTGGCGAGGGCGGCATCTACCGGGAGTTCGGTGAGCGGTTCGCAGCATTGGAAAATGAGACGGACAACGGGCAGGTGGAGCTGAAGGCTACCGCCGGTTCCGCAGCGAACCTGCGTCTGCTGGCCGGCGAATACCTGCAGCTGGCCATTGCACAGGCAGACCTTGTGCAGGATGCCTATGACCAGACCGGCATCTTTGCCGACGAGGAGGAAAGCCGGGGCTTTGGTGCCGTGGCGGCGCTGTACACCGAGACCTGTCAGGTGGTGGTGCGGGCGGATTCCGACATCCAGTCCATTGAGGACCTGCATGGCAGGACGGTGAGCATTGGCGCGGAGGAATCCGGTTCGGAGCAGAACGCGCGGCAGATCTTATCTGCCTATGGTCTGAACGACAAGATGGTGAGCATGGTAAACCTGAACTATGAGGATGCCGCTGCCCAGCTGAAGGCGGGCAGGGTGGATGCCATCTTTATGACAGTGGGCGCGCCCAGCCCGGTGCTGACCGCTCTGGCAGGCGAGTGCGGCATCCGGCTGCTGAAGGTGGACGGTGCGGCAGCACAGCGCCTGCAGAGCGCTTACAGCGCCTACAGCGGCGTTACGCTGCCGGCAGGCACCTATCCCGGCCAGACGGAGGAAGTGCAGACGGTGGGCGTGAAAGCCGTTCTGCTGGCCAGCAACGCGCTGCCTGCAAAGCAGGTGCAGCAGCTGACACAGCTTCTGTTCTCCAGCCGGGAAGGGCTGGAAGAGCAGCTGGGCATCCCGCTGGACCCGGAGGAAAACGCAGTAGAGGGCGTTGGCATCCCGTTCCATGCGGGTGCGGCCGCATATTATAAGGCGGCAGGAATTACGGTCGATGAAGCGGCTGGGAACTGAGGGAAAGTAGAGCAATGAAGATCGAATTGGATATGTATCAGACACTGGCCGTTGCGGTGCTGGTGCTGATGCTGGGCAAATTTTTGCGGGCAAGGGTGCAGGTGCTGGAACGTTTCTGCATTCCGGCTCCGGTCATTGGCGGCGTGCTGTTCGCCATTTTTACCTGTGTGTGCTATGTGACCGGCGTTGCCGAGTTTGCATTTGATGATATTCTAAAGGAAGTCTGCATGGTGATGTTTTTCACTTCGGTGGGCTTCCAGGCAAACCTCAAGGTGCTGAAAAGCGGCGGAAGAGCGATGATCGTGTTTCTGGGCGTGGTCATCGTGCTGATCGTCAGCCAGAACTTTGTAGCCGTGGGGCTGGCAAAGCTGCTGGGCGTGGATGCGCTGGTGGGCCTTTGCACCGGCTCCATCCCCATGGTGGGCGGTCACGGCACCGCCGGTGCCTTTGGCCCGGTGCTGGAGGACTTTGGCATTCAGGGGGCCACCACCCTGTGTACGGCAGCGGCCACCTATGGCCTGATCGCGGGCAGCATGATGGGCGGCCCCATCGGTAAGATGCTCATTGAGCGGCACAACCTGCTGGCCACGGTGGTACCGGAGGATGACAGCCTGCTGGTGGAAGAAGAAATGAAGCACGAGCGCCACACCACCATGTACCCGGCGGCAAGCTTCCAGCTGATCGTCGCCATGGGCATCGGCACGGTGCTGTCCAGACTTCTGAGCCTGACGGGCATGACCTTCCCCATCTATATCGGTGCCATGATCGCGGCGGCCATCATCCGCAATGTGGGTGAGTATGGCGGCGGCTACACCGTGTATATGGGCGAGATCAATGACATTGGCGGCATCTGCCTTTCGTTGTTCCTGGGTATGGCCATGATCACCCTGAAGCTGTGGCAGCTGGCAGAGCTGGCCCTGCCGCTGA
>CABQER010000126.1 GCA_902463235.1 uncultured Faecalibacterium sp. | reverse complement strand
TTAGAGGAAACCCGAAAGTATATGAACCACTTAGGAGATTATGACGTTATCGTCATCGGTGCCGGCCACGCTGGCATCGAGGCAGCTCACGCCGCCGCAACGCTGGGCGCGAGAACGGCCGTGTTTACCATGAGTCTGGATGCCATTGGCAACATGCCCTGCAACCCCAGCATTGGCGGCACGGCAAAAGGCACGCTGGTACGTGAATTGGATGCGCTTGGCGGCGTGATGGGCCTTGCTGCAGATGCCACCTATCTGCAGAGCCGGATGCTCAACAAGGGCAAAGGCCCGGCGGTGCACGCCCTGCGTGTGCAGACCGACCGCAAGCGCTACCATGAATATATGAAGCATGCATTGGAACTCACGCCCGGCCTTGCCATCCATCAGGCTGAGGTCGTGAGCATCGAGACCGAGAACGGCCGTGTGAAGGGCGTTGTGACCCAGCTGAACGGGGAATACAGCGCCAAATGCGTGGTCATTGCCACCGGCACGAACCTTGGCGGCAAAATTTTTGTGGGCGATGCATGGTACGCTTCCGGCCCGGACGGGATGCACGCCGCTAACGCCCTGACCGACAGCCTGAAGGCTGCCGGGCTGCCGCTGCGCCGGTTCAAGACCGGCACCCCTGCCCGGGTGCACCGCCGCAGCATCGATTTTTCCAAGCTGGAATGCCAGCCCGGCGATCCGGACAATGAGCTACAGCCCTTCAGCTTTATGACCGATGCACCCATGCACAACAAGGTGGAGTGCTGGATCGCCTACACCAACCCCGAGACCCACAGGATCATTCTGGATAACATCCAGCGCAGCCCGCTCTATGGCGGCATGATCGAGGGCGTTGGCCCGCGCTACTGCCCCTCCATCGAGGACAAGGTGGTGCGCTTTGCGGGCAAGGACAGGCATCCCATCTTTGTGGAGCCCTGCGGCGAGAACACCGAAGAGATGTATCTGCAGGGAGCCTCCAGCAGCCTGCCGGAGGATGTGCAGAACGCCTTCTACCGCAGCATCAAAGGGTTTGAACACATCGAGATCATGCGCCCGGCCTACGCCATCGAGTACGACTGCGTGGACCCCACCAGTCTGGAAGCCACGCTGGAAAGCAAGGTGGTGCGGGGACTGTACGGTGCGGGTCAGTTCAACGGCACCTCCGGCTACGAGGAAGCCGCCGCCCAGGGCCTGCTGGCCGGACTGAACGCCGCCCGCAATGCGCTGGGCAAAGAGCAGCTCATTCTGCCGCGCCACACCAGCTATCTGGGCACACTGGTGGATGATCTGGTCACCAAAGGGGTCATGGACCCCTACCGCATGATGACCAGCCGCAGCGAGTACCGCCTGACCCTGCGTCAGGACAACGCCGACCAGCGATTGACCCCCATTGGCAGGGAATACGGCCTTGTGCAGGATGACCGCTGGGCCAAGTACCAGCACACCCAGAGCATTTTGGAAGCGGAGCGCCGCCGCCTGCACGAGACCCATCTGCGCACTGCAGACCTGCGTGCCGCCATGGAAGCGGCCGGTCTTGCCCCTGCTGCCGAGGGCGGCATTGCGGAAGAGCTGCTGCGCCGCCCGGAGATCAGCTATCCGCTGCTGGCCGGTGTCATCGGCTGGGGCGAGGAAATCACCCCCATGCTGGCCGAACGGCTGGAGACCGAGATCAAGTATGCGGGCTACATTGCCCGGCAGGACCGGATGATCCGGGACGTGGCCCGGCATGAAAAGACCCTGATCCCAGATGATTTTGAATATTCCGACCTGACCGGTCTGACACTGGAAGCCCGCGAAAAGCTGGCCCGCATCCGGCCGAAGAACCTCGGTCAGGCGGGGCGCATCCCGGGCGTATCGCCCTCCGATGTGGCGCAGCTGAGCATTGCGCTGGCAGCGAGGAAGTAAGTCTGCTTCCCGCACAGAGAGTATTCGTGTGGGGCGGGCTTCATGCCTTTTGCAAAATGCATCGCCGCCGGGGATGTTCTCTTTTGCGTGCCAAAAGAGAACCAGAAAAGCACCCGCTACTTTCGAGGCGCGGGAGGCACGAATTAAGGGCTACTCGCCCTTAATAATCCCAAAGAAGATGGGCTCCATACAAAAAATCCAAGTCGCTTCGCTAGAGGATTTTTTGTGTTCCGCCGATTTCGAGTCGCTTGCGCGACGCGCCGTGCGGATAAACTTGTGCATTTTCTGCTGCGTGAATGCTCCCGCAGGGAGTCAGCGGCAGTAGATGCCGTTTACCATTACGACCTTCCGTGTGAAAAAGCAAATCAGGAAAATCCGCAGATTTTCCTGATTTGCAAATATAAAAATAATTTTTCCGATGAATTTGCCCAGAGCAACGCGGAGGGCATTTGAAATCGTTAAACATAGAAAGAAGCTGCAACCAATGGAAGAACTGAAGCTTTACGAGGGCCGTCCTGCCGACTGCACCGGGCGGCTGGAAAAAGAGATCCGTACCTATGACCTACTGGACAAGCTGGGCATCCAATTCTGGCGCACCGACCACGGCTGGATGAAGGCCGACACCATGGAGGACTGCCATGTGATCGATGCCTGCCTGAATGCCACCGTGTGCAAGAACCTGTTCCTGTGCAACCGGCAGAAGACGAACTTCTATCTGCTCATGATGCCCGGGGACAAGCCCTTCAAAACCAAAGAACTCTCCCATCAGCTGGGCATTGCCCGCCTGAGCTTTGCCTCGCCCGAGGATATGGAGCAGTATCTGGACTG
>CABQER010000125.1 GCA_902463235.1 uncultured Faecalibacterium sp. | reverse complement strand
GGAATTGTAATTGATGGTGAAGGTTCAAAGGTTATTTGCAAAGACTAATTTGAAAATTCGCGTTTGTGGAGCGAAGCAGAACAATGAAAGCCCCAGTGGGGCTTTTAAGCGACCGAACGGTCTTGCGTAGCAAGATGGAGGGGCTTTGCCCCGACAAGTTCGCGTTTGCGAAGCGCAGCGCAGCAATGAAGTCCCCAGTGGGGACTTTAAGCGACAGAATGGTCTTGCGTAGCAAGATGGAGGGGCTTTGCCCCGACAAGTTCGCGTTTGCGAAGCGCAGCGCAGCAATGAAGTCCCCAGTGGGGACTTTAAGCGACAGAATGGTCTTGCGTAGCAAGATGGAGGGGCTTTGCCCCGACAAGTTCGCGTTTGCCGCACTCATTATTTTCTTTCTTGTAAAAACGGGATACCGGAGCGTCCACAGACGCTCCGGTATCCCGTTTTTATCTATAATTCTTCTCTTTTTATTTACGGCTGCGCGCCGGGCGGCGATGGAGGGCACAGTAATAGCCGAAGGCGGTACCGCACAAGCCGCCCACGATGTGCATAAAGTTTGCCACGTTATCGTGCACAAAGATGATATCATATACCTGCTGACCGAAGTACAGCGCCGCCACCAGCAGCATAGTGACCGGGATGCCGCCGGAAAAGCCCGCCAGCGAGGACAGCATGATGAGCATGAACACGATACCGGACGCGCCCAGCAGCCCCGTGTGGGGGAACAGGATGCATTGCAGCACGCCGGTGACCAGCGCGGTGAACAGAATCCCCTTGAGCAGCGGGATGCTGCCGTATTTTTCCTCCATAGGCGGGCCAACCACCAACAGCAGCAGCATATTGTTGAGAAAATGCTCCCAGTTGGCATGGCCCAGCACATGGCCGAACAGCCGGATGTAGCCCAGCGGGTCCCGCCAAGAGGAGCGGTACACGCAGAAGAGGTTCATGGTGCTCCAGCCGTTCGTCCAGCCGTCTGCCAGCAGTACCAGCATGGACAGCAGAAAAAAGGTAAGGATCACCGGCGAGTTATACTGGAGCTCCAGTTTCAGCTTGATCTTTTTCGTAAACAGTCATTCCCTTCACAGTATTATCGGCTTTACCCTCTGGTTTGCACCCAGTATGCGCCCATGCTCTGGCCGGGCTGGTTCGTTACTTCATCGTTGAGGTACGTCGCAAGGCCGCAGGCCGCAGGCTGCCAGCTGAGCGCGGCTTCCACCGTGGGGTACTCTACCTCGGCGTACCAGAACGCTGTAGGCAGGCCCTCGTCCACATGGTTCACCTCCAGCACTGCGCCGTCCGGCAGGCGGTAGCTCCGGCGCACCTTTTTGATCAAAGGTTTGCCAATGATCTTCTCCTCCAGCTGCACAAACAGGTCTTTGTCGATGCTGCGCTCGATCTCCTCCCGTGCCAAGCCCCCTGCGGACTTGAAGCAGAGGATATAGTCAGTGCTGCCGCCGGTCAGTGCTTCCTCCCGGATGCGCACCGTGGGCTGTACGCTGATATAGCCCTGCCGCATGGTGAACTCCTCCTCAAGAGGCAGTCCCTCCGGCCAGCCGGTCACCATCCATTTGCGTTCGATCTCCATAGCGTTCTCTTCCTTCCGCAAAATTTTGTATTTATTCTACCATATTTTTATGTTATGATAAAGAGCAGAACGAGCATCATTTTGCGCATTCTTAGTTGAAGGAGCATTTTATGAAAAGCGAACGCACTTATCCTGTATATAAAGTCAACAAGCACGCCGAAGGTCTTTTGGTGGGCGGGCACCCGTGGGTGTACGGAAACGACATTCTGGAAGCCCCCGGCACCGAGCCGGAAAACGGCACACTGGTGGATGTGGTCAGCCCCAAGGGCGCTTATCTCGGCACCGGCTTTCTCTCGCTGAAAAGCAAGATCCGGGTGCGGCTTGTTTCCCGCAACGCCAATGATACCTTTGACGCCGCCTTCTGGCGGCGCCGGGTGGAGTACGCATGGGCTTACCGCAAGACCGTGCTGAAACCCGCCGACCTTTCCGCCTGCCGCTTCATCTTTGGCGAGGCAGACCAGTTCCCCGGCCTGACGGTGGACCGGTTCAACAATGTTCTGGTCACCCAGACCCTGAGCGTAGGCATGGAAAAGCTGAAGCCGGTGCTCTTCCCGCTTTTGGCTGAGGTGCTGCGGGCGGACGGCCAGACCATTGACGGCATCTACGAGCGCAACGATGAAGCCCTGCGTGCCAAGGAAGGGCTGGAACAAAACAAGGGCTGGTTTGCCCTGCCCGGCGAGAGCCACCCGGAAACCACCCAGACCGAGATCTGTGAAAACGGCGTCTACTACCATGTGGACTTTGAAAACGGGCAAAAGACCGGCTTTTTCCTTGACCAGAAATATAACCGCCGGGCTGTGGCACGCCTTGCCGCCGGGCATACCGTGCTGGACTGCTTTACCCACACCGGCAGCTTTGCCCTGAACGCTGCCAAGGGCGGGGCTGCACGGGTGACCGCTGCCGACATCAGCGCCGAAGCCATTGCCATGGCAAAGCGCAACGCCGACCGCAACGGCCTTGACAATATGGACTTCCTCTGCGAGGACACCTTCGAGCTACTGCCCCGGCTGGAAAAGGAGGGCAGCCCCTACGACTTCATCATTCTGGATCCCCCTGCCTTTACCAAGGCGCGCCGCACGGTGGAGAATGCCATGCGCGGCTACAAGGAGATCAACTACCGCGCCATGAAGCTGCTGCCCCG
>CABQER010000124.1 GCA_902463235.1 uncultured Faecalibacterium sp. | reverse complement strand
CCGTCAAAAAAGCCCATTGCCACTGCGGTGCCTTTTTCCGGCTGCGCCAGCGGCAGCGGTGCAAATTGTGAAATGATCTGCATGGGTTTTGTTTCCTTTTTCAATTACGTTCTACGAACAGTTTTTCCACCCGCAGCACACCCTGTACGATATTGGCAAGGCCCAAAAACTGTCCGGCGGCATTGCGCACCCGGTAGCGGCCATCTGCTGCCGGATACCGGCTGGTGGGGCAGCCGTTGTACAAATGCTGTTCCACCCAAGGCTCCACCACCAGCAGCGGCAGGCTTTCAAACACGCTTTCCACCGGCAGCATCAGCGCTTCCAGTGCGTCCATGCCCTGCTCTTTTGCGGCAAGAATTTCCTCCAGCGTGTGGGCATCGGCTTCGGTGTACACGCCCGCCGAGGTGCGGCGCAGTGCGCTCATGGTGCCCTTCTGGCCCATGGCGGCGGCAATGTCTTCCAGCAATGTGCGGATATAGGTGCCCTTGGAGCACGTTACATCCAGCACATACTCATTTTCGGCAGGGCTGCCGCCGTAGGTGATGCTGTAAATTTCAATGGGGCGCGCCTTGCGCTCCACGGTCACGCCCTCACGGGCCAGCTTATACAGCGGCTGACCGTTCAGCTTGATGGCCGAGTACATGGGCGGCACCTGCATCTGCGGGCCGATGAACTGCGGCAGCACGGCCAGCAGTTCCCCTTCGCCCGCCGTGACCGGAGCCGTTTCCAGCACAGTGCCGGTCACATCGCCGGTGTCGGTGCGCGCGCCCAGTTTTAAAACCGCACGGTAGCTTTTATTGTGGTTCAGCTGCAGGTCCACTGCCTTGCTGGCACCGCCGCAGAACACCGGCAGCACGCCGGTGGCCATGGGGTCCAGCGTGCCGCTGTGGCCCAGCTTGCGGGTGCCCAGCACGCCGCGCAGCTTTGCCACCACATCAAAGCTGGTCCAGTCCATGGGCTTGTCAACGATCAGGATGCCCTGCATTTATGCTTCCTCCTGCGGTGCGTCCAGCTCGGCTTCCACCTCTGCCAGAATTGCATTTTTTGCGTTTTCCAGATTGCCCAGCAGCTCACAGCCTGCAGCGCGGCTGTGACCGCCTCCGCCCAGACGCCGAGCGATGGCGCAGGCGTCCACGCCCTTTGCGGTGCGCACGCTGATGCGGTAGCTGCCGCCGGGCTGCTGCCGCAGGGTCAGGCCCACCTTTACGCCCTCAATGCTCACAGGCAGGCTGGTCAGTTCTTCCAGATCGGCCGGGTCCACCCCGCTCTGCTCGATCTCGTCCCGGGTGAGGTAGATGAGCGCGCACCGGCCATCCAGATAGTATTCCAGATGGTTGCGGGCAATGCGCTCGGCCTCCATGCGCTCACGGGGCTTGGTATCGAACAGCAGGGTGTTCAGCTCTTCCACATGACAGCCCGCCTCAATGAGCTTTGCCGCCACGATGTGGGTGTTTGCCGTGGTGGAAGAGAACCGGAAGCAGCCGGTGTCGGTTGCAAGGCCGGTGTAAAGGCAGTCTGCAATGTGCGGCGTAATGACAACGCCCATGGCGTTGATCACCTCGTACAGCAGCTCTGCCGCCGCTGCGGCGCTGCCATTGAGCAGGGTGAAGTCGGCATAGCCGCTGTTGCCTGCGTGGTGGTCGATGCACAGGTCCACATGGCGTGAGAACTGCGTCATACCGTTGTTTTCTCCAAACAGCTGCACGCTGGCGACATCCACCGCTACCACCGTCTGCGGCTCAAACTCACCTTTGAACATATGTGCGTTGGTAAACGCATACCGGTTGGGAATGGCATCGGAGCAAAGCACTGCCACATTTTTATCCAGTGCTTTCAGTGCACAATACAGCGCGCTGCCGCAGCCAATGGTATCGCCATCCGGGTTTTTGTGACACAGAATCAAAATGTTGTCCGCCGTCATCAGGCGCTGGGCCATCTGCTGCACATTCAACTGTTCTGTCATTCCATGATCCATCCTTTCCGCAGGCGGAATTATTCTTCGGTCTCCTCCGGTGCGCTGGCTTCGGTGTCAGCGTCGCCGTTCACGTCCAGCGTGCGGAGCAGCTCGTTGATGTGGGCTGCATAGGCGGCACCGTCATCCTCTACGAAGATGAAGCGGGGAGCCTTGCGGATGTGCATTTTCTTGCTCACTTCAGTGCGCACATGGCCTGCCGCGCGGTTCAGTGCCTCGATGGCGGGCTTTGGGCCGTCCTCGCGGCCCATCACGCTCACATACACCTTGGCCACATCCAGATCAGGGGTCACATCCAAACGGGTGACGGTGAGCAGGCCGCCCTCCAGACGCGGGTCCTTCAGCCTGCCGATGATGGCAATGATCTCGCGCTTCATATCCTGCGCCAGACGGCCCATATTCTTCTGAGACATAGTATTTCTCCCTATAAAAGAAAACCCTCTCAGCCTCGCTTCGCTCGGCAGCTCTCCCGAGGGGCGAGCTTTTTGCGTGGATACGGCAAACGTTCCGTTTCTCTGCAAACCTCCCACCTCGGGGGAGGTGGCATTGCGCCAGCAATGACGGAGAGGGATATTTCAGATCTTAATCGCGGTACTCTTCCATCTTGAAGGCTTCGTACACGTCGCCTTCCTTAACGTCGGCAAACTTTGCCAGAGTAACGCCGCACTCGTAGCCCTCGGCCACTTCCTTGGCGTCATCCTTGAAACGCTTCAGGGATGCGATCTCGTCCTCGGTGATCACGATGCCGTCACGCACCACGCGCACCTTGCTGTCGCGGGTGATCTTGCCGCTGG
>CABQER010000123.1 GCA_902463235.1 uncultured Faecalibacterium sp. | reverse complement strand
GGTTCATGGTGGCGATGGTAGACGTGCTGGAGCGGATGGACGAGCAGCTGTACAATGAGTACCGCGGCATCATGGCAATGCTCAAGCAGACCATCGAGGATGTGCACAAATTCCAGGACGAGGAGACCGGCATGTTCTGGCAGGTGATGGACCACCCCGGTGTGGAGGGCAACTACCTCGAGACCAGCGGCACCGCGCTGTTTGCCTACGCGGTGCTCAAAGGCGTGCGTCTGGGCTACCTGCCCAAACGCATGGCCGCATGGGCCGAAAAGGCCTTCTACGGCACCTGCGACAAGTACCTCTCCAAGAACCCGGATGGCAGTCTGCAGCTGGACGGCATCTGCTTGGTGGCGGGTCTTGGCGGCAAGGATCACCGCGACGGCTCTCTGGCCTACTATTTCAGCGAGCCGGTGGTCTGCAACGATGCCAAGGGTGTCGGCCCGCTGGTGCTGGCTTACACCGAAATGATCGCACGCAAGTAAACTGCATATCGTGGGCGGGCATCTTTCTTGCCGGACACAAGTCGGGCCATTCCATCGCCCGCAGGACTGTTGCAAAACAGCGTCCCTTTAAAATGTTGAAAACTGCCGCATTCACCGTACAAAACGGGCAGAATGCTGAAAACTCAAAGGCAGATCTCAAAAAAAATGAGATAGGCAGCCCCTTTCGGGGAAGCCTATCTCATTTTTTCGTTGGGGCTGCTTTGCAACAGCCCCTTCTCTATGGAAAGAGGTTCAACATGAATTCTCGAAGATGTCTTATCAGAACTTGAACAGGTTCACGATGCGCTGCCACAGGCGGGTAAAGATATTACCTTCCTTCACCGTCTCAGTCACGGCTGCAGTGGTGTCGGCAGCGGCCACGGTTTCAGCGGTCTTGTAGACGAACTTCACGCTGCTCTCGGCATCGTCCGGTGCACCGGCAAAGCTGGTGTAGTCGTTCAGGCGGTCGGTCATCTCGTCCAGCACGGTCTTCAGGCCATGGAGCTGATCCTGATCCAGCGCGCCGGTCAGCTTGGAGATGCCTTCCTCGTTGAACTGGTTCAGACCGTCGTTCAGCTGGCCAGCGCCGTCATTCAACTGACCTGCACCGGTGTTCAGGGTGTTCACGCCGTCATACAGGGTCTTGGTGCCTGCAGCCAGCTGTGCGCTGCCATCCTTTGCGGAGTGGGCACCGTCCGCAGCGGTCTGTACGCCTGCGGTGTACTGGTTCACACTGGAAACAAAGAACTGGATCTGAGAAAGGCTGGTCTTCAGGGCGCGGACATCGGCCATATCCTGGCTGTTCTCCACCTGATACTTCAACTCGGCCTTGGCGGTGTTCTTTGCATCGGCATTGGTCACCATCTCCAGAGCGCCGGTCAGCATGGAAGCGTCAAAGTTCTGCATCAGCTTCAGGGCTGCTTCCAGATCGTGGTTCGTCTTGGTCGCGGACAGATACAGGGCCAGATCCAGCTGGCTGTCCTTGAAGCTAGGAGCCTGCTCCCAGATGGTGCGCACCATCTTTTTGCGGCCGGCAGCAAGGGTCTTATCGTTCATGGTGAGGATGTTGTCGATCACAGCCTCGTAGTTCGACCATGTCATGTCCTCGTCGATCAGGCCGCCTTCCTTCAGGGTCTTGTTGGCAGAAGCCAGCACACCGTCAGCCACCTGCTGCGCACCGGCGTTCAGTGCTGCATTGTTGGCGCTCAGGGTGTCCAGACCGTTGGTCAGCTGGCCAAGGCCGTCGTCCAGAGCGGCAGCGCCGTTGTTCAGGGTGTTGGCACCGTCCAGCAGGGCCAGAACACCGCCTGCCAGCTGAGAGGTGCCGTCCACCAGCTGGGAAGCGCCGTCCATGAGCTGGCTCATGGCATCGTTCAGCTGGTTGATGCCGTCGGTCAGGTCGTTGATGCTGCTCAGGTCGAACACGTTGCTTGTGCCCAGAGCGGCCGTGCTGGTAGCGCAGGCCACCATGACCTGCGGGCAGGTAAAGTCTTCCACATCGGCTTCCACCGTCACGGTGTCCTGCAGATAGTCTTCGATGCTGTCCACCTCATCGGGCAGCAGGCCGGACAGGGAATCCTTCACGCCCGGCAGGGTGACAAAGGCGGCAACGCTGCTTTTGGCGGCGCTTTCGATCATACCGTGTTCTGCGGTCATGTTGGAAGCATCCCCGCCCAGAATGACGCCCACAGCGGTGATCAGCGGAGTGACGATGGTGCGGTCCTTGCCGTTCACGTTCACGGTGCCGGTCTCGTTGTTCTTCAGGTTGACGGTCACAGTCAGGTGGCCGCTCTTGCCAATGATGTCCTCAAGGGCGGCTTCCTGACCGTCCAGAGCGTAGGTCACCTTCACATCGATGGGCAGGGCCTTGTCGGTATTGCCCTTGTAGTAAACATCGGTGTCGTTGGTGTTCCACACCAGCTCTTCCCCGTTCTGGGTGAACTCGGCATCGCTCTCAGTGTTCTGGATGTCGGTCAGGGTGGTCTTGTCGGTGACGTTTGCAAGGCCGGAGGCGCTGTACAGGTGCTCGCTGACGGTGGTGCTCTTGATGGAGCCGTCGCCGTTCATCACAGCATAGACGGTCTCGGATTTGGAAAAGCTGCTCTTACCAGCTGCAAATGCGGGCATTGCACAGCCTGCGGCGAGGGTGAGAGCCAGCGCCGCACTGGCGAAACGAAGCGATTTTTTCATAACGTAATTACTCCTTTTCAGACTTCTTGGCGTTGGCGGATTCGGGTACCATCCACTTGAGGGTGGTGTGGCGGATGATCCAGTCGCACAGCATCAGGGCTGCG
>CABQER010000122.1 GCA_902463235.1 uncultured Faecalibacterium sp. | reverse complement strand
GTCTGCACCTCGGCACGGATCTTTCCCAGATAGGTGCGGGTCTGCTCTGCACCCTGCAGAATCGCTTCCACCTGCGCCCGCTGTTCCTCAGTCAGGTCATCCTCCGCCAGCAGCTCCGCGTTGCCCTCGATGATGGTCAGCGGCGTTTTCAGCTTGTGGGACAGCTGAATGATCTGCTCCCGCTGCCGCTGCTCCATGTCCCACTGCTTCTGCAGGCTGCCGGTCAATTCATCGCCCATGGTCTGCAATGCCTGCAAAGCGCTCTCGTACTCCCGCACCTTCGCACCGGAAAACACGGCGCTGTCCAGATCCTTCCGCGCCACCGCCTGCGCGGCGGCGGTCAGCTTTTCGGTCTCCCGGGTCAGGAAGCGCCCTGTCCTGTGGGTGCTCCACACCACTGCCCCTATCAGCAGCAGAATGCCCAGAATGCAGTGCACGGTCTGCATATCCGGCAGCACGCCCCGCAGCGCAGGGTCGGCGTAGGGCACGGCGTAGTCGAATTGCAGCAGACAGACCGTTCCGTCCTGCAATTTTGACGTCATATAATACTGCGTGTAGCCAAAATGCCAGCGGGTTTTCCCCTGCCAGTTCTCCATTGCCCGCTGCAAGTGCCCGGCATCCATGTTGGTGGCCAGCACCTCGCTGCTGTCCGGCGCGGCAAACAGGGCGTACCGGCACAAGGAGTCCAGCTGCGTCTCGTCAAAGGTGGCGGCGGTCATGCCCGGTAAAACGTCCTGCGCAGCTTTCTGACAGGCCTGTGCAGCTTGATTGGCGGGCAGAAACAACCCGCTGTTCTGGATCCACAGCATCAGCACCAGCAGCCACCCCACCGCGACCAGCAGGCAGGCCAGCGCCGTGCGCACCAGATATTGCAGCAGCACGCTGCGCAGAGAAGTCAGTCTTCGCTTTTCCATCGGTACCCCACGCCCCATACGGTATTGAGCAGCTTTTCCGGCTCCGGCACGCCCGCCGCCCGCAGCTTTGCCCGGATATTTTTGATGTGCTGTGTCACGGCGGTGTCGTCCGCTGTGCCATCAATGCCAAAAACCGCTTCGTAAATTTGCTCCTTGGTAAAGGTCTGCCCGGCGTGCAGCGCCAGATACTCGCAGATGGCATACTCCGAGCGGGTCAAGGGCAGCGCCTTCCCCTCCACCGCCGCGCTCCGGGCGGTCAGGTCAAAGGCTACGCCGCTGCGCACCATCCGGTGCGCCGGGGTGCGGCTCTGCCGCCGCAGATGTGCCGCCACCCGCGCCCGCAGCTCTGCCACCCGGAAGGGCTTCAATAAAAAGTCATCTGCCCCGATACCCAGCCCCTCCAGCACAGCAGCCTCGTCGGTGCGGGCGCTCAGAAACAGAATGGGTGCTTCGGTCAGGCTGCGGATGCGCCGACAGACCGCAAAGCCGTCCTCCCCGGGCATCATCACGTCCAGCAGGATGCAGTCTGCCCAGCGGCATAGCGGTTCGGTCAACGCCCCGCCCGCCTGCCGCGTTTCTACCCGGTGACCGTCCCGCTCCAGAGCGGTGCAGATCAGCTTGCAGACCTCCAGATTGTCATCCACTGCCAGAATGTTTGCCACAAGATCACCTCAACACGTTATAAACAAGGCAGGATGCTCCATACAGCAGGTACACATGGGCGGGGTAGAACCAGTAAAACAGCCGCTTATGTCCGCTGCCACGCTGCCCATTGTACAGCAGCATCAGCAGCACCGCCGCTACGCCGAACCACTCGTAGTAGTCGGTGAACATCTGCGTCCACACAAAATCCGCCTGTCTGCAAAGCATCCCAAAGGTCGGCACAAAATCACATAGGAAAATGAGCACGGCCCATGCCGTCAGCTGTACGCGGCGATGCCCCCGCAGGGCATACAGCAGCACACCGCCCAGCAAAAAGCTCCAGCCGCCGTCCGTGATGGTTGTCCACATGGGCAGCGGGCTTGTAATGACAAAGGCCACGATCGTTGAAGCAATGGGCATCTCCTGTACCCCGGGGAAGAGCAGCAGAAATACTACCACCACATACGGCCAGCACAAAACGGCGGCAATGGCGCCAATGCCCTTTGCGAATTTTTTCTCCCGCAGCCAGTCAATGCCCTGCCAGACGATGCACAGCAGCACAAGATCCTGAAAAATAGCATTCTGCGGGTAGAAGCCATCCCCGCGCCGGAAGGCCTTGGCGTAAATCATAAAAAATTCCAGCGCCGCCATGGCTGCGCCGATAGCCCAGATGCGGATAAAATACCGCCTGCGGTCATGGGTATGGGCAAAGCCCTCTACCGTGCAGAACAGAAACAGCGGCGCACTGAGCCGCCCCAGCATACTGAACACCGTCGGGATGCAGCCGGTGAACTCGAAGAAATAATGAATGTGGTCCAGTACCATCAGCACCAGTGCAATGGTCTTGAGCTGGGTACCGTCCAGCCCTTTTTTCGTCAATTTTTCCATACAGGCTCTCCTTTCCTTGTGCATTCAGTGTAACAGGAAAATCTGTAGAAAGTATAAGTTTCTGCCTTTATGATACTATTTTTTGCCCCAAAACGCAAACAAAAAAGCCCTAAGACTTTCATCTCAGAGCTTTCTGTTCAAGTCGGCGACTACCTATTTTCACGCGCCGTTTCCAGCGAACTATCTTCGGCACAAGTGAGCTTAACTTCTGTGTTCGGAATGGGAACAGGTGGAACCTCACCGTCATCGACACCGACCGATCTGACTGAACCAGTATAACATGTTTGTTGTACTTTGTCCAGTGTTTCTTAGAAGGACGTGCCTTCAAAACTGAATAATCACTGCT
>CABQER010000121.1 GCA_902463235.1 uncultured Faecalibacterium sp. | reverse complement strand
CCTTGATGGTGGTCATGGGGGTGCGCAGCTCGTGGGCGATGTTGCCCATGAACTGACCGCGGGAGTTGTCGTTCATCTGGATGTTGTCTGCCATGCGGTTGAAGGTGCGGGCAAGGTCGGCTGCCTCGCCTTCGCCTTCCACCCCCTCCACACGGACGGAAAGATCACCGCCGCCAAAGCGCTGGGCGGCATCCGTCACCTTCTGCAGCGGGTCGGTGAGCTGGCGCATCAGGATCTTGGTCAGGATGCTGGCACACAGCAGCATCACACAGGCCGACAGCAGGAAGTTGGACCAGAACTGCTGCTTGAACTGGGTCAGTTGCTCGCCGGAAGAGCACAGGAACAGGTAGCCGCTGGGCTGGCCGTTCTCATTGCGCATTTCGCTGACCGTGATGTAGCTTTTCCCGTCCAGCATGCCGCCAAGCGTGCCGAACACATGGTAGTAATCCGCATCGGAAGCGTCGATCTTCTCCATCATTTCTTCCGGCACGGTCAGGCTCTCCAGCTTGTCCGGGCTGGAGGCGATCATCACCCGGCCGTCGTTGTCGGTAAAGAACAGATAGGCCTCTGCGCTCTCGCCGATGATCTCCAGCTTGGTGCTCAGTGCGTCCAGCTCATCGCCTTCCGGCAGCTCCGCCTGCTGGACCAGATACTGGGCCGTGCGCTGGGTGACGCCCACCACCTGATCCAATGTTTCGTAGCGGTCCTTGGCGAAGTAGTTCTTGAACAGCACCCACTCCGAAGCGCCCATCAGCACGATGCCCAGCACCATCAGGGTGGACACCAGCGAGAAGAACGCCACCGAGATACTTTTGCGCATTACTGACGCACCTCGAACTTATAGCCCACGCCCCATACGGTCTTCAGCTCCCATTTGTCGGAAGCACCGGCCAGCTTCTCGCGCAGGCGCTTGACATGCACATCAATGGTGCGGCTGTCGCCGTAATACTCAAAGCCCCACACCTCGTCCAGCAGCTGGTCACGGGTGTAGACGCGGTTCGGATGGGAGGCCAGACAGTTCAGCAGTTCCAGCTCCTTGGGGGGAGCCTCCACCACCTTGCCCTTGACCCGCAGCTCATAGCTGTTCATGTCCAGACGCAGGTTGTCGAATTCGATCACGCCCTCGGTGCTCTCGGCAGCAGCCGTGGTGGTCTGGCAGCGGCGCAGCACCGCCTTGATGCGGGCCACCACTTCCTTGGCATCAAAGGGCTTTACCATGTAATCGTCTGCACCCAGCTCCAAGCCCAGCACCTTATCAAAGGTCTCGCCCTTGGCCGTGAGCATCATCACCGGGGTGTTGCCCGCCTTGCGGATGCGGCGGCACACTTCCAGACCGTCCATCTTGGGCATCATCACGTCCAGCAGCACCATATCGGGCTTGACCTGATTGAACTTTTCCAGACCTTCTTCGCCATCGTTTGCCACCGTGACCTGATAGCCCTCCTTGGTCAGGTACAGCCGCAGCAGCTCGCAGATATTGGTATCGTCGTCCACAACGAGGATCTTTTCGTTGGCCATAATGATCTCCTCCCATTTTATCGGATGCCCGCCGGGGCAGGCAGAGCAGCAAAGTATTCCATTTCTTATTATACGGAAGAGTTATGACAAAATAAAGAAGGATTTGTATGATTTTTTCACAATTCCGGCCCGGCCTTACTCGATCATCAGCCGGATAATCTCCTCATTGGTCTCCTTCATGCCGTCCTTGCCCAGACGGCCGATGCCCTTGATGGTGGTCTCGATGTCCTTCATCACGATGCCGTCGCCGCCCTTGAACTCCTGATGGCACTTGTACATGTTGTAGCCAAGCAAGGCCGCATCCACCGAGGATGCGATCTTTGCCGCGCAGGAGGCCTTTGCGCCGTCGCACACGATGCCGGACACGATGGCCAGCGCATTGACCACCGTGTGGATGGCGGCCTGATAGCCGTCGCCGCACAGATATACGATGCCCGCGCCAGCGCCCGCACCGGCGCTGACTGCGCCGCAGTAGGCGGACAGGGTGCCGATGCCGGTCTTTTCGTGGATGGCCACCAGATTGGAAATGATGAGGGCACGGTAAAGCTTTTCCTTGCCGCTGTGCAGCTCCTTGGCATATTCAATGAGCGGCACCGAGCAGGTGATGCCCTGATTGCCGCTGCCGGAGTTGATGATGACCGGCAGCTCACAGCCGTTCATGCGGGCATCCGAACCGGCGGCCGCCTTGGCCTTGGCCCGGATAGACACATCGTTGCCGTAGGTAGAAAGCAGCACCCGGCCGATGTTCGCGCCATAGTCGCCCAGAAGGCCCTCCTCTGCAATGGCGTTGTTATAGCGGATCTGGCGTTCCAGCAGGTCCGCCACATCCTGCAGGTCGGCCGTCTCGGCAAAGTCCCAGATGTCCTTCATGTTCAGCAGGCTGCGGTCGGCCCGGCTGTCCCGCCGGGCCTCCTCGTTCAGCAGCGGCTTTTCGTAGAGCACCCGGCCATTCTTTTCGATCAGGCAGATGTTGGTGTGAAAATCTGCAATGCGCACCTTTGCGTAGGAATCCCCGCTGCGCTCGGTAACGATGATATCGAACACATGCCCCTGCTCGATGTGCTGGATGGAAATGGGCACCGTCTGCAGATAGTCCCGGATGGCAGCCTTCTTGTCCTCGCTGACCTCGGAGATGACTTCCAGCTCTCTGTCTGCCGAACCGGCAATGATGCCCGCTGCCACAGCGGCTTCCATGCCTTTCAGGTGGCCGGTGTTGGGCACGATGACGCTCTTCACATTCTTAATAATGCTGCCGCTCACCTGCAGCTGCACGCT
>CABQER010000120.1 GCA_902463235.1 uncultured Faecalibacterium sp. | reverse complement strand
CCAGCATCACCTGCTCCTCTGCCGCCGAAAGCGGCTTTACACTGTCCGGGATGCCGTACATTCTGCTGTTCTCCCTCCTTTTGGCATCTTTTTTCTTTTACGTTTGTCTTTGTTTTATTATTATACCAATTTCTGCGCCAAAGTGCAAGAGCCGAAAACGCCGATGAAATCAGGCTTTTTCAGCTCAATTTTACATTTGTCTTTGTTTTTGTTTTTCTATTAAGGACATTTGTGTGCTTTGTGCCCGCGCAGGGGCTTTTGCGCCGTATCTTTGTGCAAAGATGCTCTTGTTTTCATCCCTGCAAAACCGGTATACTACGGCTACAGCAATCAACAGAACGCACCGCAGAAAACCGCGGTGCTGTGCGATACAGGAAAGGGAGAGTTCATTATGGCACGAGTTTACAACTTCAGCGCAGGCCCCAGCATGCTGCCCGAGAAGGTGCTCAGGCAGGCACAGGCAGAGCTGCTCGAGTATGGCGACAGCGGTCAGAGCGTAATGGAGATGAGCCACCGCAGCAAGTGGTTCGATGCCATCATTAAGGACACCGAGGCCACCCTGCGCCGGGTAATGAACATTCCCGACAACTACAAGGTCGGTTTCTTTCAGGGCGGTGCGACCCAGCAGTTCGCCATGGTCCCGCTGAATTTCATGACCACCGGCAAGGCAGATTACCTTGTCACCGGCAATTTCTCGAACCTTGCCGCCAAGGAAGCCGCCAAGTTCGGCGAGGTGAACATCGTTGCTTCCAGCAAGGACAAGAACTTCACCTACATCCCGGACGTGAACGCCATCAACTATGATAAGGATGCCAGCTACATCCACATCTGCCAGAACAACACCATCTTCGGCACTCAGTTTGTAGAGGTACCGCAGGTGGAGGGTGTGCCTCTGGTAGCCGACATGAGCTCCATGATCCTCTCCAAGCCGGTGGATGTGACCAAGTACGGCTGCATCTACTTCGGCGTGCAGAAGAATGTAGCTCCCGCCGGCATGGCAATTGCCATCGTCCGCGACGACCTGCTGGGCCATGCCGCCGACAATGTGCCCACCATGATGAACTACACCACCCTGCTGGGCAAGGACAGCATGTACAACACGCCCCCCTGCTGGTGCATCTATATGACCGGTCTGGTGCTCAAGTATCTGGAAAACGACATCGGCGGTCTTGCCAACATGCAGAAGATCAACGAAGCCAAGGCCAAAGTGCTGTACGACTATCTGGACGGTCAGGGCTTCTTCACGAATCCTGTGGAGCACCGCTACCGCAGCACCATGAACGTCACCTTCACCAGCCCCAATGCAGATCTGGACAAGAAGTTCTGCGCCGAAGCTGCAGAAGCAGGCTTCGTGAACCTGAAGGGCCATCGTCTGGTGGGCGGCATGCGCGCTTCTATCTACAACGCCATGCCTGCCGAAGGCGTGGATAAGCTGGTGGACTTCATGGAGAAGTTCCGCAAGGAGAACGCGTAAAACCCTCTCAGCCTCACTTCGTTCGGCAGCTCCCCCGAGGGGGGAGCTTTTTATCAGAGGGACAACTTGATCGAACCCGCTTTCTAAGCTCGCCCTTCGGGAGAGCTGGCACGGCGCAAGCCGTGACTGAGAGGGTTCCTGTATAATAGAAGGGAAATCTGGACTATGTACACCATCAAAACTTTGAACGCCATCAGCCCGGTGGGTCTGGCAAAGCTGAACAACAAGCAGTTTGACGTGGCTGTGGACACCGATGCCCCGGACGGCATCCTCGTTCGCAGCGCCGACATGCTGAATACCGCCTTCAACGACAATCTTCTGGCCATCGCCCGCGCCGGTGCCGGCGTGAACAACATCCCGCTGGACCGCTGCAGTGAGCAGGGCATCGTGGTGTTCAACACCCCCGGTGCCAACGCCAATGCTGTGGCCGAGCTGGTGATCGGCATGCTGATCGCCGGCAGCCGCAATGTGGCTGCTGCCGCCCAGTGGTGTCAGGGCCTTGTCGGCGACCCCGCCATGGCAAAGACCGTGGAAAAGGGCAAGAAGCAGTTCGTGGGCAACGAGATCAAGGGCAAGACGCTGGGTGTCATCGGTCTGGGTGCCATCGGCTCCCGCGTGGCCAACTGCGCCATTGAGCTGGGCATGGAGGTCTACGGCTACGACCCCTACATCTCCATTGACGCCGCCTGGAACCTGAGCAGTCAGGTACGCCACTGCGTGAACCTGAACGACATGCTGCCCCTGTGCGACTACATCACCATCCATGTGCCCTACCTGCCCACCACCAAGGACACCATCAACGCCCAGACCCTTGCCCTGTGCAAGGACGGCGTGAAGATCCTGAACTACGCCCGCGGCGAACTGGTCAACACCGAAGCCCTGCTGGAAGCCATGGAGATCGGCAAGGTGTCCGGCTATATGACCGACTTCCCGTCTGAGGCCATTCTGGGCAAGCCCGGCATCGTGTGCACCCCCCATCTGGGCGCTTCCACCCCGGAAGCCGAGGACAACTGCGCTGTCATGGCCGCAAAGGAGCTGAGCGACTACCTGAAGAACGGCAACATCATTCACTCGGTGAACATGCCGGAGGTCAACCAGCCCCGCGCCGGCGGCAAGCGCATCTGCATCATCCACAAAAACGAGCCGGGCATGATCAGCCAGATCACCGCCCTGACCACCGAAGCCGGCCTGAACATCGAGAACATGGTGAACAAGAGCAAAAAGAACATGGCCTACACCATGCTGGATGCTACCGGTGCTGTGGACAAGAAGCTGGCCGAAAAGCTGGCTGCCATCCCCGCCGTGATCCGGGTGCGCATCCTGTAAAGCAAAACG
>CABQER010000119.1 GCA_902463235.1 uncultured Faecalibacterium sp. | reverse complement strand
CGAGAGTAGTGCTCATATCTATTTCCTCCTGATAAGCTTTTTGTACGTTTCAGGCGCCTTTCTGGGGCGCGAGTGTCAGTATACATCATAAAAAGGTGCCTGTCAACAGCATTTTTTGATTTTTTCATTGTAATTTTTTCAATCTCGCAAAATCTCACGTTTTCTCTTGAATCCTCATTATTCCTAAAAACGCATTTTCTGCAAAATTTTCTGCCCACGGCCGCACATTTTCTGCCGCTGCCCGCTACAATTTTGTCTGCCGGTGTGGTATACTATAAAGGATATGGCAGCTTTTGCTGCGCACTGATACAAGGAGAATTTTTTACATGCCAAACGACATCGACCACAACGCCTCTGCCCAGCGCCGCACCTCCAAGCTTCTGGCCGCTATGGGCATCTTTGTTGCTCTGGGCATCATTGCTTACATTATTTTAACGCTGCTGGTCAACCGCAGCGTGCCCGCAAACCCGGACACCCACTACACCGGCACAAACGGCGTTTCCGTCTACTATGACAGTTCCATCTGGAAGGTATGCCAGATGACCGAGGACAGCACCCTTGGTACCGTGCTGGAACTCGCCACGGCAGACAGCGCCGACGGTGAGGACTACGAAGCTGTGCTGCTGCAGCGCGGCACTGCCGACAGCTATGCGGACTTTATCGATGCGTCCGAGAAGGACCTCAAGCAGGCCTATGGCGTCATCAAGCCCCGCAAGGTGAACCTGACCGTGGACGGTGCCGAGGTGGAGGCCGTGCGCTGCGACATTCAGGCGTATTATGCGGTGCTGGCCACCATTACCTACCCCAGCGGTGACGTGGTGTATGTTTCCGGCCTGACAAAGCTTGCCTCCATCAACGACATTGTGAACCTTGTGGAAAGTGTGACCCTGTCATGAGCAGTTCCCGTGCAATGCAGCGTCTGTGCGGCCTGATGCGCAAGGCTGTGCAGGACTATGAAATGATCGCCCCCGGCGATAAAGTGATGGTGGGCGTTTCCGGCGGCAAGGACAGCGTGGCCCTTACCATCGGCCTTGCCGAGCTGCGCAAGTACATCGGCTTTGATTTTACGGTGCAGGCCGTCACGCTGGATCCGCAGTTCGGCGGCAGGCCCATGGATTACACCGTATTGCAGGAGCTGTTTGCCCAGTACGATATCCCCTATGAGATCCGCCGTACCGAGATCGGCCCTGTGGTGTTCGACTACCGCAAGGAGAAGAACCCCTGCGCCCTGTGCGCCAAGCTGCGGCGCGGTGCACTGCACACGGCGGCGCAGGAACTGGGCTGCAACAAGGTGGCGCTGGGCCACCATCTGGACGATGCCGTGGAGACCTTTTACATGAATCTCTGGCGGGAGGGCCGCATCGGCTGCTTCTCGCCGGTCACTTATCTTTCGCGCCGGGACCTCACCCTCATCCGGCCCATGCTGCTGGCCACCGAGCAGGAGGTCATTTCCGCAGTGAACGCCGAGGGGCTGCCCATCGTCAAGAGCGTCTGCCCTGCCGACGGCGTGACCGTGCGCGAACAGACCAAGGAGTTCGTCAAGGAGCGCTGCCGCACCGACCACGCTTTCCGCCAGAAAACCCTGCACGCACTGCAGGAGAGCGGCATCGATGGCTGGCGGCCCGTCCACACCGGGCGCGGCAGCTTTGCAATTACAAACGAGGAAGAATGAATCATGAAGACTCAACCTTTTGAAAAACACGTCTGGGCCGAGATCGACCTCGATGCCCTGCGGCATAACTTCCGGGCCGTCAAAGCCCGGGCCGGTGACCTGCCGCTGTGCGCGGTGGTCAAGGCCGACAGCTATGGCCACGGCGCTGTGCAGTGTGCCCGCGTTTTTGCGCAGGAGGGTGCAGCATGGCTGGCAGTGAGCTGCCTGACCGAGGCCGTGCAGCTGCGTCAGGACGGGCAGACTCTGCCCATCCTTATTTTGGGCCATGTTCAGCCGGAGTACGCCCAGACCCTCATCCACGAGGATATCACCGTAGCGTGCTACTCCACCGAACAGGCGCAGAACCTTTCCGCTGCTGCCGTAAAGGCAGGCGGCAGAGTAAAGATCCACCTCAAGGCAGATACCGGCATGGGCCGCATCGGCTTTGCCCTGCGCACCGATTTTGATGCCGCCATCCGCGAAATGCTGGCTGTGTGTGAGCTGCCGGGCCTTGAGATGACCGGCCTGTTCCAGCACTTCTCGGTGGCCGACGACACCGCCGAAGAGAACGTTGCCTACACCGCGGAGCAGCACGCACTGTTCGTCAGAGCGTTCCATGCGCTCAAGGCGGCAGGCCGCGAGCCACAGACCGTCCACTGTGACAACTCTGCGGGCGTGATGCTGCACCCGGACTGGCCCGAGGGATTGGCCCGGGAGCGCTGCATGGCGCGGCCCGGCATCATCCTCTACGGCTACGACCCCAGCGACGAGGTGCGCTTTGGGCAGTTCCGGCCGGTGATGACCCTCAAGACCGTGGTGAGCATGGTCAAGGAAATGCAGCCCGGTCAGAGCGCCAGCTATGGCCGCCGCTTCACCGCCGATAAGCCCACGCTGGTGGCCACCCTGTGCACCGGTTATGCAGACGGTTATCCCCGCCAGCTGAGCTGCGGCAAGGGCATCGTGGAGATCCACGGCAAGGCCTGCCCGGTGCTGGGCCGCGTGTGCATGGACCAGATGATGGTGGATGTGACCGGTATCCCGGACATCCACGAGGGCGACGAAGCCATTCTGTGGGGCGGCAGCGTCAGTGATACTGCCGAGACCATCGCCCGCAAGACCGACACCATTTCCTACGAGGTGCTGTGCGGCGTGTCCCGCCGCGTGCCCCGCGT
>CABQER010000118.1 GCA_902463235.1 uncultured Faecalibacterium sp. | reverse complement strand
GCCGCTTCTCCGACATGATGGGCCAGCGCGGCGGTTCCACCGTGCTGACCGAGGTACCCGAGATGTTCGGTGCCGAGGGCTTCCTGATGGATCGCTGCATCAACCATGACGTCTTTGTCAAGGCTGAGCACATGATCAACGGCTTCAAGGATTACTTCATCAGCCACAACGAGGTGGTCTACGATAACCCCTCTCCGGGCAACAAACAGGGCGGTATCACCACGCTGGAAGACAAGAGCTGCGGCTGCGTGCAGAAGGGCGGCACCGCCCCCATCATGGACGTGATCGGCTACGGTGATCCCGTTGTCACCAAGGGCCTGAACATGCTGTACGGCCCCGGCAACGATCTGGTTTCTGCCACGGCCATGACCGCCGCAGGCGCACACCTGATCCTGTTCTCCACCGGCCGCGGCACTCCGTTCTCTGCCCCGGCTCCCACCCTGAAGATCTCCACCAACACCCCGCTGGCCCAGAAGAAATCCGGCTGGATCGACTTCAACACCGGCGTGATCGCCGATGGCGAAAAGACCATCGACGAGGCTGCAAAGGATCTGCTGGATCTGGTCATCCGCGTTGCAAGCGGTGAGCAGACCAAGGCCGAGAAGCACGGCTTCCGCGAGATCTCCATCTTCAAGGACGGCGTCGTTCTGTAATCGTTTCGAGGCTGCTGTATGGCACTTTGGCTGTACGGCAGCCTCTTTGTGCATGAAAACGGAAGGGAAGTGTTTTTATGGCTATGACCACTCGCATGATGATCTATGCGTTTCTGCTTTACGGCGGCATTTTTGCCGCTATCGTGGCCGTTATTGCAAGGGTCATAAAATATCTCATTCGCTATGGCATTGATTATTATTTTGAAAAACTGGCACAGAACCAGAAACATAAGGAGGACTGAACTATGAATCAGATCACCACCCGTTATGTCACCGAAAACGGTGCCTGCTATGAGCAGTACGTTATCACCGATGCTGAGGCAAAGACCGAGCTGGTCATCACCCCGGAGCGCGGCGGCATGATCACCGGCTTCTCCCTGAACGGCGAGGAGTACATCTGGACCCGCCACCCCAATTTTTCCGAGTGCAACCGCCCCCGCTTCGGCGTGCCGGTGCTGTTCCCCAACTGCGGCCTGCCGGATAACGGCGTGCACATCTTTGACGGCAAGGCATACCCCATGGAGAACCACGGCTTTGCCGACCTGTGCGCATGGGATGTGGAAAGCGTCGGCCCGGACGGCGTGACCCTGATTTTGGAGTCCACCCCGCTGACCAAGTTCCTCTATCCCTTCGATTTCACCGTGCTGATGAACTATAACCTCAAGGGCAACACTGCCGCCATCAACATGACCGTGATCAACGAGGGCGACACCAACATGCCCTTCAGCTTTGGCTTCCACCCCTACTTCAAGGCTTCCAAGCTGGAGAATGTGGACTTCGATATCAAGTGCGCCACCTGTTCCGAGAGCGCCAAGGGCGAGCAGCCCGCTGCCCCGGAAAAGATCACCCTCACCCGCAAGGAAGGCGCCGACAACAGCGTGCGCCTGCTGACCGGCGTGCAGTTCCCCATGACCCTCACCGACAGCGGCAACGGCCACAAGGTGACTGTGGATGCCGACGACAGCTTCGACCACGCTGTGCTGTGGCAGCAGGATGCCGAGAGCTTTGTGTGTATGGAGCCGTGGAACGGCTGGGCCAACAGCGTCAATGAGGAAGGCAAGCACGAAGTGCTGGAGCCGGACGAGGCCATGACCGCTGATTGGAGCATCACCATCGAGAAGGTCTAAGCTTCACATCGTATAACAAAAAGGACACACCGTTGTGGTGTGTCCTTTTTGTTATAATTCAGTTCTTTGCCGGAATCATAAAGCTCTTATTTTCCGCCGGGTCCCAATAAAGCAGTTCCACCCTGCCGCCCTGTGCCAGCAGTTTTTCCTTCGGCTCCTGCTTTTGCCAGCAGCGTTCCAGCAGCTTTTCCATGTCGGCATCAGCAGACACCTTCTCCGGGCAGAGAGCGCTGCCCTGCCATCTGCCATCGGCATACAGGCTCAGCACACCGGCATTGCCCGCCAGAATGGCTGCAATGTCCTTCTTCATGCGGTCGTAGTCGTACTCCACGGCCTTGTACTGCCCATGCCACAGGCCGAAGAACACCGAGAACTCGCCGCCCAGTTCAATGAGCAGATCCTCTTCGCTGTGCGGATTCTTGACCACAAAAGCCACATCCCCGTTTTCCATGTAGTCGAAGTCCGGCTCCTCATTCGTGTGCACGGTCACATGCTGGCTGCTCAGCACCGCAAGCAGATCCTCCTGCACGGCACTGGTATCCGGGATCTCATCATAATTGATATTTGCGTTCATGGGATGCTCCTTTTCTCTGTACTATTTGTGTTGTTATTTTTCACCAGACCGCACAGGTCTTCTTATTTTCCTTCATATTGCTGGATCATTTTTATACGCTGTGTAACAGAATACATAAAACAGTTCACCCTACTTCACATTAGATCCATGCTTTTTGAATCTAACCATCGAACACACGACCTCGACACGATCCTGATTGTCCAAACTCAATTCAAGGTCATGGTCGATGATAGGCAGCTTGAACCGGACGGACTTCAGCCACTGTCCGTTAGGCTGGCGTTCCGGGTAGATCTGCACCTCGTCGATCAAAATCTCCACTAGTCTGCGGCGTTCCGCCTCGGTCATGGTGGCATAAAGCTTGTCAAAGCAAATCAGGATCTTATAGATATTGTCGCCTGTGATTTTGTCGGCTTCAATGGCCTGCTTCTTTGCCCGGGCATCCATCAGTCCATTTTCCACCTCTTCGATTTTATCGTACATCTTATAAAGGCGGTCGTC
>CABQER010000117.1 GCA_902463235.1 uncultured Faecalibacterium sp. | reverse complement strand
AGCTGATGATCTCCGGCGGCGATGTGAAAGCTGTTCAGGGAACTACTGGACACGCCACGGCAGATATGTTGGTGAACACCTACGCCCATATCCAGCAATCCTCTCGTGTAGAGCTGGGTAGGACGTTCGAGGAAGGTTTCTACGCCAAACAGGAAAGTCCCAGCCCGCAGGTTGTACCCACTGAAGGCGAACCGACCATCTCTATGACTGCTCTGCTGGAACTTCTGAAGAACGCAGACCCCGAAGTAAAGGCGCAGCTCCGTCTGGCTCTGTTGACCTGATGCAAAATTTACCACGCATTTCAAAGTAATTCCAGCCCATGCAAAGGATTCCCACGAAAAAGCCAATCGTGCAAAAACCGTACATTGACCGTGCAGACCCCGATTTTTCGGGGTTACATAACAAAAAAGAACGCCAAATCTTACGATTTGACGTTCAATATCTGGTGCACCTCCAGGGACTCGAACCCTGGGCCCACTGATTAAGAGAAACCAACGTGCAACAATCGTCAATTTCCAGAATTACGCAAATTCATCATTTTTATCGTTTCATCGTAAATTTTCGTTTCGCATCTGCTGCATCCTTTGCACCTGTTATCCTCTCTCGCATCCGTTATCCAGCCGTTCCGGTGTGCAAAAAGTGTGCAAAAATGTGCAGAGCCAAAATCTGCCCCTTAAAACAGGGATCGGATTTTTATGCAAAGCCGGGAAAATGGGCTGGTTTGGCTCGAAAATGGCATCCGCAATTTCACCTGTTTAAACCAAGCATCAAATGTACATCAACAACTACGATTCATGGCAGGGATTTGGACAATCGAACAGACACTACTTTATATAGAAAGAAGCTCCCTATGAACAAACTGCTTTCCTGCCACTATAACATGGATACCAACCGGGTGGAAGCCCGGTTCGAGGATAGCATCCCCCTTGCCATTAACTGCATCACCGTAGAGGATGTGACCCGGGAGCTGGAAAAGCGCCACGTCATCGACCACAAGGTAAAGCAGGAAAGGATGCAGTGAGAAGCCTATGGCAGATTACCGAAAGTCCAGCGTACATTGCCACTCTACCCTGTGTGACGGCAAAAACACCCTGCAACAGATGGCTGCCGCCGCCTGTGCGCAGGGGTTGACCACCCTTGGCTTCAGCGGCCACAGCTACACAAAGCCCGACCGCGAATACTGCATGACCCCCGGCCGCACCGCGCAGTACCGCGCCACCATTGCCAAGCTAAAAAACGAGTACCGAGGCAAGGTGGATATCCTGTGTGGCATCGAGTGGGACCTGCTGAGCGAGGGCACGCCCAAGGGCTTTGATTACTGGATCGGCAGTGCACACCACCTGTACGGCAAGAACACCGGGAAATATTACGAGATCAATTTCCGCCCCGAGGATCTGCAGGACTGCATCAACAACGATTTTGACGGCGACCCGCTGGCAGCGGTGGAGGCCTATTTTGCCGAGGTGGAGAAGATCGCCGCCAAAAAGCCGGACATTCTGGGTCACATCGACCTTGTCAAAAAGCTGAACGCAGACGGCAGCTTTTTTGATGAGGAGTCCCCCCGCTACAAAGCAGCGGCACTCAGGGCGCTGCAAGCTGCCCGGGAGAACGACTGCATCTTGGAAGTGAACACCGGCGGCGTATACCGGGGCTACCGCAAGGATTTCTACCCCGGCGCATGGCTGCTGGGCGAGTGGAACAAGCTGGGCGGCAGGGTGATCATCACCGCCGACGCCCACGACACCGCCGCGCTGACCTTCAGCTTTGACGAAGCCGCCGCCGCCATCAAGGCTGCCAGCTTTACCGCCCTGACCGTGCTGACCGTCAACGGGTTTGAAGAACAGGAGTTATAAAACGGACCCTCTCAGTCACGCCGTCAGGCGTGACTGAGAGGGTTTTTACTGTACTTTTACCATGCGGAAGGTCTTTCCGCGCTTAATGCAGTCCAGCAGCAGGTCGTATTCTGCGGGCACTTCGCCGATGACGTTTACCTTTTCGTCTGCGGGCAGGTCGGCGCGCACAAGCTGGATCTCGCCGGAATAGCGTCCGTAGCCGATGTTATCCATGGTCACGCAACGGCGGCGGCGCTCCACGCAATTATCCGGCTGCACGGTGCTGCCAAAGCAGGAGTAGAGCCGGGATTCCTGATACCGCACAAGCCCTTTGGGCGAGTCCGGGCGGCAGGTAAAGGTGCGGTCGTACAGCGTCTCATAACCGGGGCGCAGGGCGACCGGCAGGCAGAGCTCGCCGGTGGTGCAGAAGTGACGGATGTACTCCTGCTCCCGGGTGCTGACCTCCGGGTCGCCTGCAAAAATGCCGTCCAGCCCGTAGTTCAGCGCCAAATCCGCAAAGGCTGCCGAGGGGGCGGCGGTGCGGTGGGCTTCCAGCGTGGGCAAGCCCTTGTACAGCGGGCCGCGCAGCAGGGCGTCGCCGGGGATAAAGCCGTACACCTGCAAGCCCTCGGCCTGCAAAGCTGCGGTACTCTCGCGCAGAAATTCCGGGTCAAGGCCGGTCTCCGGGCGGGGGTAGAAGTTGTGCATGGCGATGACCGTGCCGCCGCCCGCGGCCAGCTGCCGCGCCACCTCCGGAGTGGTGGTGGAAGCGTTGACGGCAACGGGCAGCTGCTGCGCAAGGGCGCGCATCTCCTCCAGCGAGAAGCCGTAGTCCAGCCGCAGACCCCACAGTTGCAGCCGCTTTGCCAACGCAGTCAGGTCGGCACAGCCGAACTGCCGGATGGTCTTTTCCGACACGTCTGCCAGAATGCGCCAGCCCTGCGCCGCCAGAAAGTCGCACATCTCCTGCACGCGGGCGCAGTAAGCGGCATCAAATTCTTCGCTGATATGCAGTGAGATAAAAACAG
>CABQER010000116.1 GCA_902463235.1 uncultured Faecalibacterium sp. | reverse complement strand
TTTTGGTGCGCTCGAGGGAACTCGAATCCCTGGCCCTCTGATTAAAAGTCAGATGCTCTACCGGCTGAGCTACGAGCGCATATTTCCGCAGTGAACATACTGCCGAATAATATTACCACAACTTGCGCAAAAATGCAAGGGTTCCCGGGCAAAAAGGCGCAAAAAGCTCCTGCATCGGTGTGGGCTTCCGCTTTTCATCCGCGCAGCAGATCGAAGATGCTCCGGTGTCGGCAGCGGAAGGGGCTTCATCCCGATAACTTCCTCTTTACAAACCCGGCAAGAATCGTTACAATCAAATCAAATCCGTCTGCAGTGCGCTGCGTTTTACTGCCCGGCAGTGTGCGCCCCGCCGCGCTGCACCCGCAAACTTTTTCCCGGCTTTGGCATTCTGCCGGGCCGCGCCGATACGTTTTTTGCAGGAGGTTTTTCCTATGAAGATCACTCGCCGTACTGTTCTTCGCCTGACCGGTGCCGCTGCCGCTTCGCTGGCGCTTTCCAGCTGCAGTGCTTCCGGCAGTGCCATTCTGGGCAGCAATTTTTCCAGCTGGCTCCAGCAGACACTGGGCATCAGTTCTTCCGGCGCAGCTTCTTCTGCTGCATCCTCGGAGGACATGGCTGCTTCCTCGCTGGCAGCAGCCGAGCAGCCCGCTGCCAGTGTTGCCGCACTGCCCGCTTACGATGCCGACCCGCTGACCGGTGAGGCCAAGCGCAGCAATGGCCGTATCGTGGGCGTGATGGTGAACAACATCTCCAACACCTCTCGTCAGAACGCCCGTCCGCAGCGCGGCCTTTCCTCTGCCGATCTGCTGATCGAGTGCAAGGTGGAGGGCGGCATCACCCGCTTCTGCGCGGTGTTCCACGATGCCGACTCCATCCCGGAGATCGGCCCGCTGCGCTCTGGCCGCGACCAGTTCCTGCAGCTGCTGATGCCCTATCAGGCGCTGTACTACCACGACGGTGAGAGCGCCGCCTGCACCAAATTCATCAGCGTATACAACTATTCCGGCCTGAACATCGGCGGCAAGAGCTACTTTAATACTCCCACCCATCCGCATGTGGCTCACCGCGACAGCCGGGGCCGGGATGTGGCCTATGAACACACCGAGTTCACCTCCGGCAAGGAGATCCGGCAGGCCGCTTCCAACGCGGGCATCGGCCTGAAATACGATTACGACGCCACCTTCTTCCGCTTTGCGGACTACCGCACCGGCGAGGAGAATGCCATGCAGGGTGCAGCATCCGGCAGGACGGTCAGCATCACCCACTCGGACCACTACAAGACCAGCTTCCGCTATGATCCGCAGTCCCGCACCTATAAAATGCAGATGTACAGCCGCATCTCCGGCAAATTTGAAAACACCGTGGACGAGCTGAATGCAAAGCAGCTGAGCTTTGACAATCTGCTGGTCTGCTTTGCGCCCATCGAGCGCTATCCCGGCGACTCCGGCGATGTGCAGCAGGTAAGCTACATCTCCGGCGGCGATGCCTATTATTTCAGCCGCGGCGCTGTACAGCATGGCCGCTGGGAAAAGGCTTCGCCTGAGCATCCGCTGCTGGTCTACGACAAGACCGGTGCGCAGATGCTTTTCAACCGCGGCAAGACCTATCTTGCCATCGTGGACGACGACGAGTGGTCCAACTTCAGCTATCAGTAACGAGGGAACCGCATGATACGCATCTGGAATCTGGCCCTTGGCACGGCGGTGCTGTGCACAGCCCTGCTGTGCGGGTGTGCGCTGTCCGGCCCCACTGCCCCGGACAGTGCAGCGCCCACCGACCCGCTGACCGGGCAGGAGCTGCAGTATCCCGGCGAACGCACCGCCGCCGTGGTGATCGACAACGCCGCTTCCAGCACCACACAGTGGGGCATTGGCAGCGCATCGGTGGTGCTGGAAGCCCTGACCGAGAGCGGCCAGCCCACCAGCCTGTGCTTGGCTTATCCTTCGGTATCGGCCATGCCAACCGTCGGCCCAGTGACCCTTGGTCAGGACCTTTACTGGCGGCTGCTCAGCGGGCAGGAAGTACTGCCCATCCAGCGGGGTGCAGGGCAGTTTGCCCGCAACTATCTGGATTATTATAACCTGCGGGCCGTGGACGCGCTGGAAGTGGGCCGCAACGCCTTTTCCTGCGATGATGTCTGGAGCGGCGCGCCGCTGTGGCATACCAGCGGCGGGGAGGTCGCTTCCGTGCTGGGCAGCCTGAACCTTTCCGGCGCATTGGGCGACCACGGCAGCAGCGCTTCCTCCTCGGCCAGCACTGCCGAGGACAGCTCTGCCATTTCCGCTCTGCCCGCCCTGCTGCCGCAGGCCAAAGAGCCCCGCCTGCCGGAGCCAGGTTCCCGGGATGCCGAACAGGTGCAGATCAACTTTGCGCCCCAAAGCACCACCGGCTTTGCCTACGATGCGGCCAGCGGCACCTACGGGATGCTCCGCGCCGACGGCACCGCCCAGCTGGATGCCAACACCGGCGCGCAGGTGCAATTCGACAATCTGCTGGTCCTTTACTCCGCTTCCAGCCTGCGGGACGACGGCACCACGCTGGACTACGACCTGTCCCTTGGCGGCGGTGTCTGGCTGAACGGCAGCCAGCTGTGGCACATCACATGGACGCAGGGCACAGACTCCACCTTTGCCTTTTACGATGCCGACGGCAGGCCGCTGACCATCCGCACCGGACGCAGCTACATTGCGCTGGTCTCCAGCGTGACCGGACAGGAGCTGACGGTATTGGATTCCGCCGGGCAGAATGTGCTGAATTGACAAAACAAAAAAAGACCATCTGAGGCATTTTTAACTGCATCTCAGATGGTCTTTTATTACGTTCAGGAACTCCTTCCGTCATGGAGGGAGGCTTTGGCAATACGGCCAAGTTTTCCTTTTCGCCAGAGGCTCC
>CABQER010000115.1 GCA_902463235.1 uncultured Faecalibacterium sp. | reverse complement strand
CCGGCTTTTCGATGTCCAGAATGCGCTCCACGACTTCCAGCGTCATGGGCTCGATGTAAACATGGTCGGCCACATCCGGGTCGGTCATGATGGTTGCGGGGTTGGAGTTCAGCAGAACGGTCTCGATGCCCTCTGCCTTCAGGGCGCGGCAGGCCTGCGTGCCGGAGTAGTCGAACTCCGCAGCCTGACCAATGATGATGGGGCCGGAGCCAATGACCAGCACCTTCTTGATTCTAGGGTCCTTCGGCATTTCAGCGTGCCTCCTTTTTTGCTGCTTTGACGTTGTTCAGGAAGCGGTCGAACAGAAACTCGGTATCCTTGGGGCCGCCGTTTGCTTCCGGGTGGAACTGCACGGTAAAGCAGTTCCACTTTTTGTACTTGATGCCCTCGCAGGTGCCGTCGTTGGCGTTCACCTGTGCCACCTCGCCCATCTCGGCGGGCAGCTCGTCGCCCACCACAGCGTAGCCGTGGTTCTGGCTGGTGATGAAGGTGCGGCCGGACTCAAAGTCGGTTACGGGCTGGTTGGCACCGCGGTGGCCGTATTTGAGCTTCATGGTCTTGGCACCGGCTGCCAGAGCACTCAGCTGGTGGCCCAGACAGATGCCGAAAGTGGGGATGTTCAGCTCAAAGATGTGCTTGAGGTTCTCGATGACCTCCACGGGTTCCGCCGGGTCGCCGGGACCATTGGACAGCATGATGCCGTCCGGAGCAAGGGCCTTGATTTCCTCTGCCGTTGCAAAGGCGGGCATGACCGTCACCTTGCAGCCGCGCTTGACAAGGCAGCGCACGATGTTGCGCTTGCAGCCGTAGTGCATCAGCACGATATGGGTCTCGCCCTGCGGGTTGAACACCTCGGGGGCAGCGCAGGTCACGTTCTTCACCGCATCGGTGACGGCATAGGCGCGGATCTGGGCCAGCAGGGCCTCGGTCTCGGCCTTGTTGGCCGGGTCGGCGGGGTCAAAGGTGGTCAGGATGGCGCCGTTCATCACGCCGCTCTCTCGGATGATGCGGGTCAGGTGACGGGTGTCGATGCCCTCGATGCCGATGGTGTTGTTCTTTTTCAAAAAGCTGTCCAGCGTCTCCTCACAGCGCCAGTTGGAGGGGGTGGTGCAGGCCTCGCGCACGATGTAGCCCTTTGCCCAGATGCGGTCGGACTCCATGTCGTCCTTATTCATGCCGTAGTTGCCGATAAGGGGGTAGGTCTGGGTGATGATCTGGCCATAGTAGCTGGGGTCGGTCAGGGTCTCCTGAAAGCCCACCATGCCGGTGGCAAAGACCACCTCGCCCACGGTGACGCCCTCGGCACCCACCGACTGGCCGGCAAAGACCATGCCATTTGCCAAAAGAAGATATGCGTTCATAGTTTTCCTCGTTTCAACACATTACAGGGTCTGCTTTGCTTCCTGCTTCATCTTGCGGCTGCCCAGATGCACCAGCGGCAGCTTGCCCTCCTTGCAGATGGGGCACTCTTCCGGTGCGTAGTTGGGCAGGTCCAGCTTGAGGGCGCTTGCCACGATGGGAATGGGAGACGGAGCCTCGGGCTTGGTGCGGTCCACCACGCAGGTGATGCCCACGCAGATGCCGCCGTTCTCTTCGATCACGCGCTTGGTCTCCAGAGAGGAGATACCGGTGGTGACCACGTCCTCAGCGATGAGGCACTTCTCACCCGGGTGGATGGCGAAGCGCTTCAGGGTCATCACATTGTCCACGCGCTCGGTAAAGATGGCGCGCTTGCCGGTCTGGCGGGCCAGCTCGTAGGCGTACACGATGCCGCCCATGGCCGGGCCGACGATCACATCCACGTCCATTTCCTTGACCTTATCTGCCACGGTCTTCATCACCTCGGCGCAACGGTCGGGGTACTGCTGCAGATAAGCCATCTGGCAGTATGCGCTGGAATGGCGGCCGGAGGACAGCAGGAAGTGGCCTTCCAGGAACGCGTCACAGCTCTTCAGGATCTCAAGTGCTTCACTCATTGTACTTCTCCCTCTCTTTTATAAAAATATCTTTTGAACGGTATTGTACCACGCTTTTGCGCGATTTGCAAATTTATGCAGTGACTTTGTCTTTATGCGTATAAATCAGTATTTTGCTGGTATATCAATTGGATTATTCAGCATTCCGGGCACATCCGCGGATCTCGTCCAGCGTTTTCACGCCGTTCTTGTCCATCCATGCGGCCATCTCGTCGGCAATGGTCTCCATGGCGCGGGGGTTGGCAAAGTTTGCGGCACCCACCTGCACCGCTGTGGCACCGGCCATGATGAACTCCAGTGCGTCACGGCCCGTGGCGATGCCGCCCAGACCCACCACCGGGATGTTCACAGCGCCCACGGCCTGCCACACCATGCGCAGGGCAATGGGCCGCACCGCCGGGCCGGACAGGCCCGCAAAGATGTTGTTGAACACCGGGCGGCGCTTTTCCAGATCAATGGCGCAGGCCTGGAAGGTGTTGGTCAGGCTGATGGCGTCCGCACCGGCGGCTTCCACGGCCTTGCACATCTCAGGGATGTTCTCGGCCTGCGGGCTCAGCTTGACCATCAGGGGCTTTTTGCAGGCAGCGCGCACCATGCGCACCACCTCACCGGCAGCTTCGGCTTTCACGCCGTAGGCCATGCCGCCCACCTTGACGTTAGGGCAGGAGATGTTCAGTTCCACGATGTCCACGGCGCTGTCGCTCAGCATCGCGGCACCTTCCACATACTCTTCCTCACTGTGGCCGCCAAGATTAGCAATGGCCACCGTGCCGTACTTCTGCTTCAGTTCCAGCATCTCGGGCAGCTCCACGTCAATGAAGTGCTGCACGCCGGGGTTCTGCAGACCGATGCTGTTGATGAGGCCGGAGGGGGTCTCCCACAGGCGCTCGCCCTTGTTGCCGTACTGGCCGTGCAGGGTCAGGCCCTTGCCGGAGATGCCGCCGATCTTGGCAAAATCTGCCAGCTCTTCGTACTCCACGCCGTAGCCCACGGTGCCGGATGCGCCGATGACCGGGCTGTTCATCACAAAGCCCA
>CABQER010000114.1 GCA_902463235.1 uncultured Faecalibacterium sp. | reverse complement strand
GCGGCGATCAGCATGGAAAGGCCCACGCCGGAAAAAATGGTCACCAGCGGGGTCACGAGGATGTCCACGCGGGTCTCCTTGCTCACGGCCTTGCCCAGTTCGGAAGCCACGATGGCAATGATGAGCACGGCCAGCGGGCCGCCTGCGCCGCCCAGAGCATTGGCCGAGTAGCCTACGGTAATCAGGCTGAACAGCACCAGCGGCGGGCAGTGCAGCGCCCAGCCAATGGCGCAGGCCATGGCCGGGCCGCTCATGGCCGTGGCGTAGCCGCCAAGGTCTACCAGCACGTCAAGGCCGGTCTGCTGGCCCAGCGTCTTGATGATGGTGCCGATCAGCAGGCTGGCAAACAGGCCCTGCGCCATGGCACCCAGCGCTTCAATGAGATAGCGCTGCGGGGTGATGACGATATCCTTGCGTTTTAAGAAATCTTTCACATTTGACATGAGAAACTGCCTTTCTGTTTCAAGATGGTGGATTCAATGCAAAAACTGCATGTCAAGTATAATACCATACACATGTCAAGACAGCAAGACAAAATGCTGATTTTGCTGGAAATATCTGCAATTTTTGGCTTTGTGCAATGTTTTTGCGGGCTGAGACGTATCTATTTTGGAGCATTTTCTGATACCGGGGCGGCAGCTTTTCGGAGCTGCGCTTTGCAGTGTGCGGCAATTGACGGGGGCTTGCCCGCGGGTGTATACTGAAAGAGTATTGAGAAGATGAAACGCCGCCCTTTTTGTGAAGGGCGGCATCCCGATAAAAATGCATGAGGTTTGGAGCACAGCATGAAAAAAACGTTCTGGAATAAACTGACTGCCCGCGGCACCCGCGGCAAAACGCGGTGCGCAGCGGCAGTTCTGGCATTGGCAATGACCTTTTCAATGGGCGCACCGCTGGCACTGGCTGCACAGCCGGAAGAAAGTACCGCGGCAGTGACCGAGACTATTTCTGCACAGCAGGAAACGGCAATGCCCACCCTGCAGACGGAGACCCCGGAGCTTGCTGCACAGGACCCGGAAGCGCCGCCTGTACAGGCCACTGAAGCGGAGGAGAACAGCACGAACCAGCACACGCCGGAAAACAGCGTGGTGCTGACACCGGAAGAGATCCGTGCCGCGCTGGATGCCGGTGCCATGGATGCCGCCGAGGCCCAGTGCATCGACCTGAGCGATGAGAACGGATTTTTCAGCTGGCTGCTCAATTTCCTGTTCGGCTGGCTGGGCAAGAGCGATACGGAGCCGGTCTATTCCGGCTGGCGCACCTCCGGCGGCAAGACCTACTACTACAGCCAGACCACCAACAAGCCGGTGACCGGCATCCAGTGCATCGACAATAAACTCTATTACTTCAATGCGGACGGTGTGCTGGAAAATGGCAAGACCTTTGGTGTGGATGTTTCCAAGTATCAGAAGAACATCGACTGGAACCAGATCAAAAAGGCAGGCGTGAGCTTTGTGATCGTCCGCATCGGCTACCGCGGCTATGGTGCTTCCGGCACGCTGGTGCTGGACCCCATGTTCGAGGAGCATTTCACCAATGTGAAGAATGCGGGCCTGAAGGTGGGTGTGTATTTCTTCAGTCAGGCCACCACCGAGGAGGAAGCCAAGGAGGAAGCCTTTGCCTGCGCCTATGTACTGAACGGACGCAAGCTGGATTACCCCATCTTCTTTGACACCGAAGCATCCGGCGCTTCCAATGGTTCCGGCCGCGCCGACGGTCTGGGTATGGAGGACCGCACCAAGTGCGCCATCGCCTTCTGTGAGGAGGTCAAGGCACAGGGCTACAAGCCCGGCGTGTACGCCTCTACCCTGTGGTACCGCAAGCGTGTCGATCTGAACAGCCTGAAAAAATATACCATCTGGAACGCGCATTATGGTGTTGCCAGCAGCCCCATCGACTGCGCCCTGTGGCAGGGCACCTGCACGGCACGCCTGCCCGGCTATAAGGGCGATATGGACGTGAACATCAGCTACATCGGATAAGTGAGGAAACTGCAATGGACCGCATTCGCCTGATCGCATCGGACATGGACGCGACCCTTCTGGACGAGTACAGCCAGTTGCCGCCAAAGTTTACCGAGACCATCCGTGCACTGGCCGGGCAGGGCATCTTGTTTGCCGCCGCCAGCGGGCGGCCTCTGTACACACTGGAAACGATGTTCCCGGATCTGCTGGAGGAGATCATTCTCATTGGCGACAACGGCGGCGCTGCCCGCTGGAAGGGGAAAGACCTGTTTGTGTCCGAAATGCCTGCCGAGGGCTGGCGGCAGCTGGCCCGCAGCACAAAGCAGGCCGGAGACGTGGGCCTTTTGTGCGGACTGCAGGCGGCCTACGCGGAAAAGCAGGACGAGAAATACGATAAAGTTTTCAAGAATTTTTATACCCGGGTGGAATACGTGGATGACCTGACTGCGGTGGAAGCGGCGGCGGATAAGTTTACCGTCTATCTGCCCAACGACGACTCGCAGAAAGCCTTCGACCGGATCTACGGCGCATTCCACACCGGAAATGGCGGTGCATTCTCGGTGGCAGTGGCAGGCAGAAACTGGGTGGACGTGATGAACCCAGGTGTGCACAAGGGTGCAGCACTGGCAAAGGTGGGTGCACTGCTGGGCATTCCGGCCGACAGCATGATGGCCTTTGGTGACACCTACAACGATGCCGAGATGCTCACCACCGCGAAGTACGGCTTTTTGATGGAGAACGGCAGCGGACCGCTGCGGGCGCAGGTGCCGTTTCTGGCACCGTCCCACCGGGAATACGGCGTGATGCAGGTGCTGAAACAGGTGCTCCGCCAGAACGGCGAAGTCTCGCCGGAGGATTTTGTGAAGGCGCATTAAAGCGGGAGAGACGATTTGGAATGCTCTCCGCTTCGCTCTGAGCATAAATAGCGGAAATAGTATTTTTATTTGCAACTCCGAAACGGCTGCGGCCGTTTCGGAGTTGCTTTTTCACAGGGAGGGTCGTAACGGCAAACGGCATTTGCTGATGCTGGCTCCCTGCGGGAGCATTCACGTCAGCATGAAAACATGCTGTTGCC
>CABQER010000113.1 GCA_902463235.1 uncultured Faecalibacterium sp. | reverse complement strand
GCTTGAGGGGAATGTTCCAGATGGGGAAGGTCTCGAACTTGGCGTAACCGGCCTTCACGCCGCGCTTGTACTCATGGTACAGCTGGGAAAGGCAGGTGGCCATTTTGCCGCTGCCGGGGCCGGGGGCCGTGATGACCACCAGCGGGCGCTGGGTCTCGATGTAATCGTTCTTGCCGTAGCCCTCGTCGCTGACGATGCGGGCCACATCGTTGGGGTAGCCGGGAATTTTGTAGTGGCGGAAGGTGCGGATGCCCAGACCGTTCAGCCGCTTTTCAAAGGCCTCCACCTCCGGTGCAGCGGCGTACTTGGTCACGCACACGCTGCCCACATACAAGCCTACTTCCTGGAAGGCATCGATCAGGCGCAGCACATCCAGATCGTAGGTGATGCCGTAGTCGCCGCGGATCTTGTTGCTGATGATGTCCTCGGCGCTGATAACGATGACCACCTCGGCCTGATCCTTCAGCTGCAGCAGCATCTGCAGCTTGGAATCGGGCTGGAAGCCCGGCAGCACGCGGGACGCGTGGTAATCATCGAACAGCTTGCCGCCGAATTCCAGATAGAGCTTGTTGTCGAACTTCTTGATGCGCTCGCGGATATGTTCTGACTGCATCGAGAGATATTTGTCGTTGTCAAATCCAATTTTCATCGTTCGTTTCCTTTTCCTCTTTGCTGTGCCCGGCACACCGCACCGGAACTTTTCCATAACAGAAACAGTATACCACACTCAAAAACCGGGTGCAATCCAAAAGGGCGGCTGCAAAGCTTTTTCCAGCAAATGCGGTGTTTCGCGCTGTTCTTTGCTGCATTTTTTGTGAAAATGGTTCTTGCCGCGTTTTTGACAGCGGGTGTATCATGTTATATCTGATTGGATTGGAAGTCGTGGGCGGTTACTTTTTCTTTTTATCCTTCTGATCCTTCGCGCGATCCTGCGTAATACAGCAAGCCCCCGGGTCTCCCCGGAGGCTTGCTGCAGCTTTATGAAGTATCTCGAATATGGAGGGAATGGCGTTTATTCTGCGTCGGTACGGTTTTTCTTGAGCAGGCTCAGGATCACAGCACCCAGAACGCTGCCCACAGCCAGCGCCACACAGTACAGAGCGGTATGGTCCACGACTGGGAACACGAAGATGCCGCCGTGCGGTGCACGCAGAGCGCAGCCGAAGGTCATGGAGAGCGCACCGGCCACCGCTGCACCGGCCACACAGCTGGGCAGGACGCGCAGCGGATCTGCTGCTGCATAAGGGATTGCACCCTCGGTGACGAAGCACAGGCCCATGACGTAGTTCACGATGCCGTTGCGGCGCTCGTCGGCAGTCCACTTCTTGGGGCAGAAGGTGGTGGACAGGGCGATGGCGATGGGAGGAACCATGCCGCCCACCATGACAGCGGCCATCACCTCATAGTTGCCGGAGGCAAGGGCTGCCGTGCCAAAGACATAAGCTGCTTTGTTGAACGGGCCGCCCATATCAATGCTCATCATACCGGCCACGACGGCACCCAGCAGCACCTTGGAGGTGCCGCCCATGGCGTTCAGGCAATCGGTCATGGCCGTGTTGATCATGCCCATGACCGGGTTGATGCCGCACATCACCGCGCCGAGGATGAGCATACCGCCCAGCGGGTAGATGAGCATGGGACGGATGCCATTCAGGCTGGCAGGCAGCTTTTCGGTGATCTTTTTCAGCAGCTCGACGATGTAGCCTGCAGCAAAACCGGCCAGCAGTGCAGCAAGGAAGCCGCCGGAAACACCGGTGGTCTCACCCGCTGCAATGCCTGCAAAGTTGGTGCCGTTCATGGCCAGCACACCGCCCACAAAACCGACCGCCAGACCCGGACGGTCCGCGATGGACATGGCGATGAAGGCAGACAGGATGGGCAGCATGTAACCGAAGGCTGCGCTGCCCACCGTCTTAAAGAAGGCAGCGACCGGGGTGTTCATGCCAAAGTTGGAGGGATCGATGGTGTAATCGTCCAGCAGGAACGCCAGTGCGATCATGATGCCGCCGCCCACCACGAAGGGCAGCATGTGGGAGACACCGTTCATCAGGTTCTTGTACAGAGCGCGGCCAAAGCTGTCCTTGCCGGAAGCATCCTCGGCGGCCTGTGCGCCGCCCTCGGCGTGGTAAACAGGCACCTCGCCGTGCACGATCTTCTTGATGAGCTCCTCCGGCTTGTGGATACCATCGTCCACCCGGGTGAACAGCACCGGCTTGCCGTCGAAGCGGGCGGTCTCCACCTTCTTTTCTGCTGCCACGATGATGCCGTCGCAGTTTGCGATCTCTTCTCTGGTGAGGATGTTCTTTGCTCCATCCGAGCCATTGGTCTCCACCTTGGTGGGCAGACCCAGCTTGTCACCGGCCTTGGTCAGGGCTTCCGCTGCCATATAGGTGTGGGCGATGCCGTTGACGCAGGCGGTCACGGCCAGAATGCGGTAGCCGCTCTGGGGGATCTCCTGCTGGGTGAAGCTCTCCGCGCCGAACTGAGCCTCCTCCTGTGCATCGATGCAGTCAAGGAACTCTGCCGGGGTCTTTGCGGCCTTCAGCTTTTCTACAAAGTCCTCGTTCATCAGCATCTGCATCATACGGGCCAGCATGTCCACATGCAGGCTGCCGTTTTCCGGAGCCGCAATGGCAAACAGCAGGTCGGTGGTACCGTCGTCCTCGGCATTGTACTGCACAGGGCTGCTCAGCCGCAGCGCCGCCAGACTGGGCCGGGTGACTACATTGGTCTTGGCGTGGGGCACCGTGATGCCGTTGTCCACATAGGTGGAGCCCTCCGCCTCACGGGCATAAAGGGCCTTTTTGTAGGCTTCCTTATCCGTGATGTTGCCATGGGTGGCCTGCAGCTCCACCAGACGGCTGATGATCTGCTCCTGATCGGTCAGAGCCTCATCCAGTGCGATGGACTGCGCGGTGAATAATTCCGTAATACGCATGATTTTTCTCCCTTCCTGTATAACTGCAACCCTCTCCGTCACAGAGGGTCAGATTTCCTTCATCAGTTCGTCGATTTTTTCTTTGGTGGCAAGGCCAAGGCTGAACGCCGTTGCACTGCCGCAGGCTGTGCCCAGACGCAGTGCAAAGGAATAGCTCCGGGTCTGCATCCAGCCAGCCACAAAGCCGGCCACCATGCTGTCGCCTGCGCCCACGCTGTTTAC
>CABQER010000112.1 GCA_902463235.1 uncultured Faecalibacterium sp. | reverse complement strand
GGGGCAGGATGGCCTCGCCGCCCTTGCCCAGATCCAGAGCAACGATGCCCTTCTCGGGGTCAACGCGGGTGACAGTGGCCTGCACGATGTCGTGTGCACGGGACTGGATCTCGCTGAGCTGCTGGCTGCGCTCGGCCTCGCGGATGCCCTGACGGATGACATGCTTTGCAGTCTGTGCAGCAATGCGGCCAAAGTCCTTGGTCTTGAGCGGGGTGATGATGCGGTCGCCCACCTCGTAGGTCTTGCGGATCTTCTGTGCCTCGGTGATGCCGATTTCAGAGTGCTCGTCGTACCAGTCCTCATCGGCCACAACGTCCTGGATCAGGGCCACATCAAAGCGGCCTGCGGCGGGGTCGATATCCACCTTCACGTGGTCCTCTTCCACCTCATAGTTCTTCTTGACGGCAATGATGATCGCAGCCTTGATCTTTTCGATCAGGTATTCTGCGGTGATGCCGCGCTCGTGCTCCAGCATGGAGAGAGCTTCAAAAAATTCATTGTTCGCTGCTGCCATTTTTCGGGTTCCTCCTGTAATTTACTCTCTATCTATGTTAGTCAAACAGGTCTTCATCGTCGCACAGGTTCACACTGGATGCGGCGTTCACCTCAAAGGTGACAGCGCCCGCATCGGTGTTCACCGTAACGGTGCTGCCCTCGCGGCCTGTCAGGATACCGGAAAACTCACGCACGCCGTCTGCATTCGGGCGGATGAGCTTTACCCGGATCTTCTGGCCCTTGAGGGCTTCATAGTGCTCCGGGCGGGTCAGCTTACGGCCAAGGCCGGGGCTGCCCACTTCCAGATAATAGCTCTGGTCGATGGGGTCTGCCTCGTCAAGGATGGGGTCCAGCGCATGGGAAACATCCGCGCAGGTGTCGGTATCCATGGTGCCGTCCTTGTCGATGAGCACGCGAAGATACCAGTCTGGACCTTCCTTTTCAAAAACCACATCCCACAGGCGCAGGCCCATGCCCTCCACGGTGGGGCGGACAAGCGCTTCGACTCTCTGGGCGGTGTTGCCGCCAGACTGCTTCGCCATAAAAAACCTCCAAACAAACAAGAAACGCGGACCTTGCGGCCCACGTTTCAGGTTAAACTATATCGTACTACTAGAATATACCATACATCCCGCGATTATGCAAGCATTTTCGCAGATTTTTTTCGCCGCAGGGTCTTTTACAGCACCCACACGCCGTCCCGGAACAGCTCCACGGTGCGGCCATCGCGGCATTTGCCGGTGATATGGCTGTCCTCTGCACCGATCATCACATCCTCATGCAGGCGGGACTGGTTCATGCCGCGGGCCAGCAGCTCTTCCTTCGTCAGCGCCGTGCCGCCCTTCGTGGTGCCGGGGTAGCTGGCACCAAAAGCGATGTGGCAGGCGGCATTTTCGTCAAACAACGTGCTGTAGAACAGCTTGCTGCTGCGGTTGATGGGGCTGCTTGCCGGCACCAGTGCCACTTCGCCAATGCTGCGGGAGCCTTCGTCGCCGTCCAGCAGACGGCCCAGCAGCACCTGTCCCTGCTCGGCGTGGTAGTCCACAACCTGGCCCTTCTCAAAGGTGACACGGAAGTTCTTGATGAGCTGGCCGTTGAACACATAGGGCTTTGTGCCGTAGACAACGCCCTCTACCCTGTCCTTGTGGGGCGCAGTGAACACTTCCTCAGTGGGGATGTTGGGCAGGAACACCACGCCCTTTTCGCTCTTGCTGGCGGCGCTTTCCCACACAGCCTGATCCGCAAGACCTACGGTCAGGTCCGTGCCATTGCTGCTCTCAAAATGCACGCTTTCCAAGTCCAGCGCGTTCATTTTATCCCGCAGAGTGCTGAGCCGCTCCATATGGGCCTGCCACTCGTTCACCGGGTCGCCACCGGTGACCCGGCAGACGTCAAAGATCAGCTTCCACAAAGCCTCCATTGCGGCATCCGCGTCCAGCTCCGGGAAGACCTTCTTTGCCCACGGCACACTGGGCAGGGCCGCAATGGACCACTGCACCCGGTCGTTCATGGTGTACTCCTGCCACTCCTCCATAAAGGCGCGGCGGGCGGCATTCACCCGGCTGATCTTATTGCCGTCAATGCCCGCATACAGCTCCGGGTCGTCCGCAATGAGATGCAGTACACACACGCCGCCCTCGCTTTCGGCATAGTCGAGATAGCGGCGCAGCTGCCATGGCTTGAGGTCGGTCAGAGCCTCCTCGCTGCCCAGCTCCATGCGGGCGCGGGCCACAGCGTCATCGCTCCAGTTCACCTGCACATCCCGGGCACCGGCTTCGTAGGCACTGCGCACGCACAGCCGCGCCAGCGGCGCGCCCTCCAGCGGGCAGTTGATGATGAGGGTCTGTCCGGGCTGCGGGTTCACCCCCACCCGGACGATGAAATCGGCATATTTTTTCAGCAGTTCGTCAAAGTTTTCCACGGTAGAACCTCCTGCGGTGTAAAAATCATGTTTTTCTGTTTTTCAGTATACCCGGTACAAGCCGTTCTGTCCAGTAAAAAGAAAACAGACACCTCCCGCTGTTGAAAAAGCAGGAAACGTCTGTTATACTGTCTTTTGAGAGTGCTGTCTACATACGGCAGGCGGTCTATGCCTTTTCGGCCCTGCGTCGGGAAGGCGAACATTTTTGTCGTACCCCGACGCTTTGCAGCGAAGGGGGTGATGCTTCATGACGCTTTTAGAAACTCTGGCTCTGCTCACATTGCTTGCAACCGTGAGCTTTGGCATTTTCGATATCGCGTGGAAGATCTTCAATAACAAAAAATGACCGCCCTCAGCGTCCAAACCTGAGCGGTCATCTTTTGATTATCGCGCCGGAAAGGTACTGACCGTTTGCCAGACAGCACTTTCTTTATTTGTATTATAGCACAGCCCCGCCGAAATTGCAACGGCGGGGCTGTTTTTTATCGCCTGAAAGCGAAATTTTCTCAGAACTCGATCTTGCTCTCGATATAAGCTTTCAGCTCGGAGATGGGCATACGCACCTGCTCCATGGTGTCGCGGTCACGGACGGTGACGCAGTTGTCGGCAGCAATGCCCTTGGCCTCGTCGCCCACGGTGTCAAAGTCCACGGTGATGCAGTACGGGGTGCCGATCTCATCCTCACGGCGGTAACGCTTGCCGATGGAACCGGTATCGTCGTAGTCCACCATGAAGTACTTGCTCAGCTCGTTGCGGATCTCCA
>CABQER010000111.1 GCA_902463235.1 uncultured Faecalibacterium sp. | reverse complement strand
AGGAAGATGCCAACTTTCAGCACCGCTTCCAGCACCACCTTGGCCCAGCGGCCCAATGTTACAAAGTGGTTCACACCGCCCACGATGAGGGTGGGCAGCACGGTGAACAGCAAAATCGCCAGCAGACCGCCCAGTACGGCGGCACAGGCCAGCAGTGCGTCCTCTGCCTTTTTGCCCAAGTGGTCGCCCACCCATTTTTCAAAGGCAGTCTCTTCCTCTTCGGGGTCATAGTCGTCACCCATGCTCACCTGAGCCGAGTACATCATGTAGCGGTAGCCCACGATCAGGCTTTCGATCATGGAGATGGCACCGCGCACCAGCGGGATCTTTGTCCAGATGCCGTGGTTCTTCACAGGGTCGATCTTGGTCTCAATGGTGCCGTCCGGCTTGCGCACGGCGCAGCAGATGAGCTTCGGGCCGCGCATCATGATGCCTTCCATCAGCGCCTGCCCGCCGACGCTGGTCTTGAAACGTTCCTTTTTGGGTTGATTCATTGGGTTCTCCTATCGGATCATATTTTTCTCGACCATTTTACCACAGAATTGTGACAAAATCTTCACGCCTTATGGTACAGCGGCAAGCCCAGTGTGACCACTGTGCCGCGGCCCAGCGTGCTCTTGATGTCCATGGTGCCGTCCAGTGCAGTCATGATGGAATCCACCAGCGCAAGGCCGATGCCGCTGCCCCGCACCGAATTGCTGCCCTTGTAGAACTTGGTCTTGACATTCTCAAGGTCTTCCGGCGGGATGCCGCGGCCCTGATCGATGATCTCCGCAAAAGCCTTGTATTCGCCCGCCCACAGCTTGACCGTGATGCGCCCGCCGGGGGCCGAGTACTTGATGGCGTTGTCCATGATGTTGATGAACACCTGCCGCAGACGGTCCGGGTCGGCATAGACCGGGATCATCTCCTCCGGCTCGGTGTAGCTGAGCACAAGGCCCTCGCGCCGGATGCGTGCTTCACAGAACAGCACCGCATCGGTCAGCTCTGCCACAAGGTCCAGCGGGCGGCAGTCCATACGGATGCGGCCGTTCTGCAGACGGCTGAAATCCAGCAGCTCTTCCACCATGTTGTACAGGCGGCCCGTCTCATTGTTGATGATCTCAAGGCCCTTGCGGTAGTTCTCGTCTGCCGGGTCGTCCAGTGTGCGCAGGGTCTCCACCCAGCCCCGGATGGAGGTGAGCGGCGTGCGCAGCTCGTGAGAGACGGAACTGATGAACTCGTTCTTCATCTTCTCGGTCTCTTCCAGCCCTTCGGCCATCTGGTTGATGGTGCCGCGCAGGCGGTCCACCTCGTCGTGCTCGTTGCCAGTGACCGGCAGGCGCACATCCAGCTCACCCCGGGCGATGCTGGCTGCGGTGCGCTCCACCTGCCCCAGCGGCACCACGATGCTGCGGATGAAGTACAGGCCGGACATCACGGTGAAAGCAAGGATCACCGCCGCGATCACAACACTTACCGCGAGGGCGTTCTTGATCTGCGCTCCCACAAGGGTCAGGCTGGTGACAAGACGCATCGCCGCCACATCCTCGGCGGCATAGGGCACCAGATAACAGGCCGCCATCACCAGCTCGCCGGACTGGGTGCGGTAGACCGCCACACCAAGGCCATCAGAAGCCTCCTGCGCCTGCTCAAAGTCGATGCCGGTCACAATGCCGTCCGCATTTGTGCCGCTGGAGGACGCAATGACCCCGCCATAGCTGTCCAGCAGCATGAACTCGTATTTGTCCTTATCGGCAAACTGCTCCACCATGCGGCGCAAGGCCACGCTGCGGGTAGCCGCCGTGCTCTGCACCGTATCGCCGGTGTACATTTTCAGCTGGCCGGACACCGAAGAGAACCGCCGGTACATGGTCTGCTGCACGCTGTTATAATAGCTGCGTGTGTAGTTGTACAGGAACATGGTTTCGGCCAGCAGCACCAGCAGCACGGTGATGAGCAGGCTGCCCCGCAGCCACCGGCGGGTGATCCCGCTTCTCATTCTTCCCATCTGTAACCGTAACCCCACACAGTAAGGATATGGGTGGGATGGCTGGGTTCATCCTCCACCTTCATGCGCAGACGGCGGATGTTCACATCCACGATCTTCACGTCACCAAAATAGTTCTCGCCCCAGACACCCTTCAAGATCTTCTCGCGCACCAGCGCAATGCCGGGGTTGCGGAAGAACAGCTCCATGATCTGGAATTCCACCTGCGTCAGCTCAATAGGCTGGCCTGCCTTGAGCAGCACGCGGCGGTTCTCGTCCAGCACAAATTCGCCGCTGGTGAGCATCCCCAGCGGGTTTTCCTTTTCTTTTTCGTCCCCGCCTGCAGTACGGCCGACGCGGCGGCACAGCGCTTTCACACGGGCCAGCAGTTCGCTTACGCTGAAAGGCTTGGTCATATAGTCATCGGCACCAATAGAAAGGCCGCGGATCTTGTCCTGCTCCTGTCCCTTGGCGCTGAGGATGATAATGCCGATCTTCTGATCGGTGCGGCGGATGGTCTCGCACAGGGAGAAGCCGTTCATGCCCGGCAGCATCACATCCAGAATGGCCGCATCGCAGCCCGGCTTCTTCTCCAGCAGCGGCAGAGCCGCCTCGGCGCTTTCGGCCTCCACAGCCTCCATGCCCGCAAGGCGCAGGTTCAGCGCGATCATCTCGCGGATGTTGGCTTCATCTTCCACGACAAGCACTCGTACCATGAACTGTTCCTCCGTTCTTTAGTTGAGCAGATACAGCGCCTTGGACAGGCGGTAATTTTTATCACGGATCTCCACATCCGGGGCAAGCTTCGCCTGCATCTGGCGGGATGCCACGATGCCAAGGCGGGTCCAGCCCTTCAGGCTGGAGGTGGTGCGCACCAGACGCAGGGTCATTACCAGCTGGTCTTCGTCCACCGTGCGCAGCTCCACTGCACCATCATATTGTTCGCTGTCGGTCAGTTTGAGGTTGCCCTCCCACTCCATGGGCAGCTCGATATAGCAGTTGGTCTCTTCGTCCAGCAGCCCGAAGCTTTTTTCCGGGCGCGGGCTGGTATAGTCCATCCACACGATAAAATCCATGCGGCGGCTCTGGCTCATGTTCAGCAGGCCCGCTTCGTCCGGCTGGGTGGGGATCTCCACGATGCCGTCGCCGTCCAGATCCTGACTGACCAGACTGGGCACATTGCGCAGGGATGCGGTGTAAAGCTTTTCGGTGCTGATCTG
>CABQER010000110.1 GCA_902463235.1 uncultured Faecalibacterium sp. | reverse complement strand
GTCCGGATGGGCGGCAGCACCTTGATATGCACGCTGCCCGGATGGCACAGGTTGCCATTGTTCTCAAACAGGGCACGTGCACCGGTAATGGCCACCGGAACCACCGGTGCGCCGGTCTTGACGGCAATACGGAATGCACCGGCCTTGAACTCACCGGCACCGCCCTCTTCTCCCTTGTAGCGGGTGCCCTCCGGGAAAATGACGAAGCTCTTGCCGCTCTCCACAATGGCAGTGGCATCGTTCAGGGCACGCACGGATGCCCGCAGGTCGTCGCGCTGCACGAACACACAGCCCAGCAGCTTCATCCAGCGGTTCAGCAGCGGGATTTTTTCCAGCTCTTCCTTGGCAAGGATGCCGTGGGGCTTATCCAGACTGGCCAGCAAAAGCGGGATGTCGTAGTAGCTGCGGTGGTTGCCCACGAACACGCAGGCCGTATCTTTGGGGATATTCTCAAGGCCCTCCACGCTCAGGGAAACGCCGGTCACCTTTAAAATGCCCCGGCTCCAGTGCGGGATATGTTTGTTGACGAGCTCTTCCACCAGCTGTGTGTCGCCTGCAGCCAGAGCGCGTTCCGCCCGGCGCAGCACGCCATAATGGACGATCATATAACCAAATAAGTAAATAAACATCGCAATCGTGCGAAAAATGCTCATTGCGTTTTCCTCCCTCCGGCAAAATATGCCATTGTCATTGTATCACACTTTTTGTAAAAAGGGGAGAAATAACACTTTTTTTACAAATCGGAGGATCTGCGGTCTTGCAAAATTGACAAAATGCGGGTATATTTATAATTGTAAAGCCAGCACAATGGCACTTTCTGCACGAAATGCTTTCTGCCGGCCCAATGGATGAAGAGAGAGGTACCATACGAACATGGGTTTATTTCCTTCCGCAAATGACTTCAAGGCCGGTAAGGGCGTTGAAAAGGATGCTCCCCGCAAGACCGGCGTGGGCCGTTTTTTTGAGCTTGTGGGCCGCGATATGAACGGCATGTTCCTTGCAAACCTGCTGGCCTGCATCGGCTTTCTGCCGGTGATCTGTCTGGTGTACATCGGCTTTCTGGCAAACAGCCTGCCTGTCATGCTGGCAAGCGCGGTGGTAGGCGGAATTCTGGCCGGGCCTGCGCTGGCCGGCATGTACGATACCGTGCTGCGTGCCCTGCGTGACGAAGCCGGTTACTGGTGGGTGACCTATCGCCGTGCCTTCAAGCGCAACTTCAAGGCCAGCATTGCGCCGGGCATCTTCTACTGTGTGGTGGTCACGGCGCAGATCTTCCTTGTGTATTTCTGCTTCAATATGCTGAGCAAGGGCACCAATGTGGGCGTGCCGCTGTGGGTGGCCACGGTGCTGAACCTGCTCATCTTCCAGATGCTGTTCGCCTATATGTGGCCGCAGGTGGTGCTGCTGGATCAGCCCTTCAGCCTGACCGTGAAAAACAGCATCAACTGCATGATCGCGTTCCTGCCCCACGCACTGGCGGCGGCCATCGTGCAGATCCTGTTCTGGGGCGTGGTGATCCTGTGCATGCCGCTGGGCCTGCTGCTCATGCTGATCTTCGGCTTCTGGTTCGTGACCGAAGTATCCTGCCAGATCATCTACGGCGATATTGAAAAGGTGTTCCACATTGAGGAGAGCATCCGCAAAATGAAGGATGCCGAGCTGGAAGCCGCCCTCAAAGAGGACTACGGCGAAAGCACCGACGACACCGAAGAGTAAATTTGAACTTCCGCAAAGGAGAGGTGCTCCATGGAACAACGGAATAATCTGGTTTTGCAGGGCACCGAGACCTTCTCCCGCGGGCAGCTGGACAATGTGGCACTGGACGGCGGTGCACTGGTGCTGGACAGCGTGGCGGGCCGCTGCCTGCAATACGGCAGCTACACCACGCCGGAATTTGCCATGCCGGCCTTCTGCAACCTGAATGTCAGCTGGAACGCCTTTGCGCCCCACAACACCATGGTGGAGGTGCGCTGCCGGGTATATGCCGGAGGAAGCTGGACCGGCTGGATGAGCTTTGGCAAGTGGGCACCGGGCTACCCCCGCTGCAGCTGCAATTCCCAGAGTGACGACGGCATGATCTTCCTCATGGGCGATACCGTGACCGTGGCAACGCCCGGCGGCGGCACCGGCGTGCAGCTGCAGGTGAACCTTTCCACCAACGATGACAAGGTCTCGCCCGCAGTGCGCCTGCTGGCCGCGGCAGTGCGGCCGCTGGCGTGGGAGAAGCACAATGGCCACCCGCTGAACCGGCAGCTCTATCTGCCGGAATACTGCCTTTCCGCCCACGATCCCAGCTTTGGGCGCACCATGGATCTGCCGCTGGTCATGGCGGCACTGATGAACTGCTGGGGCGAGGATGTCCTGCCCGAAGAAGTGGCCTATGTGATGGAGGACATGGCCCACAGCACCACTGCCAATGCGGCCTTTGCGGCTGCTGCCGCCGGCTGCTGCGGCTACCCCTGCTGGCAGGCATGGATGGACCTTGCCGACCTGCGTGCCCAGATCCACGATGACTGCTGTGTGGCAGTGCAGGTGGAGCGGCGCATCCGCGGCCAGCGGGACCCGGTGCGGGTCTGGATGGGCCTGCGCGGCTTTGGCCACGACGATGCCGTAATGGCAGATTATGTGCTGCTGAACGACCCCACCGCAGATTCCAACGGCGCAGTGAACTGCACCATGGCGCTGGTGGACTTTATGCGTTACTTTACCGGGCGCGCCATCGCCCTGCGGGCAAAACCCCGCGATGTTGCCGCCAACCGTCCGCTGCGAATGCGCTGCGAGCTGGTGCCCGGCGAGACGGCAGACGTTTACTATTTTGAGCAGCGCGGCGTGAAGGACCCGCTGCCGGAAGGCTTTTCCGGCTGGGTGGCCTGTGCGTGCCACGACGGTGTGGCCCACGCCACCACCGCCCACCGCAGCTTCTGCCGGATGGAGCGCACGCCGGAGGGAGGCATCCGCTTCCCGGAAAAGATCATGGCCGCAGGCTGCCGCTGCAGCGTGTATGCAGTGGACCAGACCGGTGCCATGCGCGTGGCGGAGGTGCGGCTGCCAAAGCCGCGCCCCACGCCGGAGCAACCTGTTTCCCAGGCACAGGAAAAGCCGGCGGAATGACCGGCCCGACCCAAAGCCTTTGGGCTATAGATCAAGACATAGGAGGAACACATTATGGCAAAGACGATCATCACTTTGGGACGTGAATACTGCAC
>CABQER010000109.1 GCA_902463235.1 uncultured Faecalibacterium sp. | reverse complement strand
TTTAAGGAGAACAACAAACTATGAGAATGCGTTTCAAACCCTATGCCCACGACGAGCTGATGGCAGCCGACTTCCATGTGCACGAGCCGCTGATCTGGGGCGGCAAGTGGCACGCCCAGTATGCCCGCCCGGAGCAGCCCTTTGTGCTGGAACTGGGCTGCGGCAAGGGCGGCTTCATCTCCCAGCTGGCCTGCGCCCACCCGGAAAACAACTATCTGGGCATCGATATCACCGATAAGGTGCTCATCCTTGCCAAGCGCAAGATCGAAGCCGCCTATCAGGCTGCGGGCCGCCCCATCGACAACGTGAAGATCATGAGCACCGACATCGAGCGCATCAAGGGGGTCATTACCGCCGAGGATACGGTCAGCCGCATCTACATCAACTTCTGCAATCCGTGGAGCAAGAACGGCTCTTCCCACAAGCACCGCCTCACCTACCCGCGCCAGCTCATCAACTACCGTGAGTTCCTCAAGGACGGCGGCGAGATCTACTTCAAGACCGACGACGATGATCTGTTCCGCGACAGTCTGGAATACTTCCCCGCTTCCGGCTACGACATCGAGTGGATGACCTACGACCTGCACGAGAACGAGCCGGAGTGGAACATCCGCACCGAGCACGAGGGCATGTTCACCGAAATGGGCATCAAGATCAAGGCCCTGATCGCCCGCAAGGACCCGGACCCCGCCAGCGTGACCTGGATCGAGCCGAAGATCCTCAAGCGTCAGGCCCGCGAAGCGGCCGAGGCCGAGGCTGCCGTCAAGGCTGCACAGGAAGGCGAAGGCAATGAATGACCCCTGCGAGATCTGCCTGAACAATGTGCAGGACGAGTACGGCAGCTGGTACTGTGCTCAGGGCGGCTGTCTGGACGAGGACGAGATGGCCCGCTATCTTTCCCGCAGCACGGCCGCCTGCCCGTTCTTTGAGCCGGGCGATGAATACAAGATCGTACAAAAACAGAACTGACCTGCACAGCAGCCTGATTCTCACAGGAGGTGTTTTATGCTCAACTTTCTCACGACCACCACAGTATGCGGCTTTTCGCTGTATCATGTGCTGGCCTTCTTTCTCATTTATTCCTGCACCGGCTGGTGTCTGGAGGTCATCTTTGCCGCCGCCACCACCGGTCAGCTGGTGAACCGCGGCTTTCTCAACGGCCCGGTGTGCCCCATTTACGGCTTCGGCATGGTCATCGTGCTGTTCACCCTGACCCCTTTGCAGGACAGCGTCCTGCTGCTGTACATCGGCGGTGTCATCCTGCCCAGTGCGCTGGAACTGGTAGGCGGCTGGGCACTGTATAAGCTCTATCACACCCGCTGGTGGGACTACAGCGACTTTCCCTTCAACATCGGCGGCTACATCTGTCTGGAATTCAGCCTGCTGTGGGGCGTGGGCACGCTGGTGGTCATGCGCATCGTCCACCCGGTCGTCGCCGGTCTTGTGGATATGGTCCCGCCCTTTGTGGGCTTTGTCGTTATGTGTGTGCTCTATGCGGTCTACGCGGCAGACGTAGTCGTTACGGCCTTTGCCGCCTCCGGTCTGGCCAAGACGCTGGATGCCATGGAACAGCTGGCCGACAGTATCCATGCCGTCAGCGATGCCATGACCCAGCTGCTGGGCACCACCACCCTGAACGCCGACCAGAAGCTGGACGAGCAGCGCCTGCAGCTCAAGCTTGCTGCCGCCGAGGCCCGCGAAGCCGCACCGAAAAAGCGCGCCCTGCGTGAAACGCTGGCCGCCGTCCGTGCCAAGACCGAAGAGGCCCGCGAGGCCGCAAAGCGTGCTTCCGAGATCGCCAAGCTCAACACGGCCGAAGCCGCCAAGGCTGCACAGCTGGCCGCCAAGGGCACGATGGAGCGCGCTGCCGAGCTGCTGCGTCTGGAACAGCTGGCCGAGGAGCTGCAGGCCCGCAGCGATGAAATGCAGGCCCAGCTGCTGCGCACCCCCCGCATCGTTGGCCCGCGCCGCATGCTGCGCGCCTTCCCCGGCCTGAAGCATGGCGTAAAAAAGACCACCCTCAAGGCCCTGCGCCTTGGTCTTGCCCGCCGGGAAAGCCCCGAAGAAGAACCGAAGAAAAACGGCTCCGACACCCGCAAGGATGCCTGAGACCGCTGCCCAAAAGACCGCTGCACAGGAATGCAGCGGTCTTTTTATGCCCCGCCTTTCGGACCCGTCCGGCGTTCCGTTCTTTTTTGCCGCAATGTCGCAATGTTTTAAATATCTATTTTCAAAGGTTTAAAATCGTGCTATACTGTTTTCTAAAATGCCATATTTTGTCGAAAACATCCAACAGCGAGGGATTTATCATGTCCGAAGAACTGAAGTTGAATGAAAATGTCGGCGCACCGCAACCCGATGCACTTGCACAGATCGCATCGGTAGACCCCAGCCCGGCCGTAGGCGGTATGCACCCCTTTACTCCGGCCATGCTCAGCCGTCTTAAGAAGCAGCGTCAGCTGCTGAGCGAGCTGGAGCACGCCCTGAAAAATCACGAGTTCTGCTTCTTTCTGCAGCCCAAGTGCAACAGCATGACCCGCGCCATCGTGGGCATGGAAGCACTGGTGCGCTGGAACCACCCCACCCGCGGCTGCGTGCCCCCGTCTGAGTTCATGCCCCTGCTGGAAAGCACCGGCCTTGTGACCCAGCTGGATCAGTACATCTGGGAGTCTGTCTGCAAGACCCTGCACAAGTGGCAGGAGAGCGGCAGCAATCTTGTGCCTGTATCTGTGAATGTTTCCGTGGTGGATATCGTCAATCTGGACGTGCCGCAGATCTTCTCCAACCTTGTGGAAAAGTATCAGCTGGAGCCCAAGCTCCTGCTGGCCGAGATCACCGAGACCATGCTGGCCGAAAACGCTTCTCTGGTGGAAAACACCATCCAGGGCCTGCACCGCAAAGGTTTCTCTGTGATGATGGACGACTTTGGCAGCGGCTATTCTTCGCTGAATATGCTCAAGGACACCAACGTGGATGCCATCAAGCTGGACATGAAGCTCATCGACATGAACCAGCAGAACCGCAGCAAGGGCGTGCAGATCGTGGAATCGGTGGTGGATATGGCCCACCGCCTGAATCTGCCCATCATCGCCGAGGGCGTGGAAACGCCGGAGCAGGTCTCCATGCTACAGGCCGCCGACTGCCTGTATACGCAGGGCTATTATTTCTACAAGCCCATGCCGGTGGAGAACGCCGAGGCCCTGCTGGCCCAGCCCAACAGCGAGGATTACTGGGATAT
>CABQER010000108.1 GCA_902463235.1 uncultured Faecalibacterium sp. | reverse complement strand
TTAAAATTCATCTTTCATCTCCACCATATCGGCCCAGAAGCGCTTGGGGCAGTGGGTCATGCGGCATTTTTCGTTGTGGCGGGCCTTGATCTCCAGCGTCTGGTAGAACTGCTTCCACAATGCCTGAAACTGCTGCTCCCGCTCGCTGGGTGGCGGCAGCTCCAGCGGTGCAGCCAGCTCCATCAGCCGGGCCTTGTGGTCCTCCTGCAGCAGCACAGCCTGATGCACCGCATCGTAGATCATAAAGTTCTCTTCCGGGAAGCGCCCGCAAAAGTGGGGCCGCAGCAGCGGCAGGATGTAGTTTTTGGGGTGGATCACCGCCCCCAGCATCCCGTCGTGATCCTCGAAGCGGACGAAGCCCTGAAACTTGTCCACTTCCCAGTCAAGGCTTTTCTTCATCTCATACAGCGGGGCCACATCCGGGTGGCCGGTGCGCTTCACGGTGCCGGGGCCGAGGGCGAAGGCCAGATGCAGAAAGCGGATGAGCAGCAGCTCTTTATCCTCCCGTCCGGAGAGGAAATCCCGGCTGACGAGATACTCTGTCTCGGGGCCAAGCTTTCTGCCAAAGCTGGCAAACACCCGCTGAGCCTTGGCGTGGTCGGTGGGGATGTCCTTGACCGGGTACAGGGTGGAAGTTTCCCGCTGGGGCGTCCACACCGCAAAGGGAATCTCGTGCTGGGCAAAGCTCTCGAACACGCAGCACAGAAAGCCTTCAAAGCTGCTGTCGTAGAGGTACACCACATCCGCATCGTGGAGCTTGCGGGCTTTCTGAACTTGAACATTTACAGCGCCTTCGCCAGACATTGCACCGCCTCCTCCCGCACCATGCGCATGGCTGCGCGCGGTGCCACGCCCTGCGTGATCAGATTGTCCACCGCAGGCGGCGTGAACAGACTGAGCTGTTCGCAGCTGCCGCCGAACACGTTGGGGTCGATGAGCGCCTGCGTGATGCGCTCCCGCCCGGCGGTGCCGCGGCCCGGGTGCGCACCCGCAAAACCCTTGCAGGTGATGAAATACTGTGCCCGCTTGAGCACCACGCCCATGCGCTTCAGCTCGTCCAACCCAAGGCTGGAAAGCTTGCGCGCGTGCCAGATGCGCCGGGCACTTTTGGGGCCGATGCCCGGCACACGCAGCAACATTTCAAAGGGCGCGCGGTTCACATCTACCGGAAAAAGCCCGTAGTGCTGCACGGCCCAGTTGCATTTTGGGTCGAGGTAGGGATTGAAGCTCTGGTTGGCTTCATCCAGAATTTCGTCTGCCTTGAACTGGTAAAACCGCAGCAGCCAGTCAGCCTGATACAGCCGGTGCTCCCGCAAAAGCGGGGGTTTGGTGTCCAGCGCAGGCAGGCGGGTGTCCTCGGCTACCGGGATGTAGGCGGAGTAGAACACCCGTTTCAGACTGTACTTCTGGTACATGCTCTCAGTGAGCTTTAAAATGTGGTAGTCTGTCTCCGGCGAAGCACCTACGATCATCTGGGTGCTCTGCCCGGCGGGTGCGAACTTTGGCGCATGGCGGTAGACGGTCAGCTCCTGTTTGCTCTGCGCGCCGGAAACTGCAATCTGCTTCATGGGCCGGAAAATGGAGTGCCGCCCTTTGTCCGGGGCCAGCAGGTTCAGGCTCTGCTCACTGGGCAGCTCCACATTCACGCTCAGGCGGTCGGCCAGATATCCCAGCTGCTGCAACAGTTCCGGGCTTGTGCCGGGGATGGCCTTGGCGTGGATGTAGCCCCCAAAGCGGTATTCGCCCCGCAGCAGCCGCAGGGCGGCCAGCATCCGTTCGGTGGTGTAGTCCGGCGTGCCCAGTACCGCGCTGGAAAGGAACAACCCTTCAATGTAGTTGCGGCGGTAAAACTCCACAGTCAGCTCAGCCAATTCCCGGGGCGTGAAGGTGGCACGGGGGATATCGTTGGACTTGCGGTTGACGCAATAGCTGCAGTCGAAGGCACAGCAGTTGGTCATGAGCACCTTTAAAAGGCTTACACAGCGGCCGTCGGCGGTAAAGGCGTGGCAGCAGCCCGGTGCATAGCAGCTGCCAAGAATGCCTGCCCGCGCGGTGCGGGATGCGCCGCTGGAGGTGCAGGCAACATCATATTTGGCGCTGTCGGCCAGAATGGTAAGCTTGTCCATCAGGGTCTGTTCCATGCAGAATACACCTCCAAAGTGGGAAAAAAGGTCAAAAAATAAAGCCATGCGCAAAACAGCAGATGGCTTTACATCAATTTGTGCCGAACTCCTTCAGTCACGGCTGCCGCCGTGCCAGCTCCCCCGGAGGAGGAGCCTTTGGCAGTACGGGAAAGTTTCCGGTTTTGCCAAGGCCTCCCTCCATGAGGGAGGTGGCTGCGAACAGCGTGAGCAGACGGAAGGGGTTATTACCACTTCGCCTTGGTTTCCACCACGCGGCCGGCGATGTGCAGATGGTTTAGGTCCTCGCCCTTGATGACCATTTCGCTGTAGGCCGGGTTGAAGGGCTGCAGCACCACGCAGTTGCCGCGCTGGATATAGCGCTTCAGGGTGCCCTCGCCCTCATCGCCGTAGATCAGCACGCCAAGGTCGCCGTTTTCCAGTGTGTCCTGCTTGTGCACAAGGGCAAGGTCGCCGTCCTGAATGCGGGGCTCCATGCTGTCGCCGCGCACCACCAGATAAAAATAGTTGGAGGGGTCCTTCACACGGGCATACTCCTGACCGTAGTCCTCCTCAAAGGCGAGGGCACCGTAACCGGCCTTTACCGTGCCGATCACCGGGATCAGGCTTTCAGAATAGCTGCCAAAGAACCGCTCTTCCGGGGCGGAAACATTGCTTACCGGGCGGTACAGGCCCAGCAGATAATCTGCTGTGGTGTTCAAAAGCTCGGCAATGCGGGCCACGGTAGACGGATCGGGAGAGGACTTGCCGCTTTCCCATTTGCCGACAGCCTGCTGTGTCACGCCCAGTTTGGAAGCCAGCTCAGCCTGGCTGATGCCCTGCTTTTTGCGGCACTGCTTCAAAAGTTCTGAAAACGACATGGTATATTTCTCCTTTACACCGCGAGGAAATTTTCTTGTGTTTATTATACAACAAAAAGGTGTACTTGTAAAGACCTGAAACAGGCCAAGACCCAAAAAGGTTGTGGTAAATTTTGTTTTTAAGGGCAGAAAGAAAAAAATTGCCCCAAAGGCTTGACACCGGCGTGCAAATCTGGTAAATTAAATAGGCATTCGACACGGCGTAAGGCGGATGTCCACAAGGAGAGATGTCCGAGTGGTTTAAGGAAGCAGTCTTGAAAACTGCCGTACGGCAA
>CABQER010000107.1 GCA_902463235.1 uncultured Faecalibacterium sp. | reverse complement strand
GAGCAGAAGGGCTACGAGGAAGAAAGCTACTGGGACGGCCTGCTGGAGTATCCCCAATACACCCGTCCCGAGGTGTGGGAAGGCCGCGCCGTGCCGCAGGTGCTGCTGGGCGGCGACCACCAGAAAATCGATGCATGGCGCGGGGAACAGAGCCGGGAGCGCACCCGCCTGCGCCGCCCGGAGCTGTACGAGAAGTGGTGTGAGACCCACCCTGTGACCGAGCTGCCCAAGTGGAAGCGCGGCGAGAACATGCGCCTTGTCAAGACCGACGAGCAGTTTGCTGCTGCCGCCCGCATCTTTGTGGAGGGACGGCGTGCGACCTGTGCCGAGAACTGGACCCCGGAATACTGTGCCAGCCTCAACGAGGAAGAATATCTTTTGCAGCTGCGGCAGGAAAAGGCCGCAGGCTGGGTGTGCTATCTGCACACCACCAAGGATGTGCCGGACGGCATCGTGAGCATCAACCACAAGGTGGGGCACATCGAACATCTGTTCGTCACTGAAAAAGCCCGCGGCAGGGGCATTGGCATGAAGATGCTGGACTTTGCCCGCAAAAAGCTCAGCGAGCACGAGCACCCGGTGCTGAGCGTACTGAACACCAACACCCGCGCCATAGCGCTTTACACCCGCATGGGCTGGAAGCTGACCAGCGGCACCGAGCTGGAGTTCACGCCGGAGCAATATCCGGCTGTGGTGAAAAAGTGTGCTTTGGTCTGGATGCGGTACGAGGGCAGCGCACAGAAGTAACTCCGGGCGGCAGCTGCAGGTGCATCGGACAGCGAAAAAGGCACGAAAATAGATACTCGGGCCAGAGGGTATGGTGCTGGAAACGCACAAAAACGGCCGAGATATTGCCCGATGGTCGAAAAAATGTTGAAAACTTTTGTATCTACCCTCTAACCTTCGGGGAATAATTTTATTATCTTTGTATAAATAATGAAAAATGGGCCGCTTTTCATTGGAGAAACCGCCAAAAATGCGCCGGGGGGCTGTACAACCGTTTCGACTTGCGCTAAAATAATCGTAACGCAACAGGCACAGGATACAGATTCTATACCCAAAACGATATTAGATAGGAGCGCTTTACTATGTACGTGAAAGAAGTTACCGTTGAAAATCAGGTTGGTCTGCACGCTCGTCCGGCTACCTTCTTCATCCAGAAGGCTAACGAGTTCAAGTCTTCCATCTGGGTCGAGAAGGAAGAACGCCGCGTGAACGCAAAGAGCCTGCTGGGCGTTCTGTCTCTGGGCATCGTGGGCGGTACCACCATCCGCATCATCGCTGACGGCGCTGATGAGCAGGCTGCTGTTGACGGCCTGATCAAGCTGGTGGAGTCCGGTTTTGCTGAGTAATTTGTGTCTATAAATGGAGCGGCGGGGGAACCTGCCGCTTTTTGTTTTTCAAGGAGAATCCATGACCAAAGCTGAACTGTATCAGAAAGCCTGTATGCTGCCGCTGCTGCCCGGCGTGTATATCATCCGGGATAAGACGGACACCATCATTTATATCGGCAAGGCAAAGCGGCTGCGCATCCGGGTGAGCCAGTATTTCCGCGAGGGCGTGCCCCACGACAACAAGGTCAGCCAGATGATCGCCCATGCCTATGCCTTTGACGTGATCGTCTGCCAGAGCGAGTTTGAAGCGCTGGTGCTGGAAGCCAGCCAGATCAAGGCCCACACGCCGAAGTATAACATCCTGCTCAAGGATGATAAAGGCTACAGCTATATCAAGGTGACAAAGGAGCCATGGCCCCGGCTCTCCTTCGTGCTGCAAAAGGAGGAGGACGATGCTGAGTATATCGGCCCCTATACCTCCAGCTTTGCGGCGCGGCAGATGGCAGAAACCGCCATGGATGCCTTTCTGCTGCCGCGCTGCAATAAGCGCTTCCCGCAGGAGATCGGCAAAGGACGCCCCTGCCTGAACGCCCACATCGGCAAGTGCATGGCAGTGTGCAGCGGCAGGATCAGCTGCGAAAACTACAATCAGGCCGTCAAGAGCGCTGTGCACCTGATCCGCTACGGCAAAAAGGACATCCTGAAGATCCTTAATGAGCGGATGCAGGAGGCCTCGGACCGGCTGGAATTTGAGACGGCGGCCCTGCTGCGGGACCAGATCGCAGCCATCACCAAGGTGAGCGCCGGGCAGAAGGTTATTGTGGACCCGGATGTGGAGATGGATGTGGTGGCGCTGGCAGGCACGCCGGACAGCGTGTGTGCGGCGGTGCTGCGCTTCCGGGACGGACGGCTGACCGATAAGCGGGAGTTTTTGTTCCACGATACCTCGGACATTGCCGCCGTGCGGGAGGAATTTCTGCCCCGGTATTATCTGGATGACGAACAGATCCCCAAGATTATTGCGGTGGACGAGCTGCCGCCGGACAGCGACGCTTTGCAGCAGGCGCTGAACGAAAAGCGCGGCAGTGAGGTGCAGCTGTATGTGCCCCAGCGCGGCGATAAGGCCCATCTGGTGGAGATGGCCCACACCAACGCGGTAGAGCGTCTTGCCCGGGAGAGCGGCCGCTATGCCCGGGAGGAAAAGCTGCTGGACGAGCTGGCGCAGGTGCTGGGCCTTGCAAAGCCGCCCCGGGCCATTGAGAGCTACGACATCTCCAACTGGGGCGATGGCTCCAGCGTGTGCGGCATGGTCACCTTCAGGGATGGCAAGCCCTATAAGGCGGGCTACCGCAGATTCAAAATGAAGACGGTGGCGGGCACTGACGACTATGCATCGCTGGCAGAGACCGTCTCCCGACGGGCGGCAGAGTACGAAAAGTACGCAGAGCTTGCAAAAAAGGGAGAGCCCTGCAGCAACTGGTTCGGGCAGAAGCCGGATCTGCTTTTGATGGACGGCGGCAGGGGGCAGGTGAGCGCGGCAAAAGATGCACTGGCCGGGACTGCCCTTGCGGATGTGCCGCTCTACGGCATGGTGAAGGACGACCACCACCGCACCCGCGCCATTGTGGACAGCGACGGCCGGGAAATTGCCATCAATATGAACCGGGGCACCTTTACCTTTATCACGGCCATTCAGGACGAGACCCACCGCTTTGCCAATGCCTACCGCAAGCAGCAGATGAAGCAGAAGAGTTATTCCTCCACCCTGACCGAGATCCCCGGCATCGGCCCCAAAACGGCCAAGGCGCTGATGGCCCAGTTCAAAAGCGTGGGCGCGGTGAAGGAAGCCACGCCTGACCAGCTGGAAAATACCCCCGGCGTGGGCAAACAGACGGCACAGATCATCTACGCATATTTTCACGCATAAAACCCTCTCAGTCATCGCTGCGCGATGCCAGCTCTCCCGAAAGGGAGAGCTTTTTGCATT
>CABQER010000106.1 GCA_902463235.1 uncultured Faecalibacterium sp. | reverse complement strand
GCTCTGATCACCGGCGGTGCCCACGGCATCGGCTTCTCCATCGCCGAAGGCATGGCCCAGTGCGGTGCCGCCATCTGCTTCAACTGCTCTTCCGAAGCAAGCCTTGAAAAGGGCCTTGCAGCATACAAGGCAGCCGGCATCGACGCACACGGCTATGTGGCAGATGTGTCCGACGAGGACGCCGTGAACACCATGGTGGCAAAGATCAAGGCCGAGGTCGGCCCTGTGGACATTCTGGTGAACAACGCCGGCCTGATGAAGCGGGTGCCCATGATCGAGATGAGCCACGCCGACTTTATGCGGGTCATCGATGTGCATGTAGGCGGTGCCTTCAACTGCTCCAAGGCCGTTCTGCCGGACATGATGGAAAAGCGCGAGGGCAAGATCATCAACATCTGCTCCATGATGAGCGAGCTGGGCCGCGAGACCGTCTCTGCCTACGCCGCCGCCAAGGGTGCACTGAAGATGCTCACCAAGAACATCGCTTCCGAGTACGGCGAGTACAACATCCAGTGCAACGGCATGGGCCCCGGCTACATTGCCACCGCCCAGACCGCACCTCTGCGGGAGGTGCAGCCGGACGGCAGCCGCCACCCCTTCGATCAGTTCATCACCGCCAAGACCCCCGCAGGCCGCTGGGGTGAGCCGGACGACATGGTGGGCCCCTGCGTGTTCCTTGCAAGCCACGCTTCCGACTTTGTGAACGGCCAGATCCTGTACGCCGACGGCGGCATTCTGGCTTACATCGGCCGCCAGCCCAAGTAAAGCCATTTGGGCACTGCGTCTTCTTCAACCTTCCGACCAGACAGCTCTGTGCAGCCCAAGATCTGCATGGGGCTGTCTTTTTACGAAAGCGGCAAGCGGCCTTTCCCACAAAACTTTGCTTCATGTGAACTCATGTTAAAATGTTCCAATTTCATGTCAAATTGGTAACAGTTCCTGTTTCATCGTTCAAAATGCACATAGGCGTCTTGATTTTTTGTCGAAATTCCCGTATAATCGTCCTCATCATCCATCACACCCTGTTGGTTGATCTGAATACGAAGAAATTTCAAAGGAGTATATTTCATATGAAACTCAAGAACATTGCGATCATTGCTGCCGCTGCAGCACTGGCTGTTGGCATGACCGCCTGCGGTTCTTCTGCATCCTCCACCGCCGCTTCCTCTTCTGTGGCTTCTTCTGCTGCCGCTTCTTCCGAGGCTGCAAGCTCTGAGGCTGCAGCCAGCGAAGCAGCTGAGCCCACCACCGCTGAGTACACTGTGTACAACACCACCGGTTCTACCGTCACCGAGCTGTACCTGTACGATGCAGGCAGCGACGAGAAGGGCGACAATCTGGCCGGCGAGAACGGTCTGGCTGACGGCGAGAACATCGTCATCACCCGCGACGTGGAGGCCGACAAGCAGTCCGACGTGACCTACATTCTGGAGTTCACCACCGAGGACGGCCAGACCCAGAGCTTTGAGACCCTGCACTACGAGGTCGCTCCCATCTCCCTGCTGAGTGTGGATGCCGCTGCAGGTGCTACCCCCATCGCTTTTACTGCACCGGAAAAGTAAAAACTGTTTCATCCTTGCAAAACGGGAAAGTCTGCGGGCTTTCCCGTTTTATTTTTTGCCAAAAGAGGGCTGAGGCTGTCATTTTCCCTTGCAATCACGCCAAAAATCCGCTATCATAGACGCAAATACGTTCCCTTGCGGCATAAAGGGAGTAAAGGAGTGGATTTTCTTATGGCAGAAAAAGAAGTGAAAGGCATCAAAAAGTTTTTTGAAGAGTTCAAGGCCTTCGCCATGCGCGGCAACGTGCTGGATATGGCAGTGGGTGTTGTCATCGGCGGTGCGTTCACGGCCATCGTCAACTCACTGGTGAACGACATCATCAACCCCTCCATCGGCCTGTTTTTCAACGCCGATTTCTCGGACGTCGGCATCCATGTGGGCGATGTGATGATCGGCATTGGTTCCTTCATCAATGCCATCATCAACTTCCTGATCGTGGCCTTTGTGCTGTTCGTGGTCATCAAGACCATCAACGCCCTGCACAAGAAGCCTGCTGAGCCGGAAGCTCCCGCAGAGCCCACCACCAAGGTGTGTCCCTACTGCCAGAGCGAAATCTCTATCAAGGCGGTGCGCTGCCCCCACTGCACCAGCAAGCTGGAGGGCTTCCCGGAGATCAACAATTAAATTTTGAATGGCCTCCGCTTTGCTCTGGCCATATTCAGCGGAATCATTTTCTAAATTACAAATCGGGAAAGTCTGCGGACTTTCCCGATTTGTTTTTTCACCCGCGGAGCCGCAAAGGCAAACAGCATAATCAACGCAAAACCTCCCTGCCCGGCCGCAGTCGCTGCGGTTCCAGAGCGGGGAGGTTTTACTTTATCCGGGAAAATGTGGAAAATCAGTCCGGTGAAGCTTTACTTGACCTTGGTCAGGGCGGCCAGCTTGTGGAAGATCTCGGTGTTGTCGAACACGCCGCCGAACTTCTCCGCACCCACGCCGTTGGCGTAGACGTTCACCATGGCACCGGTGTGAGCGTAGGTGGTGTGGTCCATGCCGGATTTATGGTTGATGGTGTGGCAGATGGCCATGCTGAAGGGGATGTAGGTGCCGTACAGCTCGTAGTCCTGCTGGGACATGTCCTTCTGGCTGGCAGAGCCGACCTTCAGGGTGCGCTCGTAGGCGGTGCGCAGGTTCTGCACCTCGTAGTCGGTCAGCAGCAGCTTGCCGGCGTTGGCGGCATCCGGGTCGCTGGGCAGGGTCAGACCGAAGTTTGCCTTCACATCCTGCATGGCAGCTTCAAAGGGGGTCTTGTTGGCGATGTAGTTCTGCACATAGGTGGAATCAAACTTTGCGTAGGACATCTTCTGGTGGGCCAGATTTGTCAGGAAGGTGTCGTAGTTGGTGGTCTTGTAGCCGATGGCCATGCCGCCGGTCTCGTGGTCAGCGGTGACAAGGATCAGGGTCTCGTTGGGGTGCTTGTTCTGGAACTCCACAGCTGCCTGCACGGCGTTGCTCATTTCCAGCACATCGTGGATGGAAGCAGCGGCATCGTTGGCGTGGCAGGCCCAGTCGATCTTGCCGGACTCGGTCATCAGGAAGAAGCCCTTCTTGTTGTCCAACAGCTCGATGCCCTTCCTGACGTAGTCGGTCAGCTGCCACTCGCCTGCGGCGGCGTCCATGGCGTAGTTCATGGCCTTGCCGTCTGCCAGATTCTCGGCAATGATCAGGGTCTTGCCTGCGCCTGCGGTCAGGGCGGCAGCGCCTGCCTGCGTGGTGACCACATTGTATCCGGCCTGAGCAGCCACCTCGTGGTTGTTGGGGCCGGTGCCGTCGCCGTTCACCTCCTGGAACTCGCCGCCGGCAAAGTATTCAAAGCCGGAGTTTGCCAGCTCTACGCCG
>CABQER010000105.1 GCA_902463235.1 uncultured Faecalibacterium sp. | reverse complement strand
TTCAGGTCGTCAGCAGTCAGGTCAACGTCGTTCTTGACGCCCTTGGCTTCCTTCATCTTGTCGATCTCGACCTCGAACAGGCTCTTCGGGACCATCATAACGACGTCCGCGAACATCTGCACAAAGCGGCGGTAGCAGTCGTATGCAAAACGGGCGTTGCCGGTCTTCTTTGCCAGACCTTCAACAGCCTCGTCGTTCAAGCCCAGGTTCAGGATGGTGTCCATCATGCCGGGCATGGACTGACGTGCGCCGGAACGGACGGAGACCAGCAGGGGGTTCTGGTTATCGCCGAACTTCTTGCCGGTGATCTCTTCCAGACCCTTGAGGTGCTCAAAGATATCAGCAGTGATCTCGTCATTGATCTGACGGCCGTCTGCATAATACTGGGTGCAGGCGTCGGTAGTGATGGTGAAACCCTGCGGCACCGGCATACCGGCTGCGGTCATTTCTGCCAGACCAGCACCCTTGCCGCCCAGAGTATTCTTCATGGTGACTTTGTCGCCGCCGAAAGCATCATTGCCTTCGCTGAAGTAGTACAGATACTTTTTGCTCATGCGTTGTTTACCTCCCATTCGTGACCATCGGTACACTTGCCGTGGTCTCATCGTTTGCCTTGTCTTGAACGTACGATGAACATTGTTTTGTGAATGCTAAACTATTATACCAGAAAATCCATTCCTTTCCACCATGCAAAATCCCGAATTTGTCTGTTATTTTTTATGCAAATCCCTTGAAATTTGCCAAGTTTTAAGGTAGTATAGAATGGGAGAAAGTTCGAGAGGTTTTTCGTTTTCTGATGCGGATTATCCGTCTGTTGGATACAACTTTCTATCCCTATAATTTCAGCTTTTTCTTTTTTGTCGGCGCAAAGCTTCTGTTGTATCCATCTTTGGATATGGATGCATCATTTTTCCGGGTCGGGCCTTATCATCCACCCGCCGGGAGCCGCCGTGCCGGAAGGGAGATCTATCGTATGGAAAATTCTGTTTCTTCTGCTGCGCTGAACGCAGCGCGTGAGCAGCTGGATGCCGCCGAAGCCGCCCGCGAGGTCATTCTGCTGCAGCACATCGCAAACGGCGTGATCATCGACAGCCGCACCGTGCAGATCGCACCGGACGTGGTCATCGCCCCGGGTGCCGTCATTCTGGCCGGTACCATCCTGCGCGGCAGAACGGTCATCGGTGCGGGTTGCATCATCGGCCCCAACACCCTCATTGAGGACAGCATCGTAGACGAGGGCAGCACCGTCAACGCCAGTCAGGTGTACAGCAGCCACATCGGCCCCCACAACAATATCGGCCCCTTCACCCATGTGCGGGTGAACACCGTCACCGACTACGGCGTGCATCTGGGTGCATACGTGGAGACCAAGAACTCCAACTTTGCCCGGGGCAACACGGTGAGCCACCTGACCTACATCGGCGACAGCGATGTGGGCAAGTACTGCAACTTCGGCTGCGGCACCGTCACCTGCAACTACGACGGCAAGGATAAGTTCCGCACTACGATCGGCGATTACTGCTTCATCGGCTGCAACACGAACCTTGTGGCCCCCGTGAAGGTGGGCGATGGTGCCTACACCGCCGCCGGCAGCACCATCACCAAGGACGTGCCCGCACAGGCACTGGGCATCGCCCGTGACCGCCAGACCAATCTGGAGGGCTGGGCAGAGCCCAAGATGGAAGCCTACATTGCCAAAAAAAAGAAGCTGGAAGACGAGCAGAGCAAGTAAGCTGTCCGTTTTTCGCGTACAGACCGCTGCACAGGATGGCCCTGCGCGGCGGTTTTTGTTTGCAGGTGCATCTTTTTCGCTTATAATGTATATCTTTTTGCACGCGCGTATGTTATACTTAGGACTTGCATCGGACAATTTATCACAAAAAGGAAAATATAACACTCATGAATACAAATGACATCTGGCTGATTGCCGGTCTTGGCAACCCGGAAACAAAATACGACGGCACCCGCCACAATGCGGGCTATGCCGCGCTGGACTATCTGGCCGACAAGTGGGGCATTTCGGTCAGCAAAACCAAATTTGAAGGCCTGTGGGGTCAGGGCGAAGTGGACGGCCACAAGGTGGTGCTGCTCAAGCCCCTGACCTACATGAACCTTTCGGGCGACTCCATCGCCCCCACGGCGGGCTTTTTCAAGATCCCTGCCGACCACGTCATCGTTCTGTGCGACGATATCACCCAGAACCCCGGCAAGCTGCGCATCCGGCCCTCCGGCTCCGCAGGCGGACATAACGGCCTGAAGAGCATCATCGCCCGCTTGGGCGGGGAGAACTTTCCCCGCATCCGCATCGGCGTGGGTGCCAAGCCCCACCCGGACTACGACCTTGCCGCGTGGGTGCTGGGCAAGTTCCCGGCAGAGGATGCCAAGGCTCTGAGCGGCCGCTACCCCGACCTTGAAGCCGCCGCAAAGCTCATCATGGACGGCAAGCTGAGTCTGGCACAGAGCAAATATAACGGGTAAAGCGGAACGAACCCTCTCAGTCGCCTAACGGCGACAGCTCCCCCGAGGGGGGAGCTTTTCCGCATCACCCCATAAACTTTCCCTTAAATGATAAACGAAATCTCTTTGTCAAAAGCTCCCCCTTTCGGGGGAGCTGGCATCGCGCCAGCGATGACTGAGAGGGTTTCGAGAAAGGAGGTTTTTCCATGTACGAAGCCTTGCTCAAGGCCACACCGGAATATCAGAAGATCGCCGCCAGCTTTGCAAAGCCTGGTCCTGCCGCGCTGTTCGGTCTGCCGCCCGCAGGCCGTGCCCTGCTGTACGCCGCGCTGCAAAAAGACCTTGGCCGGGTGCTGTGCATCGTGACCCCCGGCGAGGCCGAGGCCACCCACTTTGCGGACGACCTCAAGGCGTTGGGCCTTTCTGCTGCGGTGTTCCCGCCCCGGGACTTTATGCTGCGCCCAGTGGAGGGCGCGGGCCGCGAGTACGAGTACCGCCGCCTTTCGGTGCTGGGCTCCCTTGCAGGCGGGCGGCTGAACGCGGTCTGCGTGCCCGCCGAAGCCCTTTTGCAGTACACCGTGCCCCGGGATGAATTTTTAAAGAACACTCTTACCCTCAAACCCGGCATGGTGTACAACCGCGAGGGTCTTGTGGCCCGGCTGTTCGCCGCCGGGTATGTGCGGCGCAGTCAGGTGGACGGCCCGGGACAGTTCAGTGTGCGCGGCGATATCGTGGATATCTATGCGCCGGATATGCGCCAGCCTGCCCGCGTGGAGTACTGGGACGACGAGATCGATTCCATTTCCTCCTTCGACCTGCTCACCCAGCGGCGGGACAGCGCACTGGAAAAGATCTATCTTTCCCCTGCCCGCGAGGTGCTGTTCGGCGATACCGCCGAGACTTCCGAGGCCCTGCGTGCCGCCATCAAAAAGGCACGCGGCCGGCACCGCACCGCACTGGAAA
>CABQER010000104.1 GCA_902463235.1 uncultured Faecalibacterium sp. | reverse complement strand
AGCTTTCCGGCGGCGAGCAGCAGCGGGTGTCCATTGCCCGCGCACTGGCCAAAAATCCCAAGCTTCTGCTCTGCGACGAGCCCACCGGTGCACTGGATTACAAGACCGGCAAGCAGGTGCTGGCCCTTTTGCAGGATACCTGCCGCCGCACCGGCCGCACGGTGATCGTTATTACCCACAACACCGCCCTGACGGCGATGGCAGACCGCATCATTCAGGTGCGCAGCGGCAAGATCGTCTCCAATCAGGTCAACGAGCACCCTGTGCCGGTGCAGGAGATTGAGTGGTGAGAGCTGTGCTGAAAAGTTATCGTAAAAACATCCTGCGGGAAATGAAGGACAACCTGAGCCGCATGGTCTCGCTGTTCGGCATCGTAGCGCTGGGCGTGATGATGCTGACCGGCCTGATGAGTTTTGCGCCCAGCATGCGCATCGCCGGGCAGAAATACTACGTGCAGCAGAACGTGTTCGACCTGCGGGTGCTGTCCACGCTGGGCCTTTCGGAGGAGGACATTGCCGCCATTGCCGCCGTGGACGGCGTGGAGGCTGTGCAGCCGGTGAAATATCAGGACGTGGAGGCCCAGTGGCAGGGCCAGAGCGAGACGGCGGTGGTGCGCCTGCAGCAGCTGCCCGCCGACCCCGGGGCCGACACGGCAGAAAATATGAACCGTCTGGTGCTGCTGTCGGGCCGGATGCCTGAGGCCCCGGACGAGTGCGTGGTGCATGTGATGGGCTACGGCGACCCGGTGGAACCGGGCACGGTGCTCACCCTGCCGGAGGACACCGAACATGTGAGCCGGAAGCAGTTCACGGTAGTGGGCACCGTGCAGGACCCGCAGCATTTTTCCACGGACAAGGAGAGCAGCACCGCCGGTGACGGCCAGCTGGATGATATTGTGTTCCTGCCGGAGGGCAGCCTGACCACGGATTATTATACGGCGTGCTATCTCAAAGTGAAAAATGCCGGCCTGTATGATAATTACTCGGACGCGTATCAGGCAGCAGTGGATGACACAGCCGCAAGGGTAAAGGCCATCAGCGGCGCACAGTGCACGGCCCGGCGGGCGGAGCTGATCGAGGACGCCAGTGCAGAGCTGGCCGATGCCCGGGCCGAGTACAACGACAAAAAAGCCGAAGCAGACCGTCAGTTTGCGGAGGCAGAGCAGCAGCTGGCCGATGCACAGGCACAGCTGGACAGCGCCAAAGCCCAGCTGGACGCGGGCGAAGCGGAGCTTGCCGCCAACAAAAAGGCCCTGCCGGATACTATGCAGGGCGGTGCGGACGAGCTGGTGAGCGGCGAGGAACAACTGCTGGAATTTGAGGATCAGCTGCAACAGATCGAGATGCTGGTGAACCTGAAAAAGGTGGCCGACCCGCTGCTGGGCTATGCCGAAACGGCTCTGCACAACGCGCAGAAGGCGCTGGACGAGGCCGAGCCCGCCGACGAGGAATACACCGACCTGCGGGATGCTCTGCAGAAGGCGCAGGATGCTTACGACAACATCAGCGGCCAGCTGAACGGCTATCAGGCCCAGCTGGACGAGGGCAAGCACCAGATGTATGCACAGGGGCTGATCTCTTCGCCCAGCCTTTCCAACGAGCAGCTGGTGACTGAGGCAAAGGCAGCACTGCGCCAGATGAAGGTAAAGCTTCTGCAGGGGCAGCTGCAGCTCACCACCGGCACGGCCACAGCCTACACCCAGTTTGATGCGGCTCGCACCCGGCTGGACGAAGGCTGGCAGCAGTACAACGACGGCGTGCAGCAGCTGGCCGATTCCCGCGCGGAGTACGAGAGCCGGAAGGCCGAAGCCGAACAGCAGCTGGCCGACGGCCTTGCCCAGCTGAACGATGCCGAGGAGCAGGTGAGCCAGATCAAGAGCGGCGAGTGGTATGTGCTGGACCGCAGCTCCACCGTGAGCTTTGTCACCTTTGAGCAGTATGCCGACCGCATGGATGCCATTGCACGGGTGTTCCCGGTGTTCTTCTTCCTGGTGGCGGCGCTGGTGGCCACTACTACGATGACCCGCATGGTGGACGAGAACCGCCTGCAGCTGGGTACTCTGAAAGCTCTGGGTTACTCCAACGCAAAGATCGCAGGCAAGTATCTGTTCTATGCCCTCAGCGCCAGCGTGCTGGGCAGCATCGTGGGCATGGTCATCGGTTTTGTGGTGTTCCCGCTCATCATCTGGTATGCTTACCAGATGATCTTCAGCATGTCCACCTTCACGCTGCACTTTTACCCCGGCATGGCGGCAGCCAGCGTGGCCATCAGTGCGGCCGTCATCGGTTTTGCCACATGGAGCGCCTGCCGCGCCAGCCTGAAGGAAAAGACCGCAGCTTTGCTGCTGCCCCGGGCCCCGGTGGCAGGCAAGCGCATCTTTTTGGAGTACATCACCCCGCTGTGGCAGCACATGAGCTTCTCCCAAAAGACCACAGCCCGCAACCTGTTCCGCTACAAAAAGCGCTTCTTCATGACAGTGCTGGGCGTGGCGGGTTGCACGGCGCTGCTGCTCATCGGCTTTGGCATTCAGGATTCCATCCTGCCCATCGTGGACAAGCAGTCCGGGCAGCTGACCCACAACGATCTCACCATCTCGCTCAGCGATGAAAAGGCGCTGACCATGGAGCAGGGCCTTGCCGACACGCTGGACAGCAGCAGTGCGGTCCACAGCTGGGGCGCGTTCTACACAAAGTCCACCACCCTTTATAATGAAGAGGGCGGGAGCGCCGATGTCAGCATCGTAGGCGCGGAGGACGATGCCCGGATGACCGAATACTTCACCTTCCGCACCCGGGTGGGCCACGACCCCATTCCCTTTGAAGAGGACAGCGTGATCCTGACCGAAAAAACGGCCCTGAATCTGGAGCTGAGCGTGGGCGATACGTTCTATGTGGAGGCTGCAGACGGAAGCCGCGTGCCACTGGTGCTGACCGGCATTACCGAGAACTACATGTTCACCCGGCTGTATCTGTCCGGTGCACAGCTGGAGAGCCTGCTGGGCGGCACACCGGAGTGGAATACCGTGTATGGCCTGACCGGCTGTGCCACCGAGGCAGAGTACAACGCCCTGCGCACAAAGCTGCTGGGCTGCAACTATGTGAGCAGCGTCAGCTTCACCGAGGACACCACCTCTATGTTCGGCAGCCTGATCGGCAGCCTGAACTACGTGGTGGTACTGATCATCGTGTGCGCGGCGGCGCTGGCGGCGGTGGTGCTGTACAACCTGATCAGCGTCAACCTTGCCGAGCGAAAAAAGGAGCTTGCCACTATCAAGGTGCTGGGCTTCTATGACAAAGAAGTGTACCGCTACATCTTCCGCGAGATCGAGCTTTTGTCCCTCATCGGCTCCGGCGTGGGCCTGCTGCTGGGCGTGCCGCTGCACCGGTTCATCATCCTGACCGTGGAAATGGATCAGCTGATGTT
>CABQER010000103.1 GCA_902463235.1 uncultured Faecalibacterium sp. | reverse complement strand
AAGGAGAAACCATTCCTATGGCAAAAGAAATTCCGGTCTACCTGTTTGTGGGCTTTCTGGAAAGCGGCAAGACCAAATTCATTCAGGAGACCTTTGAAGACCCCAACTTTGACTCCGGCGACAAGACCCTGCTGCTGATCTGCGAGGAGGGCGAAGAGGAGTACAACGAGAAGAAGTTCGCCTTTCCCGGTGTGACCGTCAAGGTGCTGGAGGACAAGGCCGAGCTGAACCCGCAGAATCTGCTCAAGCTGGAAAAGGAATCCGGTGCAGGCCGTGTGGTCATTGAGTACAACGGCATGTGGCTGCTGCAGGATCTGGCCGAGGCTCTGCCCGAAAGCTGGATCGTGTACCAGTGCATCGCCACCGCCGACGGCACCACCGCCCTGACCTACGCCCGCGACAACTCCATGCGCAGCCTGCTGCTGGACAAGATCGCCCGCAGTGAGCTGATCGTGTTCAACCGAGCTGAGGCCGTGAACAACGATGCCGCCCGTCAGGAGCTGCACAAGCTGGTGCGTCAGGCTTCCCGCAAGTGCGATATCGCCTACGAGTTTGCCGACGGCAGCGTGGCCTACGACGATATCCCTGATCCGCTGCCCTTTGACATCAACGCGGACATCATCGACATTCCGGATGACGATTTCGGCATCTGGTACATGGACTGTCAGGACGAGCCCCAGAAGTATACCGGCAAAACGGTCAAATTCCTTGCACAGGTGTGCCAGACCAATCGTGCCGGCAAGAACAGCTTCGTGCCGGGCCGTTTCGCCATGACCTGCTGCGTGCAGGACATCCAGTTCGTGGGCTTCCCCTGCAGCTACGATGGCTACAAGGCGCTGGAGCAGCGCGCATGGGTGCGGGTGACCGCAAAGGTAGGCTACAAGTTCCATAACATCTACCGCGGCAAAGGCCCGGTGCTCACCGCCATTTCGGTGGAGCCTGCCGAAAAGCCGCTGAACGATGTGGTAACATTCTCTTGATCTGATCTTTCAAGGAGGTCCCGGCATGAAAACACTGTTTCGTATCCTTGGCACGGCCGCTGCTGTGGCCGTTACCGGTGCTGCCATTGTGGCACTGGACAAGATCCTGAACCAGAAAGACCCGCTCCATGTGGAGGAAGTAGAGTTCCCGGAGGACGCCGAGCAGAACGCTGAGGAAGCCGCCAAGACTGCCGAAGCCTACGCCGAAGCGGAAACCAAAGCCTCCGATGCTGCCAACGAAAAGGCTGCAGAAGAAGCTGCGCCGGAAGCTCCTGTCGAAGAAGCGGCAGCTGCTGCCCAGCCCGCCGAAGAAGCCTCTGCCCCGGCGGCACCCGCAGAGGGCGGTGAGAAGCCGGTGTTCGACCCGGAAGCTCCCAACCAGAACCCTGTGGAAGCAGGCCCCGCCGTTGCTCCCAAAGACGAGAGCGGAAAATTCGACCCCACCAAGATCGCCGAAGCCAGCGACTTCGGCGACTGGGAAGAACAGGGCTGCAAAGGATAACCTATGACACAAAAAGGGACGATGTGATGTTCACATCGCCCCTTTTTTGTTATTGTCCTCTTGCCAGCTGCTGCAGCTTTTTCCTGTCCAGCACCTGCACGCCGCCCCGGAACAGCCGCACCCAGCCCTCCTGCGCAAAGTATTTCAGCATCCGGCTCACCACCTCGCGGGCAGACCCCATGTATTTTGCCATCTGGTCGTGGGTCATGCGCACCTCGTCGCCGCCGGTCTTGGCCAGCTCATCGGTAAGAAAAATGGCAAGCCTGCGGTCTGCGCTCATGAACAGCACCTGCTGCATGGTCCACATGCTGTCGGAAAAGCGCTCCGCCGTCATCTGGTAGGCGTAGCAGCGCACATGCACGTTCTGCTGCATCAGCCTGCGGAAAACGCCCGCGCTGATGCAGTAGGCCTCGGTGTCCTCTTCGGCATCAATATACAGGTCGATGTTCACCGAGTCCATCACGCAGGATGCCGACAGGATGCACACCTCCCCGCCGAACAGGCGGTAGAGCGTCACGTCCCGCCCGTCCTCCGAGAGCAGGTAGGCCCGCAGCTGGCCCGAGCGCAGCAGCAGGATGCCCACACAGCTTTCCAGCGGGCTGTGCACCCTTGCCCCCTTTGCGTAGTGCACCGGCCGGGTGTAGCGGCAGAGCATGTCCTGTTCGTCGGGTGTCAGGTCGTTCCAGAAGGGAAAACCTTTGGCCAGACAATCGCGGTGTTCCTTTGTTGTTTCCGACATTGCTTTTCATCCTTTCCGCAGGGCCTTGGCGGCTTCAGTGCCCGCCTGCGCGCCCTCATACACGGCCTTTGCCACCTGCAGAAGGCCCCCGGTGCAGTCGCCCGCCGCATACAGGCCGGGCACGGTGGTCTGCATTTTTTCGTCCACCACGATGCGGTTCCCGTCCACCTCTGCGCCGATCTTCCTAGCCAGTGCGGTGCTGCCCGCCACGCCCAGTGCCACAAATACACCGCTGACAGGCAGCTGCACACCGCCGGACAGCTGCACGCCGGTGACAACGGTTTCGCCCAGAACAGCCTCCACCGCCTGCGGATAGACTGTGACCTCCGGCGGGAAGTCCGCCGTCAGCGGTGCGCCGTTGGTCAGCAGGGCAACGCTTTTTGCCACCGGCAGCAGGGCCTGCACCTCGTGCAGGGCATACTCGCCGCTGCCCAGCACCGCCACGTCCTTTCCACGGTAGAAAAAGGCGTCGCAGGCGGCACAATAGCTCACGCCGTGCCCCTCCAGCCCGGCAAGGCCCGGGATGCGCGGCACCGCCCGGGATGCACCCGTGGCAAGGATCACAGCGTCCGCCAGGTAATTTTTATCCACTGTTTCTACGGTGAGTTTATCCGTATAGGTCAGGCCCACGGCTTCGGCTGTGACGAATCTCACACCAAGGCGCTTTGCATTCTCGATGCTGCGGCGTTCCAGTTCCGCACCGGAGACCGGCTCGGCAAAGCCGTAATAGTTTTCAATTTTTTCGGCGCGGTCCAGCGCACCGGGGCCTTTGGTGAGCACCGTGGTATCCACACCGGCGCGGACAGCGTACAGAGCAGCGGAAATGCCTGCCGGGCCAGAACCTATAATGATGATGCTGGGCATGAGAAAACCCTCCTTCGGATGCATTTTTCTACAGTATACACCTTTTTTTGAAAAATTTCCGTGACCGGGTCGCAAAGCATCGGTTTTTCGGACGGTCCTGCTCCGGTTCGCGGTCAGCGGATCGTTCCATGCACAAACGCGCTGTCGTACAGGAATCTTCCTGCTCGGCAGCGCGCTTTTTTCTTTCAGAACACCAACTGCACCAGCAGCACATAGCACAGCGTACCGCCTGCGACACTGAGCAGGGTCTCATGCTTCCACTTGTGCAGGCCCACCGTCACCAGCAGGGCGATGGCCTCCGGAATGCCGCGGCTGCCCGCAAAGGGGGTGACGCTTTTCAGGCAGTAGACGATCAGCAT
>CABQER010000102.1 GCA_902463235.1 uncultured Faecalibacterium sp. | reverse complement strand
GCCCCATCCTCATGACCACCCTGACCACCGTGCTGGCCATGCTGCAGCTGGTGTTCAGCGGCGATATGGCAAGCCAGCTGATGAGCGGCATGGCCATCGTCATCATCTGCGGCCTGAGCTACGCCACCCTGATGACCCTGTATATCGTTCCGGTGCTGTACGATATCCTGTTCAAGAAGCCGCCGCTCAACGTGGATGTTGGCAGTGACGATGATCTGGACGACATCCCGGACGATGCAGCCGAGTTCATTGCGGCGCAGAAGTCTGCGGGCACGGCACAGCCGGAAGCCTGACGACAGCATGACGATTTAGAATGCACGCCGCTTTGCTTTGCGTATCATCAGCGGAAGAATTATTTATATATAATAGAGCAATGCCGGGCGGTCTGCGGACCGCCCGGCATTGCGTTTTCACGGGAAAGGTCGTAACGGGAAGCGGCATCTGCTGCTGTCGGCGTACCGCCGTCGCGCAGCGACTCAAAATCGGCGCAACACAAAAAATCCTCTAGCGGAGCGACTTGGATTTTTTGTATGGAGCCTTTCTGCTTTGGGGTTACTAGGGGCGAGCAGCCCCTAGTTCGTGCCTCCCGCGCCTCGAAAGTAGCGGGTGCTTTTCTGGTTCTCTTTTGGCACGCAAAAGAGAACGTACCCGGCGGTAATGCTTTTTACAAAAGGCATGAAACTCAATCCACGCGAAAACGCTCTGCGCGGGAAGCTCCTCTTTCCGGTTACATGCCCCGCCAACTGAATAATTTCAACAAAAAATAGCTGGAAAAATTGGATGCAAATTCTAAAATCCGTTCCCCACAAAGATATAAAACTGTGATATAATCATAAATAAGATAGAATACAGTGGAAGTCTGCCTGACTGTATGTCCGAGTAAAATCTGAGGAGGCGAATGCCCAATGGCACAGATCCGCTCCAAGCCCTTCGGTGTGACCAAACAGGGCGCAAATGTTACAGAGTACATCCTTTCCAACCCCGGCGGCCTGACGGTGAGCGTTCTGGACTACGGATGCATCATTAAAAACATCATCGTTCCGGCCAAGAACGGCCCGGTGGATGTCGTGCTGGGCCACGACACCATGGCAGATTATGAGGATGACTTCACGTCTTCCGGCAGCACCTGCTGCGGCGCGTTCGTGGGCCGCTATGCAAACCGCATCGAGAATGCCACCTTCAGCGTGGGCGGCAAGACCTACCAGCTGGAAGCAAACAACGGCCCCAACCACCTGCACGGCTGCTTTTCGCGCAAACTGTACCGGGTGAAGGCCTTTGGCGATACCCTGCTGATGGAGGCCGAGAGCCCGGACGGTGAGGACGGTTTCCCGGGAAACCTGAAGCTGGCGGTGCGCTACACCCTTACGGAGGACAATACCTTCCGCATGGATTACCGCGTCTCTTCGGATGCGGATACCATCGTGAACCTGACCAACCACAGCTACTTCAACCTGAACGGTGAGGGCGATATTCTGGGCCAGAAGCTGCGCATCTATGCCTCCAACTATCTGGAAGGCAACAATCAGACCTGCCCCACCGGTGCCATTCTGCCGGTGGCAAACACCCCCATGGATTTTACCGAGGGAAAGCTCATTGGCCGGGATATCGACACCGGCTTTGCCCAGACCACCATGGTGGGCGGTGGCTACGACCACTGCTTTGTGATCGACCGCGCCCGCGGCTCCAGCCAGAGCATCTGCGCATGGGTCACCAGTGAAAAGACCGGCATCAGCATGAAGCTGTACACCACCCAGCCGGGCATCCAGTTGTACACCGGAAACTTTTTGCAGGACTGCCCCACCCCCGGCAAGGGCGGCGTGCCCATGCAGAAGTACGGCGGCTTTGCGCTGGAGACCCAGCACTACCCCTGCAGCCCTTCCCACCCGGAGTTCCCCACCACGGTGTTGCGGGCAGGCAAGGTGTTCCGCGCCACCACCACCCTGCGCTTTTTCACCGGCAAGCAGTGCGGAAAATTGTAAAAAATGATGCACCACACAAAAACGTCTGCTCTGGCAGACGTTTTTTGCGTGGCAGGAGGAGAACTCCCCCAGTCGCCTACGGCGACAACCCTCTCAGTCTGCTCCCGATGGTCGCAGCCAGCTCCCCCGAAGGGGGAGCTTTTTGGAATCTTCCGGTCAGCGCGAATAAAGCTCCCCCTGAGAGGAAAGACTTCCCCCGGCCGGGGGAAGTCTTTCCTCAAAGTGGGAGCCTTTGGCAGTCCACGCAAAGTTCCCGGTTTTGCCAAGGGCTCTCCCTTTGGGAGAGCTGGCGCGTCAGCGCCTGAGAGGGCGAGGATGCTGACACGCCATTTCTATGTTTTGCACAAACCGTGCCTTTTATCCATGACAAAATGCTAAAAAACGTTTTTAAATCAAAACCTCGAAAACAAAGATGCAACAAAAATTCATCTAAATAGAAGACGCATCCCTTGATTCTGAGCCATAAAAGCGGTATTCTTTAGGCAAGGCCGGGGAATGCCGGCATCAACTGTAATGTAAATGAGTGAGAGAGGTACTAGGCTATGGCAATTTTGGTTTCCGGCGGCGCCGGTTATATCGGCAGCCACACCTGCATCGAACTGTTGAACGCTGGCTACGACGTTGTTGTGGCAGATAACTATTACAATGCATCTCCGGTGGTGCTGGACCGCATCAAGCAGATCACCGGCAAGGACTTCCGCTTTTACAAGGCAGATATGACCAAGCACGAGGATGTGGAGCACATCTTCTCTGAGTGCCCGGACATTACTGCTGTGATCCAGTTTGCAGCCTACAAGGCCGTGGGCGAGAGTGTTTCCAAGCCCATTGAATACTATTACAACAACCTCAACTGCACGCTGGTCATTCTGGACGTGATGCGCCATCACAACTGCCACAACTTCGTGTTCAGCTCTTCCGCAACCGTCTATGGCGACCCCGCCAGCGTGCCCATCACCGAGGACTTCCCCACCGGTGCCACCACCAACCCCTACGGCACGACCAAGGTGTTCACCGAGCGCATCCTGCAGGATGTGTGCAAGGCAGACCCCAGCCTGAACGTGGCCCTGCTGCGCTACTTTAACCCCATTGGTGCGCACAAGTCCGGCCTCATCGGCGAGGACCCCAACGGCATCCCCAATAACCTCATGCCCTATATCGCCAAGGTGGCCGTGGGCAAGCTGGAAAAGGTGCATGTCTTTGGCAACGACTATCCCACCCCGGACGGCACCGGCGTGCGCGACTACATCCACGTGGTGGATCTGGCCCGCGGCCATGTGTGCGCCATCAAGAAGCTGGAAACGAACTGCGGCCTGTTCATCTGCAATCTGGGCACTGGCAAGGGCTACAGCGTGCTGGATGTGATCCACGCTTTCTCCAAGGCCTGCGGTAAGGAGATCCCCTATGTAATCGACCCGCGCCGCCCCGGCGACATTGCCGAGTGCTATGCAGACCCCACCAAGGCAAAGAACGAGCTTGGCTGGGTGGCGGAATACGGCATCGAGGAAATGTGTGC
>CABQER010000101.1 GCA_902463235.1 uncultured Faecalibacterium sp. | reverse complement strand
TCGAAACCTACCAGCAGGGCGGTGTCGATGTAGTCTGTGCATTCGACGACAAGGCTATCGAAAACGGCCCCTTCGCAGGTGTTGAAGGCGTTGGCTCCAAGGGCTATCCTTTCTTCCGTAACCGTTGCTTCGTGATGGCGCGCAAGGGTACCGATGCTGCAAAGGTTGCCGAACTGAAAGAATTGTACGATAAGATCCTTGCTGATCAGGAAATGGTCGAGTGGTTAAAAGACACCATGCTGCTGGAAGTCGATACCATGACCGAGGACGATGTGAAGGCTCACATTGAGAATGTCAAGAGCATCGTCGAGCAGTATAAGGACATCGTGGCGAGCTGATAACAGGCCCTCATAGCGAAAAAAGCTGAAGCAGGGGGGAGGGGATAGCCCCGCCCCCCTGCTTTTATGGTTCAAAAAAGGAGTGGAAACAGGTGAAAAATCTGATAGAACGCATCGAAACAAGGCTGGACGAATGGGGCGCGAAGCTCGAGGAGAAGAACATCGAGTACCCCGTTGACCTGATCTGCGGCATTCTGTTTCTGGTCATCGGCATTGTACTGCTGCTCATCATGCCCCGGCAGGTGCAGATTTCGGAAAAGGACGTTGTGAACGGCCGCGCTTTCCCGACGATGCTGGTCTGGCTCATGCTGGCCATGAGCGCCCTTCTGGTGGGCCGGGAGGCATACAATATGGTGATGCACCGTCCGGTCAAAACGAAGACGCTGAATCTTCTGGTGGAAGCAAAAGCTCTGGTCATCGTCCTCATTCTGGTGGTCACCTATCTGCTGGCGGAGATCACAGGTCTGTTCGTGGTGGGTGCCGTGTTCTGCGCGCTGGCCTTCCTGCTGTTTTTCCGCTGCAAGAAGCCCCTCTACTACGCCATCACCGTCTCGATGGCGGTGCTGATCTGGGTCGTGTTCCACTTCGTGCTGAATGTTAGTTTCTGAGGAGGCAGAATATGGGTTTGTTTGATTTTATCGGCCCGGCCTCCGGGCTGCTTTTTACCCTTGAAAATATCATATGGATCAACCTCGGCGTCTTCATCGGCTGCGTATTTGCCGCCATTCCTGGCCTGAGTGTCATCCTCTGCATCATCCTGTTTCTGCCTGTTACCTACACCATGAAGGCCATTCCCGGCATGATGTTCCTTCTGGGTATCTACTGTGCGGGTGGATACGGCGGCTCGGTGTCGGCCATCCTCATCAACACCCCGGGCACGCCCCATGCGGCGGCTACTATGCTGGACGGTCATCCACTGTCCAAGATGGGCCGCACCAAGGCGGCTCTTAAAATCGCGCTGTATGCCTCCACCTTCGGTGGCATCTTCTCTGCACTGGTGCTGCTCTTCCTCGGCCCGCAGGTGGCCAAAATTTCGGCACAGCTGGGCACGGCGGAGTACTTCATGGTCTGCCTGTTCGGCATGACCATCATCGCAGGCGTTTCGGGCAAGAGCCTCGTCAAGGGCATCATCGCCGCTTGCCTCGGCCTGCTCATCTCCTGCGTGGGTGCAGACCCCATGACCAGCTATGACCGCTTTACCTTCGGCATCCATCGCCTGTATCTGGGCCTCGACCTTGCCGTTACCCTTATCGGCCTGTTTGCGCTGGTGGAAATCATCGGAAAGGCTGAGCTGAAGCATAGTGAACTGAACCTTCATGCCGGAAAAATTGGCAATGACGATGGAAAAATTACAAAAGACGAATATAAACGGATGCTCCGCCCTGTGCTGATTGGTTCAATCATTGGTTCCTGTGTCGGCATTGTGCCCGGTACGGGCGCTTCGGAAGCATCGTGGTTCTCCTACAACACGGCAAAGAACCTGTCCAAGCATCCGGAAGAGTTCGGCCACGGCTCTGTGGAAGGCGTGGCGGCTGCTGAATCTGCCAACAACGCCGTCTGCGGTGCAACACTGATTCCTCTGCTGACGCTGGGCATTCCCGGCGATGGCTGCGTAGCCATCATGCTGTCCGCTCTGATGATCAACGGCCTGAACCCCGGACTCTCGCTGTTCACCACCGATGGCCCTACCATGTACGCCATCATGCTGGGCCTCATCCTCGTGAACATCTTCATGTTCCTGCAGGGCAGATACCTGACCGGCCTGTTTGCAAAGGTCGTCTCCATCCCCCAGCAGATTCTGACCCCCATCATCGTTATCTTCTGCTTTGCAGGTGCTTACTCGGTGAACAACAGCTATTTTGATTTGAGCGTGGCACTGGTGTTTGGCGTGATGGCATGGTTCATGCGTAAGCTGGAACTGCCCGCTGTCCCTGTGCTGTTGGGTATGGTGCTGGGCAACATGACGGAAACCAACTTCCGCCGTGCTTTGCTCATCTCGGATGGAAGCCCCAGAATTTTCGTCAGTAGTGTGTACTGCTGGATCTTCATTGCGCTGATCGTGGTGGTCATTCTCGGCATTCTGCGCGGCAAGATGAAGGAAGCAAAGAACACCAAAGCAGAACAGTAAAGGAAGGTAAAACCATGGCATATAATATCATTTTCTATTTCAGTGACCAGCAGCGCTGGGACACCTGCGGCTGCTTCGGCCAGCCACTGAATATCACGCCTAATCTGGACAAGCTGGCGGCAGAGGGTGTGAAGTTTGACAATGCCTTTTCGCCTCAGCCGGTGTGCGGCCCCTGCCGTGCTCTGTTCCAGACCGGCAAATATCCCACCGAGACCGGTTGCTTCCGCAATAATCTGATGCTGCCCTCCAACATCAAGACGCTGGGCGAGTACATGGAAAAGGATGCCGGCTACGAGACGGCCTACATCGGCAAGTGGCATCTGGCTTCGGACGGTGAGCTGGAGAAAAAGCCCACCGTTGACCACACCATCACCGCTGTTCCGCTGGAGCTGCGCGGTGGCTATACCGGTTACTGGCGTGCTGCGGATGTGCTGGAGTTCACCTCCCACGGCTACGATGGCTATGTGTTTGATGAGAACAACAACCGCATCGATTTCAAGGGCTACCGTGCCGACTGCATTAACCAGTTTGCGCTGGACTATCTTGACCAGTATGTCGGCGAAAAGCCCTTCTTCATGACCGTGTCGCAGATCGAGCCGCACCATCAGAACGACCATAATCACTACGAAGGCCCCAACGGTTCCAAGCAGCGATTCGCAGATTTTGTTCTGCCGGAAGATCTGAAGGCTCTGGGTGGAAACGCAGCGGAAGAGTACCCGGATTATCTGGGCCAGTGTGCCAGCCTTGATGAAAACCTTGGTAAGCTGGTGTCAAAGCTGAAAGAAAAAGGCCTGTATGATAATACAGTTATCCTCTATGCTTCCGACCATGGCTCTCACTTCAAGACCCGCAACCGTGACGCGCACCTGAACGGCTATGATGATTACAAGCGCTCCTGCCATGACGGTTGCCTGCATGTGCCGCTGGTCATCTGTGGCGGCCCGTTCAAGGGTGGCAAGGAGATCACCGACCTGGTCAGCACCGAAAGCATTCCCAAAACTCTGCTGGCTCTGGCAGGCGTGGATGTCGGTGATAAGATGATCGGTGAAAATCTGCTTGACGTTGTGGAAAAGAAAAACCATAATAGAG
>CABQER010000100.1 GCA_902463235.1 uncultured Faecalibacterium sp. | reverse complement strand
TGGGCGGCATCGTAGCCCGTGCCGTGGCAAAGTTCGTAAAATAAAAGATGTGCCGGATGTCAGGGCGGCGCATTCTATAATCGTGATAAAAAACTCCTCCGGCGAAAGCTGGAGGAGTTTTTTCACAACAAATATTTCTCCTGCATAGGATGGCCCACGAGCAGGCAAAGGGGGATGCGGCATGGAAGCGAAAAAGCTGTTTGCGGTGGTGGGCACCGATGCCCGGCAGGCGGCGGCAGGCCGGGTGCTGGAACGGGCAGGTTATGCGGTGGGCGGAGCCGAGCAGGTTGCACTGGCAGATTATATCCTGCTGCCTCTGCCGCTGGATGCGGCCCGCACCCCGCTGGCAGAGCTGCTGCGGGCCGCAAAACCCGGCGCGGTGGCACTGGGCGGCAGGCTCTCAGTTCAGGCAAAGACCATCGCACAGAAAGCTGGCGTGGAGCTGGTGGATTACTTTGCCCGACCGGAGCTGACGGTGTACAATGCCATCCCTACGGCGGAGGGCTGCATTGGCATCCTGCTGGCCGAGCGCACCCGTACCCTGTGGGGCACAAACCTTCTGCTGCTGGGCTTTGGCCCGGTGGGGCAGGCGCTGGGGGCGCGGCTGGCGGCACTGGGGGCAAATGTGACTGTCTGTGCCCGGCGCGCCGAACAGCGTGCGCTGGCCGAGAGCCTTGGTCTGCAGGGTGCAGAGCTTGCCCGGCTGGCCGCGCTGGCTCCGGCCTTTGATACGGTGGTGAACACCATCCCGGCCCCGGTGCTGACCGAGCCGGTGCTGGCGGCTCTGCGGCCCGGCAGCCTGATCGTGGATCTGGCATCAAAGCCCGGCGGCACCGACTTTGCTGCGGCGCAGCGGCTGGGCTGCAAGGCCATCCATGCGCTCAGCCTGCCCGCCGCCTGTGCGCCGGACACGGCCGGGGAAGCGGTGGCACGCACCGTGCTGACCATTTTGCGGGAGCGGGAGGAACACACATGAGAACGCAGAAAAAAGGACGCATTGCATTTGCGGTGTGCGGCAGCTTCTGCACACTGGAAGCGGCGCTTGCGGCAGCGCAGCAGCTGACAGAACAGGGCTGGGAGCTGCTGCCCATCATGAGCTTTGCCGCAAAGCAGGATACCCGCTTTGGCACCGGGCAGTTTTGGCAGGAACGGCTGGAAGCCCTTACCGGCCATGCAGTGCTGGACACATTGCAGGCCGTGGAGCCGCTTGGCCCTAAAAAGCTGGTCAGTGCACTGGTGATCGCGCCCTGCACCGGGGCCACGCTGGCAAGGCTGGCAGCGGGGCTTTCCGATACGCCGGTGACGCTGGCGGCAAAAAGCCTTTTGCGGGTGGGGTGCCCGGTGGTGGTGGGCATTTCCACCAACGATGGGCTGGGAGCGTCGGGGGAGAACATCGCTCGACTTTTCCAACGCAAGCATTACTATTTTGTGCCCTACGGGCAGGATGACCCCACCCACAAGCCCAACAGCCTGAAGGCGGACTTTGCCCGTCTGCCCGCTGCACTGGACGCTGCGCTGGCCGGGCGGCAGCTGCAGCCCGTTCTGCTGCAAAACAACGTCTGAATGGCTTTTCAGCCGGGGTAAAGTGTGGTATACTATTATCTGATGCTTTGCCGGTGCAGTACGACGGGCAGAAAAACGCTCAATGGAGAAAAACCAGATGAAAAAACTGACAGCGGCGCTGTGCGTTGTGCTGCTTATGATCTGCGTGTTCGTGCCGGGGGCAGCGGCGGCTGGCCCTGCCCTTGGTGCCACCCGCGCTTACTGCATCATCGATGCAGACACCGGCCTTGTGCTGGCACAGCAGAATATGAACGAAGAGCTGCACCCGGCATCCATCACCAAGGTGATGACGCTGGGCCTTGCCTGCGAAAAGGCGCAGGGGAACTGGGATGATATAAAGCTCACCGTGACCCACGAGGATGTTTACTCGCTGGCGGGCACCGATTCCAGTCACATTGCCCTGCGCGAGGGCGAAGAAGTGCCCCTGACCGATGCACTGTACGCCACCATGATGGCCAGTGCCAACGACGGCGCGAACCTGCTGGCCGAATATGTGGGAGAGGGCACCATCGCGGACGGCGTGGAGAAGATGAACGCAAAGGTGAAGGAACTGGGCCTTGCGCACACCCACTTTGCAAACCCTCACGGCATCAGCGACGAGGACCACTACACCAGCTGCTACGATATGGCGCAGATCCTGCGCTGGGCACTGGAGCAGCCGGGCTTTGAGCAGGTGTTCACCCGCAATGAGATGTACACCATGGACCCCACCAACATCCAGCCCGTGACCCGCTACTTTTCCCAGCAGGACAAAATGCGCATTGGCTCCAGCCGGTACTACATCTCGTCCATTCTGGGTTCCAAGCTCGGTTATACCAACACGGCCCGCTACAGCTACGCCTGTCTGGCGGAGCAGAACGGCGTCCGGCTCATCTGCGTGACCATGCAGAGTGAGCTGAGCACCGATAAATACAACGATATGCGCACCCTGCTGGATTATGCGTTCAGCACCTTTACCGGCTACACCGACCTGCCCGCGCAGGGCATCACAGCACCGCTGAGCGTGGTGGGCGGCGGCGGGAGCCTTGGCACCGTGACCGTCTCCGACCCCGGCGTGCGGCTGCTGCTGGCCAACGGCCTGACTGCCGACGATGTGGAGGTGACGCTGGAACTGCCGGAAAGCTATGTCCTTGGCTCCGACCCGGAGGTGTACGCTGTGTACACCGTCCACGGCGGCGAAAAGCAGGAGAGCACCAGCGTGCGTGTGGATGCGGAAATTTCCGGCCTGCCTGAACTGCTGGAGAACAGCACCGGTCAGGAGCTGGAAGCGGCCAAGGCGGTAAAGCCCCAAAGCCATGCATTCTGGCTGCTGGGCATCTCGCTGGGGTCCACCGCAGCGGCAGCGCTGGTAACCTTTCTGGTGGTGCGGTTCATCACTTGGCGGAAGAAACGCCGCAGAACGCGCACGGAACAGGGACAGACCCGCCGCGGCAAATAAGCGCAAAAGCCTGCGTCGAACAGACTTTTCCAGATAAAACAAACATGCTTCACAAAAAGAGAGGTACAAAATATGGGCAAGTTTACGTTTACTCAGACCGAGATCCCCGGTGTTGTGGTCATTGAGCCGCAGGTGTTCGGCGACGACCGCGGTTATTTTATGGAGACCTATCAGAAGGATCAGTTTGCCGAAGCCGGCATCGATAAGGAATTCGTGCAGGACAACCAGAGCCGCTCCACCCGCGGCGTGCTGCGCGGCCTGCACTTCCAGAAGGAGCACACGCAGGGCAAGCTGGTGCGCGTGACCAAGGGCGAGGTGTATGATGTGGCCGTGGACTGCCGCCCCCACAGCGCCACCTTCGGCAAGTGGGTGGGCGTGACCCTTTCCGAGGAAAACAAGAAGATGTTCTACATCCCGGAGGGCTTTGCACACGGTTTTCTGGTGCTGAGCGATGTGGCAGAGTTCTGCTACAAGTGCACCGATGTGTACGACCCCACCAGCGAGGGCGGCATCCCCTACGACGACCCCACCGTCAACGTGCAGTGGCCGGACTGCGGCTGCGAGCACAAGACCAGCGC
>CABQER010000099.1 GCA_902463235.1 uncultured Faecalibacterium sp. | reverse complement strand
ATGCCGAAGGCACAGGTCTTGCCGGTGCCGGTGGGGGCTTTTGCGATCACGTCATAGCCCGCCATCATGACGGGGATAGTCTTTTCCTGAATTTCGGTCATTTCGGCAAAGCCCATGCGCTCCACGGCCTTGTGGATGGCATCGCTGCACTGCAACTCACTGTAAAGCATCTGATTCTCCGTTCCTTTGTCATTTTATATTCTGAACCCAGTATAGCATGAAATGCCACACTTGTCAGCAGGTTCTTAACGAACTCCTTCCGTCATCACTAATGCGATGCCACCTTCCTCCCAGAGGGAGACTTTTCCGCACGGCGAGGCTCCCTCTCCGAGGGAGCTGTTGAGCAAATGCGAACCTGAGGGATTGCCAAACAAAAAGAGCTGCGCCCCGAGTGGAGGGCACAGCTCTTTGCATTTGATTTGAGGATCAGACAGCTTCCTCAGTCTTGGCAGCCTTGCCTGCTTCCAGCTTCTGCTTGAAGCGGCCGCTGGCCTTGAAGCCGGGGATGGAGGTGGACTCCAGACGGCTGGAAACCTTGGTCTTGGGGTTGGTGTAGGCCTTGGGCTTGCGGGGACGCATCTCAAAACGGCCAAAGCCTGCGATGGTCACCTTCTCGTCTGCGCGCAGGCAGTCGGCGATCTGGTCAAACATTGCATCCATCGTGGTCTCGACCTGTGCTTCGGTGAAGCCGGTCTTGCGTGCCACAGTCTCGATCATCTGGGAACGGGTCATGTATCTATATCCTCCTGGAGTGTCCAAAAGTAACGTCTTTTGGCAAATTTTGCGTTGTTGAGTATAACATAATTCACACACTGTTTGCGACAGATTGCGCACAAAACGTCATTTATTGCGCACGAACTTATGTAATCTCTCTCCGTCCTTCACAAATACAGCGCCCGCTGTTTTGGCGGGCGCTGCAAAAAAGCATTTTACGGGTAATTCGTGAGGTAATTATTTGCGGTGATACAGGGTGGCAATATCCACCAGCGGGATATTTTCCAGACTGTGATCACTGCGCAGGCAGTCCACCAGAGCGTTGGCGGTATCCACTGCGGTGATGCAGGGGATGCTCAGCTCCACAGCCTTGCGGCGCAGGCGGACGGAGTCGCGCTTGGGGTCACGGCCCTTAGCGCTGGTAGAGAACACATAATCCACCAGACCGCTCTGCAGCAGGTCCACGATGTTGGGCGACTCGCCGGACATATTGCGCACCTCGTTGCAGGGCACCATGTGCTTGTTGAGCCATGCGCAGGTGCCGGAGGTGCCGTACAGCTTGTAGCCCATGCTCTTGAGCTTCCATGCAATGTCCACGAACTCCGGCTTGTCGCTGTCCTTCACGGTGAAGATGCAGCAGCTTGCAGGGCCGGGGGTCTTGAAGGTGTAGCCCGCGCCGATGAGGCCCTTGAGCAGGGCATCGTGGTAGTTGGGGGCAATGCCCAGCACTTCGCCGGTGGACTTCATCTCGGGGCCGAACTGGGTATCCACACCGTGCAGCTTTTCAAAGCTGAACACAGGCACCTTGACGGCCACATAAGGTGCGTTGGGGTGCAGGCCGGTGCCGTAGCCCATATCTGCCAGCTTTTCGCCCAGACAGCAGCGCACCGCCAGATCCACCATGGGCACGCCGGTGACCTTGGAGATATACGGCACGGTACGGGAGGAACGGGGGTTCACCTCAATGACGTACACCTTGCCGTTGGAAACTGCGTACTGCACGTTCACCAGACCGTTGACATGCAGCTCGCGGGCAAAGCGGCCGGTGTAATCCACCATGGTGTCGATCTCGGCCTGAGTCAGGTGCTGTGCCGGGTAGACACAGATGGAGTCGCCGGAGTGCACGCCGGTGCGCTCCACCTGCTCCATAATGCCGGGGATCAGGAAGTTTTCGCCATCACAGATGGCATCCACTTCGCACTCGGTGCCCAGAATATACTTATCCAGCAGCACAGGGTGATCCATGTCCACATGCTCGGTGATAACGCCCATGTACTCGATCACGTCCGCCTTGGTGTAGGCCACGATCATGTTCTGACCGCCCAGCACGTAGGAGGGGCGCATCAGCACCGGCAGACCGATCTCATCGGCGGCGGCCAGCGCCTCGTCCAGATTGAAGACAGTGCGGCCCGGTGCGCGGGGGATCCTGCAGCGCTCCAGCAGCTCGTCGAAGCGCTCACGATCCTCTGCTTCATCGATGGCATCTGCCGGGGTGCCCAGAATGGGCAGGCCGATCTCGTCCATGTGCTTTGCCAGCTTGATGGCGGTCTGGCCGCCGAACTGCACCACGCAGGCATCCGGCTTCTCGGTGGCAATGATGTTGTCCACGCTCTCCGGGTTCAGCGGGTCAAAGTACAGACGGTCGCCGGTGTCAAAGTCGGTGGAGACAGTCTCGGGGTTGTTGTTGACCAGGATGGCTTCGCAGCCGTGCTTCTTCAGGGTCCACACACAGTGCACCGAGCAGTAGTCGAACTCGATGCCCTGACCGATGCGGATGGGGCCGGAACCAAAGACCAGCACCTTCTTCTTTTTCGGCTCGCCCTTGGCAGCGGTCTCGGCTTCCTTCTCGGCGATGAAGCTTGCAGCCTCGTTGTCGCCGTCGTAGGTGGAGTAGAAGTAGGGGGTATTGGCCGAGAACTCAGCAGCGCAGGTATCCACCATCTTGAAGCCGGCGCGGTAGTTCTCCACGGGCAGGGTGTCCACCTGAGCCAGACGCTTGATGGTCTTATCCTGGAAGCCGTACTTCTTGGCAGTCTTGTACTGCTCTTCGGTCAGCACGCCGTTGCACTTGGCAAGGCCATTCTCAAGGTTTGCCAGATGCTGCATCTTGTCCAGGAACCACCAGTCGATCTTGGTGATGCGGTAGATGGTCTGGTGGTCGATGCCGCGCTTGAGAGCCTCGTACACGCAGAACACGCGTTCGGCATCCTGAACATGCATGTGGGCCACGATCTCGTCATCGGTCAGCTCCTCAAAGGGCTTGTGGGTCAGGGTGTCCATACCCAGCTCAATGGAGGAGACTGCCTTCATCATGGCAGCCTCGAAGCTGTTGCCAATGCTCATCACCTCGCCGGTGGCCATCATCTGGGTGCCCAGAGACTTGTCGGCGTAGACGAACTTATCAAAGGGCCACTTCGGGTACTTGACCACGATGTAGTCCAGCGCAGGCTCAAAGCAGGCGCAGGTCTTGCCGGTGACGTCGTTGGTGATCTCGTCCAGCGTGTAGCCAATGGCGATCTTGGTGGCCACCTTGGCGATGGGATAGCCTGTGGCCTTGGAAGCCAGTGCGGAAGAGCGGGACACACGGGGGTTGACCTCGATGACCGCGTAATCGTAGCTGTCCGGTTTCAGGGCGAACTGGCAGTTGCAGCCGCCCTCGATGCCCAGCTCGGTGATGATATCCAGAGCAGCGGTGCGCAGCATCTGGTATTCGTGGTCGGTCAGGGTCTGGGAGGGAGCCACGACCACCGAGTCGCCGGTGTGGATGCCCACAGGGTCCAGGTTTTCCATGTTACACACGGTGATCACGTTACCCTTGTGGTCGCGCATGACCTCATACTCGATCTCTTTCCAGCCGGCGATGCACTTTTCCACAAGAATCTGATGGATGGGGGAAAGGCGCAGGCCGTTGGTGCCGATCTCGATGAGCTTTTCGCGGGTCTCGCAGATGCCGCCGCCGGTGCCGCCCATGGTAAAGGCCG
>CABQER010000098.1 GCA_902463235.1 uncultured Faecalibacterium sp. | reverse complement strand
CAGATCTCCTGCTTTGCCAGCACGTCCGAGGTGGGGGTCTGGAACACCGGGATATTGGCATAGGGGTCAGCCACTTCTTCTGCAGGCAGGCTCTTCATGTAGACATCCATGCTCTCGGCCACCTTCTTGGCCACAGCCACCGCCTCCACCACGGTGCGTGCGCCCATCACGGCATCGCCGCCGGCAAATACGCCCTCGCGGGTGGTGCTGCCGTCCTCGCTGACGGTGAGCAGACCCTTCTGGTTGGTCTCGATGCCGGTAGTGGTCTTGACGAGGTTGCTCTCCGAGCCCTGGCTGACCGACACGATCACGCCGGTGTGGGGGTAAAAAATCTCACTGCCCTCCACCTGAGTGAACCTGCCATCTTCGCCCTTGACGGTATCGCGGCAGATCAGGCCGTTCTCGCGGATCTCCACCGGTGCCTTGCAGAAGCGGAAGCCCACGCCCTCCAGCTTTGCATAGCTCACCTCGTACTCGGAAGCACTGATGCAGCTCTCGTCGCGGCGGGCATAGCAGGTGACGTGGCGGGCACCGTTGCGGATGGCGGTGCGGGCGCAGTCCATGGCAGAGTTGCCCACGCCGATGACAGCCACATCATCGCCCAGACGGAAGGCCTTGGAGTTTGCCAGATAGTCGATGCCAAAGGCCACGTTGCCAAGGCTCTCGCCCTTGATGTGCATGGCGTTGGCCTTCCACAGACCGGCACCGATGAACACGCTCTTGTAGCCGTCGCGGAACAAATCGTCGATGGTGATGGTCTTGCCGATGGTGGTGTTGGGGCGTACCTTGATGCCCTTCAGCTCCAGATGGCGGTACTGGAAATCGTCCAGCACGCTGTCCGGCAGGCGGTAGTTGGGGATGCCGTAGCGCATGACGCCGCCGATCTTATCGCGGGCATCAAAGATGGTCACATCGTAGCCCCAGCGTGCCAGCAGCACCGCAATGGTCAGGCCCGCCGGGCCGGAGCCAACGACTGCCGCCTTCATGCCGTTTTTGGGGGCAGGGCCGGCGGTCATTTTGTTGGCGTAGGTCGTGGAAATGTAGTCTTCAATAATGGAGAAGTGCACCGGGTCGTGGCTGGGCATCCGGTTGCGCACGCAGTGGCCCTCGCACTGGTTCTCGTGGTTGCACACCAACGCACAAACGGTGGTCAGCGGGTTATTCTCAAACAGCATTCTGCCAGCTTCGTCCATCTGGTTTGCCTTGAGCAGCCGAATGACCTCCGGGATGTTGGTGTGGATGGGGCAGCCCTGCTGGCACAGCGGCTTTTTGCAGCCCAGACAGCGGTTGGCTTCGTCCAGAACGTGAAGTGCCATGAAGTTTCCTCCTTATTGCGTGCGGTTTTCTGATTCCGTTCTCATTTGTTGTATCCAACATTGCATTACTTTAATCATACACCACAAACCGTCCGGGCACAAGTGTTTCTGCATAAAATTTTTTCGATTATTTTTTGTCAATTCGTCAAAAAGATAATTTTTTGACGATATACTCCCCCCATCGGCCCGGGCACCCGGCGGCACAGTGCGCCAAAATCGCTGGCTCCTGCCTGTGCCGCCGCCATGCGGGCGCAGGCATCGTTTTCTTTTTCCAGCTTTGCCAGCGAGTGGCTCAGCGGCAGGGATGCATGCTTCAGCAGCGGAAGTGCTCCCCGCCTTGCCCCCAGCAAATGCAGATAGGGCGGCAGGGCAGGCACGGTCTCCGCCGCATAGCCCAGCGCCGCGTCCATGGCAAGGCGGCGCATCCGGGCCCGGGGGTAACGCACAGTGGTCAGCGCGTCCAGCAGCTGGGGCAGGCCGGTGCAGCTGCGCACGGCGTTTTCCAGCCGGTGGTCCAACCCCTCGGAAACGCCCCGCACTGCGGCAAAAGGTTCCGGTCGTGCACAGGCCGCCCGCAGCAGAGCCAGCTCACACCGGCCTGCGGCGGCATAGTCGGTATACATTCCGTCGATTTCCGCTTTTTTATACAGCTCCAGTGCTTTTTCCGGCACATAAGGAGTCAGCGCATCCGCGCCCTGCTCTGCCCAGAGGGCGCGCAGCGCGCTGGCACTGGCAAACTGGGCGTGGCCGCTTTCGGCAAGGGCCTGCCCGTGGCCCGCCCCCACGCGGGGCAGCGGCACCGGGGTCATGGGTGCCTCCTGTTCCAGAATGGCCTTGCAGTATTCTACTGCCAGATTGTTGTTGGGCTTATCCAACAGCGCGGCCAGTGCCGTGCCCGGGCAGAGCGCTTCCACCGCTGCCTGCCGCGCCGCCGCAAAGCTGCGGGCACCGGCTGCAAGCTGGCGCTTCAGCTCGGTGCGGTAGGCTGCGCTGCACAGCACCCGGGCAGCTTCCATCAGCAGGGCTGCGTCCGGCGTCTCTGCCCCGAACACCAGCGCATCGCACCCGGCGGCGGCAAGGATGCGCACCCCCGCCCGGGCAAAAGCCTCTGCCCCCGCACAGGCACAGGGCGCAGGCAGCGCAAATATCAGATCTGCCCCGCACTGCAGGGCGGCCTGCACCCGCACCGCTTCCGGCAGCAGCGGCAGTGCGCCGCGCTGGGTCAGCCCGCAGCTCATGGCCACCGCCACATGCTGTGCTCCCAGCGCTTTTGCCTGCGCCAGCTGCCATGCATGGCCGTTGTGAAAGGGGTCGTACTCTGCAATGATACCGGCAAATTTCATAGATAAGCTCCTCTGCAGGGCTGCTGCGCCCTCGGAAAGATTGTTAAATTTATATCGTATATACAGAAAACTGCAGTGGTTTTGTGCATTTGTGGGCAGGATGTACAAAAACCTTGTACACAAGCTTTACCGCTTTGCCCGGGTTGCGGCTTGAAAAGCCGCCCACCCTATTATATAATAAACACAGGAATCTGTAAAATTCTGTCCTCAGGTTTAAAAAGAGGGCAGACCAAAAACATACAGGAGGCAACACAGATGAAAGTTCTGGTTATTAACTGCGGCTCTTCTTCTCTGAAGTATCAGCTGATCGATATGGACGGCGAGAAGGTGCTGTGCAAGGGCCTTTGCGAGCGCATTGGCATGGAAAGCAGCATGATCACCCACGAGGCCAACGGCCATAAGGCCACCACGCCCGCCATCTTCCCCACCCACACCGAGGCATTTGCCGAGGTCGTGAAGAAGATGACCACCGGCGAAGGCAAGTGCATCAACGACGTCAGCGAGATCGATGCCATCGGTCACCGTGTCGTGCACGGCGGCGAGAAGTTCAAGGAGAGCTGCCTGATCACCGACGAGGTCATCGAGACCATCCGCGAGCTGAGCCCTCTGGCTCCCCTGCACAACCCCGCCGGCATTCTGGGCATCGAGGCCGCACGCAAGGTGTTCGGCAACATCCCCATGGTGGCCGTGTTCGATACCGCTTTCCACAGCACCATGCCTCCGAAGGCTTATATGTACGCCATTCCGTATGAGTACTATGAGAAGTACGGCGTGCGCCGCTACGGCTTCCACGGCACCAGCCACAAGTACGTTGCTCACAAGGCTGCCGAGTATCTGGAAGAGCCCATTGAGCGCCTGAAGCTGATCACCTGCCATCTGGGCAACGGTTCCTCCATTGCCGCTGTGGATCAGGGCAAGGTCGTGGACACCTCCATGGGCATGACCCCGCTGGCCGGCCTGATGATGGGCACCCGCTGCGGCGACCTGGACCCCTCTGTGGTCAACTACCTGAAGTACACCCTGAACATCACCGGCCACG
>CABQER010000097.1 GCA_902463235.1 uncultured Faecalibacterium sp. | reverse complement strand
ACCGGATGCCGCTGAACTACACCGTGGACCTCATCGAGAGCTGCAAGAACAGCCTGGAGCGCCTGTACACCTGCCGCGAAAATCTGGATTTTGCCCTGACCAAGGACACCTTTGGCACCGACGAGACTCTGAAGGAAAAGGCTGCCGAGGCCCGCACCAAGTTCTGCACTGCCATGGACGATGACCTGAACACCCCGGATGCACTGGCTGCCGTGTTCGATCTGGTCAAGGAGATCAACACGCTGTCGGCTGTTTCCTCCAAGGATGCCCTGCAGACCGCCGCCGCTGCGTTCGACGAGATCACCGGCGTACTGGGCCTGCTGTACAACCGCAAGAAGGACGAGGTGCCCGCCGAGGTGACTGAGCTGGTAGAGAAGCGTGCCGCCGCCAAGAAGGCCAAGGACTGGGCCACTGCCGATGCCATCCGTGCACAGCTGACCGAACTGGGCTGGGCGGTCAAGGACACCGCACAGGGCCCGCAGCTGAGCAAGCTCTAAATTAAAGTAAAGCTATTCGCGGCATGTTGCGGATGGCTTTACTTTTTTGCACGCATTTGCCATAATAAGGAAGAAGATCAGCTTTGCGGAGGGAACAGCAATGAAGGTCATGGTTTTTGACGTAGGAGGCACCGAGATCAAATATTCGGTCATGGACGAGCAGATGAACCGTTTCGATGCCGGTTCCGTGCCCACGCCGCAGGATACGCAGGAGCATTTTCTCGACACAATATACGCTCTGTATGCACCGCATAAGGATGAAGTGGACGGTATCGCCATGGCGCTGCCCGGCTTTGTGGATGCCAACACCGGCTATGTCTCCAACGGCGGGGCACTTCTGTACAACACCGGCACGCAGGTAGGGCAGCTGGTGCGCGAAAGATGCGGCTGCCGTGTCACGCTGGAAAACGACGGCAAGGCTGCAGCCATTGCAGAGCTGCGGGCCGGTGCCTTGCAGGGCTGCTGCAATGCGGCAGTGTTTATCATCGGCACCGGCGTGGGCGGCGGCATCATTGCCAATGGCCAGCTGGTGCGCGGCGTGCACTTTACCGCCGGAGAGTACAGCTTTGTGAACACCAACGCCGACGAGTGGGAGAATACCGAAAAAACCATGGCCTGCCAGTGCAGCACCAAATACCTGCTCAAGTGGTACCGTGCCCGCAAGGGCCTGCCCGCCGATGCCCCCATGAACGGTAAACTCTTTTTTGATGCCGCCAATGCCGCCGAGCCGGAAGCACTGGAAGTGCTGGAACGGTTCTGCAAGATGGTGGCCGTGCAGATCTACAACCTGACCGTATTGCTGGATGTGGAAAAGGTAGCCATCGGCGGCGGCATCAGCAAGCAGCCGCTGCTGCTGGACGATCTGCGCCGGGTATATGCCGGGCTGTTTGCTTCCCGTGGGGAATCACCCTACATGATCGGTCTGCCCCGCTGCGAGATCGTGCCCTGCCATTTCAGCAGCGAAGCCAATCAGGTGGGAGCATTGTATACCTATCTGCAGGCGGAAAGCAAAACCATTTAATGGCTTCCGCTTCGCTCTAACCATATTCAGCGGAACAATTATTTTTATAGAGCAAACTCCGGCAGACCGCGGTCTGCCGGAGTTTGCTTTTTCACAGGATAGGGCCGTATTGGAAAACGGCATCCTCCCTTAGATTTACTTATTGGTCAGCCGGTTGAAGTGCGGCTTTTCGTCTTCTTCCTTCTTCGGTTCCGGCTTTTCCGCCGGGGTCAGGCGCACCTCGGTCACGCGGCGCTTGGCCGTGCGGGTAACGACACCGTCGTACTCGCCCAGCGTGAACCGGTCGCCCACCTTGGGCAGATGGCAGGTTTTTTCCTGCACCAGACCGTTCACCGTATTGGAATCGATATCTTCATCCTCCGGCAGGCCCAGCCTCTCATACAGGTCGTCCACACCGGCACTGCCCAGTACGATCCAGCTGCCGTCCGACTGTTTGCGGAAGTCCTCGGTCGCTTCGTCGTGCTCGTCCCAGATCTCGCCTACCAGCTCTTCCAGAATGTCTTCCAGCGTGATGATGCCCTCGGTACCGCCGTACTCGTCCACCACCACCGCCATGTGATGGTGCTGCTCGCGCAGGGTGCGCAGCAGCTGGGAGATCTGGGTGGAGCCGGTGGTATAAAGGGTGGGCTTCACAAGGTCTTCCAGCGTGGTATCCTTGCGCAGACGGCCAAGGTAAAAGTCCTTTTCATGTACCACACCAATGATATTGTCAATGGTGCCGTGGTAGACGGGCAGACGGGAATATCCCGATTCCGCAAAGGTATCGGCCACCTCATCCAGCGAGAGATCGTCCTCCACCGCGATCACATCCACGCGGGGCGTGAGGATCTCCTCCACCTCCACATCGTCGAACTCAATGGCGCTGCGGATGAGCTGGCTTTCCCGGTCGGTCAGCTCGCCGTCGTTCTCGGCCTCGCTGACCATGGTCATCAGCTCACCCTCAGTGATGGTGTCCTCCTCGGTGCTGCGGATGAAATGCCCCAACAGGCGCTTCCACTGGGTGAACAGCCAGGTCAGCGGGGTGAACAGGATCATGAGCAGGTTCAAAAAGGGCGAAACCGCCGTGGCAACCGTCTCCGGCATCTCCTTTGCAAGGCTCTTGGGGGTCACCTCGCCAAAGATCAGAACCACAATGGTCAGCACGAAGGTGGACACCGTCGCGCCCCGCTCCGGGTCCAGCAGGCGGGTGAACAGCACTGTGCCAATGGATGCTGCGGCAATGTTGACGATATTGTTGCCGATGAGGATGGTGGAGAGCAGCTTGTCGTACTTTTCCGACATAGCCAGCACGCGGGCTGCTGCCGAATCGCCGTCCTCGGCGCGGCTTTTCAGGCGGATCTGGTTCAGGGAAGAAAATGCGGTCTCAGAGGCGGAGAAAAAGGCGGAAAATGCCACCAGAATGATCAGCGCCGCCAAAAGCGTAATACTGCCATCGTCCATAAAAAGGGAAATCACACTCAACTTTCTGTTTTTATTTGAACCCTCTCAGGCATCGCTGCGCGATGCCAGCTCCCCCGAAGGGGGGAGCTTTTTTCTGTGTGCCCACAGCCTGCCCCTTCCACGCAGAAGATGCTGCCGCCCGGGATATCGCACACTGGCGCAATGCGCCTGAGAGAGTTTTGGGATAAATGTTCTCACATACAAAAATGTGCTCCCCATCGTTGCTGTTCCGCGATGAAAAGCACATCAATGTTATTTGTAATCATACCATATTCTGTACGGTGGTGCAAGCTTTCTTGCCGCAAAGTCCGTACAGAACAGGTAAAATTTACATTATCGCAGGGTCAAAGCGCCATTCTCGCAGTCTACCGTCAGGGTGTTGCCCTCGGTATAGCTGCCCTGAATGATGGCCTTGGCGATCAGGGTCTCCACGCGGCTCTGGATGAACCGCTTGATGGGACGTGCGCCATAGACGCTGTCGTAAGCAGAATCGATGATGAAGTCCTTGGCAGCGGTGGTGACCTCCAGCTTGAGGTGCTTGCCCTCGTCCATGCGCTTGCGCAGATCCTGCAGCTGCAGATCCACGATCTTGCGCATCTCGTCCTTGGTCAGGCTCTTGTAGTAGACGATCTCATCCAGACGGTTCAGAAATTCGGGGCGGAACTTGCTCTTCAGCAGCTGGTCGATCTGGTGCTTTGCTTCCTCACTCAGCTCGTTGGAGCCGTTGGCACGGCGCTGCTCCAGATCGTTCAGGATGATGTCGCTGCCCAGATTGGAGGTGAGGATGATGACCGTGTTCTTGAAGTCCACGGTGCGGCCCTGACTGTCGGTGATGCGGCCATCGTCCAGCACCTGCAGCAGGATGTTGAACACATCGGGGTGGGCTT
>CABQER010000096.1 GCA_902463235.1 uncultured Faecalibacterium sp. | reverse complement strand
TTTGATAAGCCCAGTATAGCAACTGAAAAATCATTTTGCAATTCAAAAGGCGTTCGCATTCGCAAGCAGTGTCTTCGTAAAAAAGCTGGCACCTGATTTGAAGTTGTGCGAGGCTTCCAGAGTGATGTATCAGCAGTTTTTGAACGATCATGCCGTAGCCCATAAGCGGCAGACGAACCGGGCACGTGGGATCTGAACAGGGCAGCGTTATTCAATACCGCTAAGCTCGCGGTACAGCGTGCGGGCATAGGAATCTGTCATGCCGCTGATATAGTCGGTGACCATCAGCAGCCGGAGGTACAAGTCAAAAGGTTCCGTGCCGGTTCGGGCGTTTTGGTAATCCTGCTTGTAATTGCCGGAGAAGATGGCGAGAAGCTTTTTGTCGGCCTTGGAAGGTGCCTGCCCGTCGGTGCAGTATGCAGAGTCATAGTACAGCACGGCGGGAACAAAATGATCCAGCAGAAAATCGAGAATGACTTGTCCGGACAGCTCCAGTTTCAGGATGCCGGGCGTATCGAAGGCGAATTTTCGCATGGCCCCTTTCAGGATGTCAATGGTGATGGCGTGATTGGTTCCTTCAAACAGATCACCGCAGTAGGTCCCGGCCATGATCTCTTTATATTTGCAGGAAAAACGGTAGATGGCTACATACATCAGCCACTGACGCGTTTGGGTGAGCCATTTTTTAAATGCAGCGCTGTCGTTTTCTGGGGTGTGGTCTGCACCGCGCAGCGCGGAAAGTTCTTGGATCCGCTCATCGGAGAAGTACTCAGGGCTTCTGTGGGGAACGATCTTTGAATGATCATAAGAATTTGCGTAATATTCAATGAACTGGTCAAGGGTGAACAGGCCCTTTTTAAAGGCATCTTCCAGATCGGCAGTAGAGTACGCAATGTCGTCGGCTGCTTCCAGCAGGTAGGTCAGCGGATGGCGCACGATGCCTTTGTCGGGAGTGGTGGTCCCAACCGCTTCCGAGATCTGCTCAAAAGTCTCCTGTTCTGCAGCGAAGAAGCCGAGTTTGTGCTTTCGGATATCCGCACTGCCTTTATCAACGGAGCAGGAGTCGGTGGGGTATTTTACCAGCGTGCTGATGATCGCTTTGGACAGATTGAGGCTAGAACCGTGTTTTGCTTTCAGCAGGATCCGCAGCGCCTGTGCATTGCCCTCAAAATTTTCCAGATCAGCGATCATCTGCGCGGATAACCAGCTGCGAAGGGGCTGTCCTTTGTATTTTACATGGTCGAGGTTCTCTTTGAACCAGTCGCCGATCACGGTCTCGCCGAAATGCCCGAAGGGCGGATTGCCGAGGTCGTGCAAAAGGCCGGCGCAGAGCAGGACCGATGCGATGGCTTCGGCATCCTCCGGCACGGCAATATCAGTTGGCTTGTACTGTGTTGTGTTTTTGGAGATCATGATACCAAGCTGCCGGGCGATCGTGGAGACTTCGATCGAGTGCGTCAGGCGGGTTCGGATGAAATCACTCTTGTCCAGAGGAAACACCTGCGTTTTATCCTGCAGCCTGCGGAATGCAGCGCTGGAAACGATCCGGCTGTAGTCCTTTTCAAATGCATTGATGGGATACTCCTTGAACGAATCGGGCTCAGGAGGTTCAGAAGAAAGCTTTTCAGTTGACAGCAATTTTGCCCATTCCATAATCAGTACACCTCGCTTTTGAAACGTCGTGATTAAAAATCTGCAAAAGGCATCGGCCTTCCATTACTGCCATTATACAAAAGAAACGCTGCTCCGGCAACAAAAAACGGATTCTCTGAAAAAAACACAAAAACTGCAGCTTGAACATGTGCAGAGTTCCAATTTATTTCGGGATCCGAAAAAGGGAAAGCGGAGTGTTATGCTGCGGTGTACTACTTCCGTCAGATGCACCCGAAATTGAATCAGACAAAAGCTTCCCTTTCCGTGGGCTGCGTGCCTGCGGCGGGGAAGCTTTTTTGTATGCCTGCGGGGCAGGAACGGCGGGATATCAGCCAGATTGCACAAAACGCATTGCACAAAATTGAACAGCTTTTCAGGAAAAAATCTTGCTATTCCGCTTGCGCTCATGTATAATGGACTTGACTTGAAAGGTAGGATGTTTAAAAACACTCTGCCGTATGCTGCTGCAGATGACTTGAAAGGTGGAACATGGGATGTTGTATAAGAAAGCTTCTGAGATGAAACCCACTCCGATCCCCCATTGCATGGGCGGCGAGGGCACCGTGATGATGGAACGCTTGCTGGATGCGCCTGCCGAAATGCTGGGCAAGGGCCGCGCCTATGTGCGCCACACGCTGGCACCGGGCGTGACCATTGGCAGGCACACGCATGAGCACGAGATGGAAAGCATGGTCATCGTCTCCGGCCGCGCTGTCCACATCATCAACGGCGAGGAGCAGATCTTGGAGAAGGGCGACATCATTGCCGCCATGCCCGGCGACACCCACCAGATCGCCTGCCTGGGCGACGAGCCGCTGGTGCTGATCGCACAGGTGCTGTACGAATAAAGGAGGAGCTTCAGATGGAACAGATCCGCAGTGCCGATGTTCTGGCCAATTTTCCGCAGGTGGATGAGGAAAAACTAAACGCCGCCCTTGCCGCCGAAGCTGCCGCCAGCAACCGCAAGATCATTGTGCTGGACGACGATCCTACCGGCGTACAGACGGTACATGATATCTATGTTTATACAAATTGGACGGTAGAAAGCCTGCGCAAGGGCTTTGCTGCGCCGGAAAAGCTCTTCTTTATTCTGACCAACAGCCGCGGCTTTACCGTGGCCGAGACCACCAAGGCCCACCGCGAGATCGCGGAGAACACCGCCAAGGTGGCCCGCGAGTTCGGCATGGACTACCTTATCATCAGCCGCGGCGACTCCACCCTGCGCGGCCACTACCCGCTGGAGACCGACCTGCTGCGCGAGGTGACGGAGGCTGAGAACGGTTACAAAATGGATGGCGACATCCTGTGCCCCTACTTCCGCGAGGGCGGACGCTTTACACTGGACAACGTGCATTATGTGCGCTACGGCGCAGAGCTTGTGCCCTGCGGCCAGACCGAATTTGCCAAGGACGAGACCTTTGGCTACCACGCCAGCAACCTGTGCGAATACATTGAGGAAAAAACCGGCGGCAAAGTCCGTGCAGGAGACGTGACCTGCATCTCGCTGGAAAGCCTGCGCGCCATGGACTTTAACGGCATCGAGGCCCAGCTGCTGGCGGTTCACGATTACGGCCATGTGATCGTCAACGCAGTGGCGGACTGCGATGTGAAGGTGTTTGCAGTGGCACTGTACCGCGCCATGGCAAAGGGCCGTCACTTCACCATCCGCAGTGCGGCCGCACTGGTCAAGGCCATCGGCAATATTTCCGACCAGCCGCTGCTCACCCGGGAAAAGATGGTCACGCAGGAAAGCAAGGCAGGCGGCATCATCGTGGTGGGCAGCCACACCAAAAAGACCACTGCCCAGCTGGAAGAACTGAAAAAAGTACAGGGCATCGAGTTTATTGAGATGGACAGCGACAAGGTGCTGGTGCCGGGCGAGCTGGAAAAGGAAGCAGCCGCCATCGTGGCCCACTGCTCACAGCAGATCGCAAAGGGCATCACCTGCTGCGTGTCCACAAAGCGCGTGGTGCTCACCCTGCCGGACGACACCCCGGAAGCAGCCCTCGTGCGCAGCGTTGCCATCAGCGATGCACTGCAAAGCTGCGTGGGCAGGCTGACCGCTTCCCCGGCTTTTGTGGTGGCAAAGGGCGGCATCACCAGCAGCGACGTGGGCGTGAAGGCCCTGCGCGTGAAATGCGCCAAGGTGCTGGGCCAGATCCGGCCGGGCATCCCGGTATGGCAGACCGGTGCCGAAAGCCTGTTCCCCGGCACTCCGTACATCATCTTCCCGGGCAATGTGGGCGAAGTGTCCACCCTGCGGGAAGCGGTGGAAATTTTGCTGGGCTGACA
>CABQER010000095.1 GCA_902463235.1 uncultured Faecalibacterium sp. | reverse complement strand
CCCGCAACACGCTGGAAAAGGCCATCTTCCACCAGAGCCGCCGCCTTGTGGCAGAACCTGCCGCCGAGCTGGACCTGATTTTGCCCAGCGATCTGGAATTTGAGGAGTGAGAGATTCAGAATGGCCTCCGCTTCGCTCTGGCCATGCTCAGCGGAAGAATTATTTATAGGAACAGCAAACCCCGGCAGGCTGCGGCCTGCCGGGGTTTGCATTTTTCACGGATGGAGTCGTACCGGAAAGCAGCATCTGGCGCTCTGGCTCCACAGGGCAGGACGGTGCCGTGAAATTATTTCCTGCCGGAAACGCTGCATCTCCCGGTCCGGGCCTTCCCTGTGAAAAAAGGTTCCGGAAAAATCCGCAGATTTTTCCGGAACCTGATTATAAATATCATTTCATCTGATGATGGCCAGAGCGAAGCGGAGGCCATTTTAATCGTGCTGCTTCGCAAGGGCCTGCACCATATCGTGTATCCCCTTGCGCACCTCGGCGGGAGCCATTACTTCCACCTTGCCGCCAAAGCCGCACACCCAGCCGTAGAACTGGGGGCTGACGCATACCGGCACATCAAAGTGAAAATATGCACCGTCTTTCTCCGGCACGAACAGCGGCGTTCTGCCAAAGCGGTCGCGCATGGCGCTTTCCAGGTCGGCGGTGCAGCGCAGGGTGACCCGGTACTCCGGCCCGCCGAACATGTTGAAGTGCTTGCGCAGATAGGCGGGCAGGTCGAACTGGCGGAACTCGGCCTTGCCCCGGCGGGCATCGCCCAGCACTGTCACGGAAGACATGCGGTCCACGCGGTAGTTGCGGATGCCCGCAGGCTCTTTCTCGTCCTGATAAGCGATAAGGTAGTAGCAGCCGTTTTCCCATGCCAGCTGCCACGGGCTGACGGTGCGGGTGCCGCCGTCCTTGTAGCGGAACCGCACCATTCTGCCCGCATTGATGGCGCTGTGCAGCGCATCGATGCTGTAAAGCAGGGTGTGGCTGTCGCTTTTGGGGCGGCCATCCACGTACACCTGACGCTGCAGCTGGGTGCCCTCGTAGTCGGAGCAGAGGGCTTCCAGTTTATGGATGAGTTTACTGCTGGTGCGTGCCGACACAACCTTGCTGGCCTGTACGGCATCCACCAGCAGCTTCAGCTCAGAAAGCTCAAAGGTGCGGCTGGCCAGCCAGTAGCCGCCGCCGCGCCCGCGCCGCAGCTGGATGTCATACCCCAGACTGCGCAGAGTGTCGATATCGCTGTAGATGCTTTTGCGCTCGGCAAGAATGTCCTGCTGTTCCAGCAGCTCTACCAGCTGCGGTACATTGAGCAGGTGTTCTTCGTCGGTCTTTTGTTCCAGAATGCGCAAAAGGGTCAAAAGCTTGGATTTCTGGCCTTCCTGCTTGGGCATGGGAGCACCTCCGGTTTATTCGGGCAGTTTTTTGTCGAACGCCGCGCGGCGTTGGGTGGAAAGACGGAACATCTCTTCCAGCCTGTTCCGGTCGTCGGCCACAAGGGCAGCGCGCATTTGCTGCAGCGCAGCATCGAACTGGTCGATCTCGCTGATGAGGTTTTCCTTATTCCACAAAAACAGCTCTGCCCACATTTTATCGTTGATGCGTGCAATGCGGGTCAGGTCACGGAAGGAGTCGCCGGTGTACTCGCACAGCGAAGAGTTATCGTTGGCGCACATCAGGCTCACGGCGATGGCATGGCACAGCTGGCTCACATAGCCGATCATCTTGTCGTGCTCCTGCACCGTCAGGGTGCAGATGTGGTGGAAGCCCAGCACTTCGGCCAGGTCCTTTGCCCACTGAATGGCTTCGGGCGTGTTCTTTTCCGTGGGGGTGATGATGAAGTTGGCCGGGGCAAAGTTCACCTCGGCGGCGTGCTCCACGCTGGAAGTCTCACGGCCTGCCATCGGGTGGCTGGCAATGAACTCCACGCCCGCCGGGCACATGGCCTGCACCGGCTCCACAAGGCCGGTCTTTACGCCGGAAACATCGGTAAAGATGCAGCCGGGCTTGAGCAGATGGCCGTAGGTGCGGAACCACTCGATGAGGGCCGTGGGGTACAGACCAAAGATGATGTGGTCGGCGCTGCTCACAAGGTCCTCAAAATCGTGGGTCTTGCCGCTGGCGATATAGCCGTGCTCTAGCGCGTACTGCAAATGCCCTTCGCTGCGGTTGATGCCGTCCACATGGAAACCGGCTTTCGTCAGTTCCAGCGCGTATTTGCCGCCCAGCAGGCCAAGGCCCACCACGAGATAACGTTTTGTTTTATCAAGCATATTCCACCTCCGCGCCCAAGGGCTTGATGGCTTCAAAGAAATTCGGCCAGCTTTTTGCAATGGCTTCGGCATCGTCCACGGTCAGGGGGATGCCCGTACTCAGGGCCAGCACCGCAAGGCTCATGACCACACGGTGGTCATTGTGCCCATGCAGAACACCCACCGGAGCGTGCAGTCTGTCTGCGCAGCCGTGCACCGTAATGGTGCCGCCCTCGCTTTCCAGCACGCCGCCGCAGGCACGCAGCTCGGCCTCCATGGCAGCGATGCGGTCACTCTCCTTCAGGCGTAAACGCTCTGCGTTGCGGATGACTGTAGTGCCTTCGCACAGCAGGCCCAGCACCATGAGCACAGGGCCAAGGTCCGGGCAGTCCGCAAGGTCGATGTCCACCCCGTGCAGGGGGGCCTTTTCAAAAGAGATGCCCGCTTCTGTTTGGGTGAACTTTGCGCCGCAGCGGCGCAGGATATCCAGAATGGCGGCATCGCCCTGCAGCGTGTCCGGGGCAAGGCCGGTGATGGTCACGCCGCCGCACACTGCACCCAGCACCGCCGGGAACGCGGCCTGACTGTAATCGCCCTCCACGGTGTAATCGCAGGGGTGATAGTGCTGCCCGCCCGGGATGGCAAGAGTGTTTTCGTCCAGCCAATGGCTCTGCACACCGAAGGCCGCCTGCACAGAGCGGGTCATATCGATGTAGCTGCGGCTCTCCACCGGCGGAATGAGGTGCAGCGTGCTGTTGCCGGAAAGCAGCGGCAGAGCAAACAGCAGCCCGCTGATGAACTGGCTGGATACATTGCCTGCAAGGCGGTATTCGCCGGGGGTCAGTGCCCCTTCCACGGTCAGCCCGGCAGCGCTCTGCTCAAACCGCAGGCCCTGCTCCCGGTACAGAGCTTCATACACCGACTGAGGCCGCTCCATCAGCCGCCCGCGGCCGGTGAAGGAAACTGCCTGTCCGGTCAGGCTGGCGATGGGGATGAGAAAGCGCAGGGTGCTGCCGCTCTCGCAGCAGTCCACCGGTGTGGCGAGGGGCACAAAATGCCCCAGCCCTTCCACCACGGCATCGTCTGCGCCGGTGCGCACACGGGCGCACAGCTGTGCCGCTGCGCCCAGTGTGGCGGAGATGTCCTTGCTGAATTCCAGATTGGTGATATGGCTGCGCCCTTCGGCCAGCGCGGCGCAGAGCACTGCACGGTGGGCCATGCTCTTGCTGGGCGGGGCAGTGATGGTGCCGGAAATTTTACTGGGGGATCGTATTATTGTTACAAGCATAGATAAACCCTTTAGGCGACTTGCCCTCTCCGTCATCGCTTACGCGATGCCACCTTGTTCCCCTTTCTGTCGCTCACGCGACATCTTCCCCCGGCCGGGGGAAGTCTATCAAAGAGAGAGGCTTTGGCAGTACGGCAAAGTTTCCGGTTTTGCCAAGGGCTCCCCCTTTGGGGGAGCTGTCGAACGAATGTGAGACTGAGAGGGCGAGGACGCTTGCCTTTTACATATCCCGGCCAATGGCCCATGCCACCTGACGGCACTTTGCCATGGCCTGTGCGAAGGCGTCCGGGGTCAGGCACTGGGCGCCGTCGCTCCATGCGTGCTGGGGGTCGTAGTGGACCTCCACTTCCAGACCGTCGGCACCGGCGGCCACGGCGGCGATCATCATGGGCTCCACAAGGTTTGCCTTGCCGGTGGCGTGGCTGGGGTCCACGATGATGGGCAGGTGGGTCTTTTCGT
>CABQER010000094.1 GCA_902463235.1 uncultured Faecalibacterium sp. | reverse complement strand
TGGAAAGGGTGATCTTGGCCCGGTAGAGTGCATCGCCGATGCTGCCATTGGGCAGGCCGATCACCTCAGCGGCAACGCCGCTCTTCCAGCAGATGCCAAGGGCCACGCTGCATCCCTGCCGGAAGGCCGGCAGCACCGCAGGCAGCCACACCGCCCGCAGCCGTCGGCTCAGCGGAAGGCGAAACACCTTCGTCATCTCCAACAGCTGTGGGTCTGCGCTCTGGATGCCGGTGCGCACCGCACCGTACAGCACGGGCAGCACCATTAAAAAGCTGATGAGCACCGAAAGCGATGCCCCCCGCACCCACACCAGCGCCAGAATGATAAAGCTTGCCACCGGCGTGGCTTTGACCAGCTGCAGCACCGGAGCAAGCAGCACATCTGCCGTGTGCCACGCCTGTGCGGCCACAGCCAGCACGATGCTTACGGCCACGCCCAGCCCAAAACCCAGCAGAATGCGCCCGGAGCTGAAACCCACCCGCTGCCAGAACTCTGCCTGCGGCAAAAGCTGCAAAAGAGTGCGCACCGCCTGCACCGGCGAAACAAGGAACACCTCCTGTCCCACCGCCATGGCGGCGCACTGCCACACCGCCAGCCAGAAGGCCGCAGCGCCCAGCCGCTGAAAAAATTGTTTATGTCGCTTCATAAACTTACCTGCTCCTGATTACAAATAAATGCATGACGGCAGGGAATTTCTTCAGCGAATGATCCGAGGATAGGACCCTGTTGCCATAAGGCAACAGGGCGGGAGCTGGAAGCCCCGAATTTCGCGGAGAAAGCGCCCTGATAGCCTGCTCAGTTCTACATTATACATTATAATACCATATCTCTTTCCAAACGCCAATGACCCGTGCATCATGATGCATAAGAGCTTATCATGCCTGTCATTACTTTTCTTCATGTTTTTCTTTCTTGACATGAAATGCATAAAACGATAAACTGAACTGTATAAATCTCTGTCATCTTTGATGCAAGAAAGAAATGAGGTGTCTGTCCTATGCAGAAGCTCTCCGGCAAAAGCCTGCTTTTGGTCAGTTTTACGCTATTTTCCATGTTTTTTGGTGCAGGCAATCTGATCTTCCCGCCGCATCTGGGCGCACAGGCCGGTACCAGCCTCTGGCCTGCCTTTGCGGGCCTTGCCGTCAGCGCCGTCGGCCTGCCCATTGCGGGCGTGGTGGCTGTGGCACGGGCAGGCGGTCTGGATAAGCTTGCCGGCCGGGTGCATCCGGTGTTCGCCATGGTGTTCACCATTCTGGTGTATCTTTCCATTGGCCCGTGCCTTGCCATTCCCCGCACGGCAAGCACCTCGTTCCAGATGCTGGTGCCGCTGATAGGCGGCGGTACCGGGCTGCAGCTGGCCTACTCGGTGCTGTTTTTTGCAGCGGCCTTTCTGGTGGCGCTGCGGCCGGAAAAGCTTACCGACTGGCTGGGCCGCATCCTCTGCCCCTGCCTGATCGTGCTCATCGTGGTGCTGTTTGCCGGGTGTCTCATCCATCCGCTGGCGGCACACTACGGCACACCCAGCGCAGAGTACGCAGCCCTGCCCGCTGTGCAGGGCATCCTGTACGGCTACCAGACCATGGACACGCTGGCCGGGCTGAATTTTGGCGCGGTCATCGCCCTGAACATCCGCGCCCGGGGTGTCACAGAAAGCCGTGCCGTGGAAGGCGGCACCATCCGGGCCGGTTTTATTGCAGGCGGGCTAATGCTGGTGGTCTACGCCATGCTGGGCCACGCCGGGGCCGAGACCGGCACGGTGTATCCGGGCCTTGCCACCGGTGCCGAGGTGCTCACCGCTCTGGCACAGCAGCTGTTCGGCCGGGCGGGCCTTGTGCTCATTGCGGCCATTTTTGTGATCGCATGCTTCAACACCTGCGTGGGCCTGATCGCCTGCGTGGGGCAGTATTTTCATCAGCTTCTGCCCCGCATCCCCTACCCTGCCCTTGCCGCTTTTTTTGCTGTGGCCAGTATGCTGGTATCGAACCTCGGCCTTGCTGCCATCATCCGGCTGTCCACTCCAGTGCTGAACGCCATTTATCCCGCAGCCATCGTGCTGATCCTGCTTTCCTTTATGCCGGGCCTTGAAAAGCACCGGGCGGTGTATCCGCTGTGCATGGGCCTGACCGCCCTGCAGAGCATCGCCGCTGCGCTGCCGCTGGGGGCAGTATCTGCCGCCGCCAACGCTCTGCCGCTGGGCAGCATGGGCTTTGGCTGGGTGCTGCCTGCGCTGGCCGGGCTTGCAGGCGGGCTGCTTTTAAACAAATCTGATCTGCAATAAAATAACCTGAAAGGCCCGGTTCCCATGTTACAGGGAGCCGGGCCTTTGCTATTTACTGCAGTTTTTTGCGTTTTTCGTAGTCGTTCAGGGCGGCAAGTGCTTCCTTTGCCATGGGCACCAAGGCTATCATGTTGAAAATGGTCATCAGGCCAATGCCCACGTCGCCCAGATCCCACACCACCGTGTAGGCCTGCATACCGCCGATCACCAGCATGGCCAGCGCGATCAGCTTATACACGGTCTGGCTCCACCAGTTGTCGCCGCACAGATAGGCCACATTGCCGCGGGCATAGTACAAAACGCCCAGAAAGGTGGAAAAGCTGAACAGCGCCAGCGTGGCCGCAATGAACACGACACCAAAGCCGCCCAGATGGTACTGCAGGGCAGTCTGCAAAAGGTCCATGCCCGCAAGTCCTTCCGTGATCTCCTGCGGCACCAGCAGCATCAAAAAGGCCGTGCAGCTGCAGATCACCACCGTATCGATCAGCACGCCCAGTGCCTGCACAAAGCCCATCTTGACCGGGTCGTCGCACTCTGCGGCGGCAGCTGCACAGGGTGCCGAACCGCTGCCCGCTTCGTTGGAGAACAGGCCGCGCTTGACACCGTTCATCAGCACAGCACCAAAGCCGCCAGCCACGGCCTGCCGCAGACCGAACGCTTCCGCAAAGATGCGCCCGAACACCGCCGGGAGCTTGGGCAGGTTGAACAGCACGATGCCCACGGTGATGACAAAATAGCACACCGCCATGATGGGCACCATCACGTCCAGACTTTTCACGGTGGCATTCTTGCGCAGCACGATCACCGCCGCAATGGCCGTGAGCACCAGTGTGGTAGTAAGCGGCGGAATATGGAACGCATTTTCAAACGCGGAACTGACCGAGTTGGAGATCACTTGACTGATGCCGCACCAGCAGATGAGGCCAGACACCGCAAACAGCGCCGCTACCACAGAGCGTTTGAGCTTTTTGCCGCGCCTGCGCTCCGCCAGCACATGCAGATAGTAGGCCGGTCCGCCGCGCCAGCCGCCGTACAGCGGGTCGGGCTGGCGGTATTTCTGGGCAAGGGTGGATTCGATAAAGGAGGTGGACGCACCCAGAATGGCAGTGACCCACATCCAGAACACCGCACCGGCACCGCCTGCAGAAACAGCGGCCACCACGCCCACCAGATTGCCCATGCCCACGCGGGTGGCGGTGGAAATGACCAGCGTCTGGAAGGAGGAAAGGCCGTTCCTGCCTTGCTTTTTCTCGCACACGGCGGCGATCATATCCCGGAACAGCCGCACCGGCAAAAGACGGGTGCGGCAGGTGAACCAGATGCCCGCCGTGAACAGCAGCACCACCATGAAGGAAATGCCGATGCCGCCGCCCAGCGGGATGGTGAACAGGTCGCCCCACAGCAGGCGATAGACGGATTCGATAAGATTTACCAGCAAGGCAGATTCCTCCTGTAGATCAATGGAATGAAGACGATAACTTCATTATAGTACAGTACAGAAGAATTGTAAAATCTAAAATATTGATAGAAATAATCGATGGAACAGGATAACTTGACAAATCACATAGCTTCGATTATACTACAAACAGAAGGGGCGCTGACTGCAAAGGTCAGCTTTCCATCCCGTTAGTCAAAAAGATTGACCGCTCGAGTTGGGGAACTGTGAGGCGGTCAATCTTTTTTGTTATCATCGCTTTTCATCTGGGAAAACTTTGCCATGA
>CABQER010000093.1 GCA_902463235.1 uncultured Faecalibacterium sp. | reverse complement strand
CCAGCACGCCCAGCGCCAGCGTCCAGTAAACGTTCTGGTGCTGCGGGGCGAACGGTGTGCGGAAAAAGGCAAGGTCAAAAGGCACCTCGCTCAGAAGGCCGAACAGCAGAAGCCGCCGGACGTATTTTTTTACATCGTGGGTGTGCAGAAAGCCCTCCACGGCCAGAAAGCAGAAGATGGGAAAGGCCAGCCGCCCGATATACCGCAGCACACGGTCTGCCGCCAGCAGGGTGCTGACCGGGATGCCACCGCAGCTGGCAGAACCGGCGGCGAGGGCCGGCAGCAGGATACCGGCTTCGATGCAGGAAGCGCCGATGTGATCAATGAGCATGGTGATGCAGGCGATGTATTTGAGCGCTGTGCCGCTGAGTCCACAGCGGACAGGGGCTTTGGCAGTCTCGGTCATAAGGAATCCCTCACTTGATAAAAAATTTACTTTTTGCGCTTTTTTAATGATACGGCGCAGGCTGGCAGGTTCCTGCGTCATCTTTGACAAAATACGCCGGAAAGGCGCATAAATCGGGCAAAAATGCTTGACAGAAAAGGCGCGGGATAGTACAATCAAGAAGATAATTGAACTATCTCAAATGAAAGATGAAAAAGATTCACAGAGAATCGGGCGTCTCCGAACCAGTAAAGACGGAAGGAGGCTTTGGGCATGACGCTTTTTTCCTACGAGATTTTTGATGCCGTGGCGCGGCAGGGCAGCTTCAACAAGGCGGCACAGCAGCTGCACCTGACCCCCTCGGCCATCAGTCACGCCATTGCCGTAATGGAGGAGGAGCTGGGCTTTGCTCTGTTCAACCGCGGCAAGAACGGCGTATCCATGACCAGCTACGGCGCATCCCTGTATCCCTCTATTCGCGATGTGCTCAACAGCGACGAGGCCCTCAAGCAGAGCATCGCCCGCCTGAACGGCCTGGAAAAGGGCAAGGTGAAGCTGGGCGTATTCAACTCGGTGTGTGCTTCGCTGCTGCCGGGCCTGCTCAAAAGCTTTATGACCCACTACCCGCAGATCGAGATCGAGGTGTATCAGGGCACCTACGACGATGTGAAGGAATGGCTGCGAACCGGTCAGGTGGATATCGCGTTCCTTTCCTCCACCTGCCGTGAAGAGTTCAACCTCACCGAGCTGTTCCGCGAGCCGCTGCTGTGCATCGTGCCGCAGGACTGGCCCGAACCGGAAAACGGCGTGATGACTCCCGCCCTGATGAACGGCCAAAGCTTCGTTGTGCAGTGCGATGCCACCGATGCTGAAATGCGCCAGTTCCTGAAAAAATATAAGATCGGCACCGAGCGCCGCTGCCATGTCATCGACGACCAGTCCAACATCGCCATGGTGGAAGCAGGTCTGGGCATTTCCATCATGCCGCAGATGCTGCTGCGCGACTGCAAGGCCGCGATCAAGATCTATCCCATCGAGCCAGAGGAAGACCGTGTGGTGGGCCTGGCTGTGCAGCGCCCCGCCGCAATGGCCCCGGCAGTGGAACAGATGTTCCACCACATCGTGGACTACTGCAGGCAGATCGAGCTGAGATGAGCCGGACACCTTTATACTATACCATAAAACAGTCTGTGTGTGGAGCATGGACTGTTTTTTTATTAAGAAAGAGCGATTGTATCAGCGTGCAAAATCCGCTATACTTAGAAAAACAGGCTGGTTTTATGCAGAAGCCTTGATTGGAGCAGAAAGATGAAGACCATAAAACGACGTGCCTTTTGCAAGGCGGCAGCAGCTGCCGTGGCAGGCGTGCTGGCCCCGCACGCGGCGGCAGAGGCTTTGCTGCCGCAGGCCGCACAGGCTGTGGTGGGCAGCGCGGTGCCGGAGGATTACTACTCCTTTGCTTTCCGCAGCGACCACAGCGAAACAGATCTCTCCCACGATTTTTATTATACAGATGCCTTTTTTGAGAACACGGCGCTGCAGTACAGCCACAAGCTGGCACTGGCAACGCTGGGCCTTGTGGCGGCAAGCGGCAACACCTACCAGAGCGATGCGCTTTACTGGGTGGAGGGTGAAGCGGGCCGTGAGGACAGCATTGCGGATGCCTACCAGAAGCTTGGCTTTGCCAATGCGGTCTATGCGGGCTACCAGTGCAGTCTGAACACCCCGGTGGATACCGCGGGCTGTGCTTTTGCGCAGAAAACACTGGTACAGGATGGCCAGCGCACCACCATTATTGCTGCCATGCTGCGCGGTGTCGGCTATGGTGCCGAGTGGGCCAGCAACCTGCATGTGGGCGAAGGCGGCGGGCACTATGGCTTTGTGACAGCAGCAGAGCATTTTTTTGAGGATCTGCAGGACTACCTGAAAAAAGCCGAGGCTGCAGCGGGAACGCTGGGCACCATCAAGCTCTGGCTGGGCGGCTACAGCCGCGGCGCGGCTGTGGCAAACCTGACGGCGGCGCGCATCCGGCAGCAGCTGCCGCAGATCGCGCAGGAAAATACCTTTGTTTACACCTTTGCCGCACCGGCGGCACTGACGGCAGTGGACCGCCCGGATCTGCAGGCGGACTACGACAACGACCACACTGCAGACGGCGGACTGAAAACGGATTGGGATGTAAGCAATATCTTCAACATCATTTCCAGCGGCGACATCGTGGCCCGCGTGATGCCGGAAGAGTGGGGCTACCACCGCAACGGAAACGACCGCTTTCTGCCCTCCACGGCGTACCAGAACGAGCTGGATGATCTGAGCATCATCGAGAGCCGGATGGGCGGCGTGCCGCTGCGGTTCGACCAGCTGGCCACAAAGGAAGATGTGGATTCGGTGATCGCGGCGGCTCTGGCGTTCTGCAAAAGCGCCGCAAATTACCACGAAAAATATGAAGCTGCCTTTATGGATATGCTGCAGTGTGCCTTTACCCTCTCGGAGAAAGAGGCGGCCGAGGGCGTGATCCTGGACGATGAAGCTGTGATGGAACGGCTGCGCAGCATGGAGAACATCCGTAAAATGTCGTGGACGAAGGTGCTGCGCTGCGTGATGACGGCTTCGGCCATGAGCCGACCCATTCTGGAGCAGGTGGGGGCCATCGTGCCGCTGCGGGCGCAGCAGGTGGTGGTGCCGGTGCTGGCGGTGGGTCTGTGCTACGAGGTGGAGAGCGATGTGCTGAGGATGCTGGTGTACTACATCCTCAGCCTGATGAGCGTGAACAGCCCGGCAGACAGCGTTCTGCGTGCGGCATTCTGCCACTACCCGGAAAACTACATCACCCTGATGGAATATTACGACCCCGCCGAGCACGGCATGGAAGCCTATACCCGAAAATAAAAAAGAGGGGCTGTTGCAAAATAAAAATGCGATAGCAGCTTGCACAAAGGAATAGCGCAAAATCAGAAACCCGGAACCCTTTTTGAGCCATTTTGGCCCTGAAAAGGTTCCGGGTTTTGTACATGATTTTTCAGAGAGCTATTTTGCAACAGCCTCTTTCATCGCTGCGCAAACGCGAAGTTATTGATCTTCCGAATCCAATCCAAGTTCTTTCAGCTCTTTTTCGTTTTGGATATCTTCATCGGTTTTCTTTCCGGTGATAGCACTATATGCTTCTTTGATGCCATTTTTAACTGCCCATTTGATAACGAAATACAGCGCAATCAAAATAATAATTGCGGTTCCTCCGCTTATGCCTAATTCATTCCACATGATTCAATCCTCCAAATGCAGATTTGTTGAACTGAGCCGAGTATACCATACTCTATTAAGAATAGCAAAAGGCAGGATACCACTACCATAGTGATACCCTGCCTTTGCTCGTTCCGGTTCTCGTCCTGTACCGCCCACCACAAAACGGCAGTCATCCCGGTAGACATTCCTAGCCGTTGGGAACCGCGGGCTAAGCAACAGCCCACTGGGCTGATTGCTTACTCTGCCGACTGGCGTCGTCAGAGCCGCCCTGTTCGAGTCCTGTACCGTCCACCACAAACATCCTCAGACGAATGTCTGAGGATGTTTGTGGTGGAGCATTGTCCACAGCACTCGAACCCAACACTTCCTCACGGGTGAC
>CABQER010000092.1 GCA_902463235.1 uncultured Faecalibacterium sp. | reverse complement strand
GTGGGGTTGCCGCGGGAGTCCAGGATCTCGCGGCCTACAACAGATTCAATTTCCAGATAGTTCATCTCGAAAACCTCCTGAATATCATTTCCTTCCCTGTGCTGCCCGGGGCGGACAGACGGGTGACGGCCAATTATGATAGTTATGTCTAACTAACCAATAGTATCCTACCACGCTTTCCGGCCCGGTGCAAGAGCCGATGCGCATGTTTGTGGATGTAAACTTTTTAAGGGGCAAAAAACGGCAGCCGATGGGGCAGAACATTCCGGCAAAGCAGGAAACAGCTGGTCTTTACAGTCTGCCCACTGGCAGCAGCGGGGATGCGTCATGCCTATCATATTAATTTCATATGGCAGATATACTAAAATTTTTCTTTACTTTTTGTCAGGATGACTCTATACTGTTTTTGGTTCTAATATGTTTCTTTATGGTAGATAGAGGAGGATTTTCTATATGAATAAGGATCTGACGGTCGGCAAGCCGTCACAGGTTTTGTGGCAGTTCTGCCTGCCCATGTTCGGCAGCATCATCTTCCAGCAGCTGTACAACATTGCCGACAGCCTTGTTGCAGGCAAGTTCATCGGCGAGAATGCACTGGCTGCTGTGGGCAACAGCTACGAGATCACCCTGATCTTCATTGCATTTGCCTTTGGCTGCAACATTGGCTGCTCGGTCATCGTGTCCCGCTACTTTGGCGCAAAGGACTACGATGAGATGAAGACTTCGGTCTACACTTCCCTGATCGGCTCTGCCGTGCTGTGCGCCGTGCTGATGCTGATCGGCCTTGTGGGCTGCCACAGCCTGCTGGAGCTCATCAACACCCCGGAGGAGATCCTTGCGGATTCTTCGCTGTATCTGGATATCTACGTGCTGGGCCTGCCCTTCATGTTCTTCTACAACATCGCCACCGGCATCTTCTCCGCTCTGGGCGACAGCAAAACGCCCTTCTATTTTCTGGCAGTCTCGTCCCTGTCCAACATCGGCGTGGACATCCTGTTCGTGGCCGGTTTCAAGATGGGCGTAGCCGGTGTGGCATGGGCCACCTTCCTGTGCCAGGGTGTGAGCTGCGTGCTGGCCATGGTGGTGGTGTTCCGCCGCATCAGCGCCTTCAAGTCCACCCACAAGGTGGTGCTCTTCTCCTGGAACATGCTGGGCAAGGTAGCCATGGTCGCCATCCCCAGCATCCTGCAGCAGAGCTTCGTCTCTGTGGGCAACATCATCCTGCAGAGCGTCATCAACACCTTTGGTGCCAGTGTCATTGCAGGCTACTCTGCAGCCGTCAAGCTGAACAACATGGTCATCACTTCCTTTACCACGCTGGGCAACGGCATCTCCAACTACACCTCCCAGAACATGGGCGCGGGCAAGATGGACCGTGTGCACAAGGGCTTTGGCGCAGGCCGCAATCTGGTGTGGATCATCTGCGTGCCCATCGTGCTCCTGTACTTCTTCTTCGGCCGCTTCCTGCTGCTGCTGTTCATGAATGACCCGCAGGGTCCGGCCATCGACACCGGTATGCTGTTCCTGCGCATCCTGTCTCCCTTCTACTTTGTGGTGTCGCTCAAGCTGGTCACTGACGGCATCCTGCGCGGCTGCGGCATGATGGTGCGCTTTATGATCGCCACCTTCTCCGACCTGATCCTGCGCGTGGGCATCGCCATTGTGCTGAGCAGCACTGCTCTGGGCAGCACGGGCATCTGGATGGCATGGCCCGTGGGCTGGTGCATCGGCACCGGCCTGTCGCTGGTGTTCTACTTCACCGCCATCCGCAAGGTCCTTGCAGAGTCTCCGGCCAAAGCGGAAGCAGAGGGCAAAGCTGCCGAGGCACGTGCAGAGGCCGAGTTCGCCGCAGATGCCGAAATGGAGACCCTGTAACCCTTTTGCAACTTGTGAATTGTGTTCACCTGACACACAAACAAAATGAAGCAATTGAAATAGTGCACAAAACAGACCCACTGCTTTTGGCTATTTTGGCAACAAAGTCCACAAAATGCCCCTGAAAGTATGGACGGTTTGTGAATTGCGGATTTTGGCTCACAGGTCTATAATATTGATAACGAAGCAAGGTCGCTTTGAGGGAAAGAGGGCCTTGCTTCCGTTTTTATACTGAAGCACGAATGCTCCTAAGGAGGATATTCACTATGAAAAAGATGATTTCTCGTCGTAATTTCTTGGCCACTGCAGGTGTTGTTGCTGCAGCCGGCGTTCTGACTGCATGCGGCGGTTCTTCCAACAGCACTGCTGCTTCCACCTCTACCGCAGCTTCTGGTGCCGCTGCTTCCGGCGACACCATCAAGGTGGGCGTTCTTGGACCTCTGACCGGTGATGTTTCCGTTTACGGTCAGGCCGTTGTCAACGGCGCTACCCTGTACCTGAAGCAGGTCAACGAAAAGGGCGGCATCAACGGCAAGCAGCTGGAGATCATCACCATGGATGAGCAGGGCGATGCAACTCAGGCTGTTACCTGCTTCACCAAGATGTGCGATCAGGGCATCACCGCTCTGGTGGGCGATGTTACCACCACCCCGACTCTGGCACTTGCTGCCGAGAGCGCAGACTACAACATGCCCATGGTCACCGCTTCCGCTACCGCTGAGGCTGTCACCTACGATGCCGAGACCGACACCGTGAACGAGAATGTGTTCCGCGCAACCTTCACCGACCCGTTCCAGGGCATCAAGATGGCTGACTACGCTTACCAGCGGTTGGGCTACACCAAGGCAGCCGTCATCTTCCAGAAGGGCGCTGACTACAACGAGGGTCTGGCAGAGAACTTCGTCAACGAGTTCGAGAGCCTGGGCGGCACCATCGTCGATCAGGAAACCTACTCTGAGGGCGATGTGGACTACAAGACCCAGCTGACCACCATTCTGGGCAAGGCTCCCGAAGTGGTGTTCTGCCCCAACTACTATCAGGAAGTCGGTCAGATCCTGGCTCAGGCTGAGAGCATCGGTCTGGCAGTTCCCTTCCTGGGCGGCGACGGCTGGGATGGTCTGGAAGGCTACGCAACTGCCGACCAGCTGAAGGATGCCTACTTCTGCGCAAACTACGCAAAGGGCTCCAACCCCGACTTTGAGAACGCATACAAGGCTGAGTACGGCGAGGAGTACCCCAACGGCTTCGCTCCTCTGGGCTACGATGCTGCCATGACCGTTGTCTACGGCATTCAGGCTGCTGAGGATGCCGGCCTGGCCGCCGGTGATGACGACTATAAGCAGGCCGTCATCGATGCTATCGCAGGCGGCACCATCGATGGCATCACCGGCACCTTCACCTTCGATGAGCACCACAACCCCGTCAAGCAGACCGCTATCCTGTGCTTCGACGGTGCAACCCCCGTTCTGAAGGAAATGTTCTGATCTGCTTTGATTCTGCGCACCGGTGTGCGGCATAAAGGCAGCACTCAGAAATAAAAGACCCATTGCGGAGACCGCCGGAACAGGTTTTGCTCGGCCGTCTCCGCTTTTTTGGTAAAAAAGTGCATTCCCCAAAAGGCGTGCAAACGCCGCAAAGAAAGGAAGTATCAGTCCATGACAGTGTTTTTTAGCCAGCTGATCAACGGCTTGTCCCTTGGCAGCATCTATGCACTGATCGCACTGGGTTACAGCATGGTGTACGGCATCATCCTGCTGCTGAACTTTGCCCATGGCGATGTCATTATGGTTGGTGCGTACATGTCCTGGTTCGTGATGAATCAGCTGGGCCTTGGCCCGGTCACTGCTGTGTGCGCCACCATCATCACCTGCACGCTGCTGGGCGTTGTGATCGAGAAGATCGCCTACACCCCGCTGCGCAACGCACCCCGTATCTCCCTGCTGATCACGGCAATCGGCGTGTCCTTCTTCCTGGAGTACACTGCAGAGCTGATCCTTGGTTCCGGTGCAAAGGTCATTCCGGCCTACTACACCAACCAGACCTTCCGCATCGGCTCTGTGCCGCTGGGCCTCACCTCTGTCATCACCCTGCTGGTCACGGTGCTGTCCATGCTGGTGCTGACCTTTCTGGTGCAGAAGACCAAGCTCGGCAAGGCCATGCG
>CABQER010000091.1 GCA_902463235.1 uncultured Faecalibacterium sp. | reverse complement strand
GCCGCTGCGTGGAGTACTGCCCCATGGGTCTGGAGCCTGTGGAGGTCAATCAGGCATACGCTGCACGTGATGTGCAGGAGCTGGGCAAGCTGCATGCAGACTACTGCTTCAACTGCGGCAGCTGCTCTTTCGTCTGCCCGGCAAAGCGCCCTGTTACCCAGATGATGAGTCTGGCAAAGGCGTTCTACCTTGGTGAAATCAAAAAAGGAGGCAATAAGTAATGGATACGAAGCTTATTGTTTCGGCTTCCCCGCATGTGCGCAGCGAAGAGACCACCCAGAGCCTGATGGCCAACGTGATCGTCGCCCTGTGCCCCTGCGTGGTGGCCTCTGCCATCATTTTTGGTATGCGTGCACTGCTGGTAACAGCCGTGTCCGTGGTGGCCTGTGTGGCTTTTGAGTGGCTGTACTGCAAGCTGCTCAAGAAGCCCAACCCCATCAGCGACCTGTCCGCCGTCGTCACCGGCATCATTCTGGCCATGAACGTGCCCGTGGGCATGCCCATCGGTCAGCTCATCATCGGTGATCTGGTGGCCATCGTCATCGTCAAGCAGCTGTTCGGCGGCATCGGCATGAACTTTGCCAACCCCGCTCTGGTGGGCCGTATCGTGCTGTTCATCAGCTTTGCCGGTTCCATGAACAAGTGGGTGTTCCCGGATGCAGCGGTGGATCAGCTGTCCAGCGCTACCCCGCTGGCTGTGGCCGATAAGTCCAAGCTGAGCCTGCTGGATCTGTTCATGGGCATCCACGGCGGTGTGCTGGGCGAGACCTGCGCACTGGCCATCGTGCTGGGCCTGATTTATCTGGTGGCCACCAAGACCATCAGCATCGCCATCCCGGCTTCTTACGTCGGCAGCATGTTCGTGTTCTACCTCATTGCTACCCACAGTGTGCACGAGGCTCTGGTTGCCGTGCTGAGCGGCGGCCTGCTGTTCGGTGCCGTGTTCATGGCTACCGACTACGTTACCAGCCCCTTCACCCTGAAGGGCAAGCTGGTGTACGGCGTGGCACTGGGCATCGTCACCTTTGCCATCCGTTACTGGGGCAGCTACACCGAGGGCGTGTCCTTCGCACTGCTGTTCATGAACCTGTGGGTCCCCTACATCAACGATCTGACCCGTCAGACCCCGTATGGCTACATCAAGCCTGCAAAGAAAGCAAAGGAGGGTGCTGGCAAATGAGTAAGTCTTCCAACTGGGAGAGCACCATCAAGCCCATTGTTGTGCTGAGCGTTATCTCCCTGATCGCCAGCCTGCTGCTGGCACTGGTGAACGGCATGACCGCCCCGGTCATTGCCGAGAACACCAAGCGCACCACTCTGGCCGCTTATGTCGGCGTGCTGCCCTCCGTTTCGGATGCCAGCGAGCTGGAAGAAGTGACCGATTACACCACCGCCGGCATCACCGGCGTGGTCAAAGCTCCGGACGGCAGCACTGCCATCAAGGCCGAGGAAAAGGGCTTTGACGGCGGCATCCTGACCGTCATCATGGGCTTCGACGCCAACGGCGCCGAGACCGGCATCTGGGTGGACGCTTCCACCCAGACCAAGGGCATCGGCTCCAACGTGAGCAGTGACGACTTCCTGGCGCAGTTCGACGGCATGGACGGCACCCAGAACATTGTGATGAATCAGGATTACGACGCCTACAGCGGCGCAACCATCTCCTCCACCGCACTGTTTGCTGCCATCAATGACTGTGTCAACTGCTACAACGAGCTGGCGTAAAGGAGGTTGGTAAGAAATGGCACAAGAAAATAAGTCCAAGGTAAGCATCCTTACCAACGGCATTATCAAAGAAAACCCCGTTCTGCGTCTGGTTCTGGGTACCTGCTCCATTCTGGCAGTTACCACTGCAGTTTCCAGCGCTCTGGGCATGGGTGCCGCCTTCACCTTCGTGCTGGTGTGCTCCAATATCATGATCTCCCTGCTGCGCAAGGTGATCCCCGGCAAGGTGCATCTGCCCTGCTACATCGTCATTATCGCAAGCTTCGTGACCATCGTTCAGATGTTCATGCAGGCTTACATGGAAAGCCTGTACAACGCTCTGGGCGTGTTCCTGCCCCTGATCGTTGTCAACTGTATCATTCTGGGCCGTGCCGAGATGTTCGCCTGCAAGAACAATGTCGTGGACTCCGCACTGGACGGCGTGGGCATGGGCATCGGCTACACCCTCACCGCTACCCTGATGGCAACCATCCGTGAGATCCTGGGCAGCGGCACTTGGCTGGGCTTCCAGGTGATCCCGGAAAGCGTTGCCAAGGTCTCCATCATGACGCAGGCTCCCGGCGCATTCTTCTGCTTTGGCCTGTTGATGGCCGGCTGTGTGTGGCTGGAAGGCAAGCTGGATGCCCGCATCGAGCGCAAGAGCTGCTGCGACCTTGATAACCTGAAGAAGGAGGCAGAATAAGATGTTAGTAAAACTCGCTGCGATCTTCTTCAGCATGATCTTGGTCAACAACTACGTGCTGGTGAAGTTCTACGGTATCTGCCCGTTCCTGGGCGTTTCCAAAAAGCTGGATTCCGCTGTTGGTATGTCCGGTGCTGTCATCTTCGTCATGTTCATGGCAACGGCCGTTACCTTCCCCATCCAGATCTTCATTCTGGACCCGGCTGGTCTGAGCTACCTGCAGACCATCGTGTTCATTCTGGTCATTGCTGTTCTGGTGCAGTTCATCGAGATCTTCCTCAAGAAGTACGTGGTTGCACTGTATAACTCTCTGGGCGTTTATCTGCCCCTGATCACCACCAACTGCTGTGTTCTGGCTGTCACCATTCTGGTCGTGGGCGACTACGGCGCAGATGTGGCTGCTATGGGCTTCGGTGTTGCTTACATTGAGGCTCTGGTCTGTGCCATCGGCGCAGGCTGCGGCTTCATGCTGGCCATGGTCATGTTCAGCGGCGTGCGCAAGCGCGTGGAAGCCTGCGATCCCCCGGCACCCTTCAAGGGCCTGCCCATCACCCTGATCGCAGCTGCAATCACCAGCCTGTCCTTCATGGGCTTCGGCGGCATCGTCGAAAACCTGTTCAATGTTACGCTGTAAGGGAGGAACAGGACTATGAATATTGTATCTGCTGTTATCCTGTGCACCATCGTGGGCGCTGTGGGTGCTATCATTCTGGTGGCTGCCGCAAAGTTCATGGCGGTGGAGGAAGACCCCCGCATTGAGGAAGTTTCTGCCTGTCTGGCCGGCGCAAACTGCGGCGGCTGCGGCTACGCCGGCTGTGCCGACTACGCCAAGGCTGTTGTTCTGGACGGCGTGCCCTGCGACAAGTGCGCACCCGGCGGCCCCAAGGCTGCCGCTGCCATTGCCAAGATCATGGGCGGCACGGCCAGCGCTGTGGAAAAGAAGGCGGTTGTCCAGTGTCAGGGCAATTCCGAGCACTGCAAGCCTGCTTATGATTACAAGGGCATCCAGACCTGTGCAGCCGCTGCAGCCCTGTACGGCGGCCCCAAGACCTGCTCCTTTGCCTGCGTTGGTCTGGGCGACTGCACCAAGGTGTGTAAGTTCGATGCCATCCACATTGTGGACGGTGTTGCCAAGGTGGACAAGGACAAGTGCACCGGCTGCGGTGCCTGCGCAAACATCTGCCCCAAGCAGGTCATCATGATCGACGTGGGCGGCCCGCGCAAGCCGGTGGTCATGTGCTCCAACAAGGACAAGGGTCCTGTGGCCATGAAGGCCTGCACCACCTCCTGCATTGCCTGCGGTATGTGCGAGCGCACCTGTAAGTTCGACGCTATCCACGTGGTGGACGGCGTGGCCCGCATCGACTATGACAAGTGCAAGGGCTGCGGCATGTGTGCCCAGAAGTGCCCCAAGCACATCATCCTGTTCCCGCTGAAGGATGACCCCAATCCCCCGAAGCCCGTGGTGAAGCCCGCCGCTCCCGCTGCTGCCCCCGCAGCAAAGCCGGAAGCCAAGGCTGAGGCAAAGCCCGAGACCAAGGCAGAGTAAACTGTAAACCAAAGCCCGCCGTGCAGAAATGCCCGGCGGGCTTTTTGCAACTTTTTGTAAGAAAATCCGGTTGCAATGATGCGGAA
>CABQER010000090.1 GCA_902463235.1 uncultured Faecalibacterium sp. | reverse complement strand
CTACCTCGCCGATCATGGAGTCCAGATCCTGCGGCAGGTAGGTGAGGATGTCATAGTTGATGCGGGTAGCAATTGCGCCGATTGCGGAAGGGATCAACAGCAGGAATGCTACTGTCAGGATCAGCTTGCGCAGCCGCACAATGCCCTGTGCGATCTTTTTCATGAGAACCCTCCATAGAAAATGGTTAAAAATCTTAGTAAAATGACTGGTGGTCATTTCCAAGCAAACACTATTATAACCATGACAAACCGGGTGTCAAGCACAAAAATGACCAAAAGTCAGTTTTCTTATCAACTGCCTGAAATTGTATAGCTTTTTTGACTTGCACTATCGGGAAAGGACTGCTAAAATGATTGAGACAACACAAATGCGCGAATGAAACCGAGCGGAAAAGAGGAATCGTCAGGGAATATGGGTACCGTGGAGGGCAAAAAGCAGGAGAAGCGCCGGGCGCTGCTGGAAGCAGCCTATGATCTGTTTCTGGAGCGAGGTGCCGCAAAAACCAGCGTAGAGGACATCACCAGCCGGGCCAAGGTGGCCAAGGGCACCTTTTATCTGTATTTTCAGGATAAGGGTGCGGTGATGCAGGCGCTGCTGGGCCGGGTGAGCTACCAGCTGCTGAGCGACGCGTGCGAAGCGGTGGAAAAGCAGACAGAGCTCGAAAACTTCCCGGACAAGATGGTGGCGGTGATCGACCACATCATCGAAGCACTGCGGAAGGATACGCTGGTGCTCAAGTTTCTGGAGCACAACTTCATATGGCCGGGGCTGGACCAGATCGAGGCCAGCCGCGAAGCCGAGCCGCTGATGCGCAAGCTGCTGAATGTGGTGCTGACCAGCCCGGAAATGGTCGGCCGCACCGAGCGGGAGATCTACCAGCGCATCACGGCACTGGGCAGCATGTGCATGTCGGTGTGCTATTCCAGCGTGCTGGAGGGCAAACCCGATGATATTGAAGCCATGAAGCCGGTGCTGTACGATATCGTCCGCAGGTCGCTGAAGGCGGAAAAATAAAAAATCACAGAAAAGTATTGCTTTTTTGCACAGGCTGTGGTAAACTATTCAAGTCGATATGACTTATGGACGGTTAGCTCAGCTGGTAGAGCATCTGCTTGACGTGCAGGAGGTCACAGGTTCGAGTCCTGTACCGTCCACCACGAGTCCCCAGACCTTTTGGTCTGGGGACTTTTTTCGTGGTGGACGGTACAGGACTCGAACAATTTCTCCCCGGATACAGGCAGAAAACGAACAAAGGCAGGGTACCACCATGAAGGTGGTACCCTGCCTTTTGAATCTTTGTGTGGAAAACCTGCTTACAGCAGCGGGATGCCTGCCTTGGCGCAGGCTTCGCGGGTGGCTGCGTCCCAGACGCTGGCCTGCACTTCGCCAATGTGGGCGCTGCCCAGCAGCAGCATGCACAGGCGGCTCTGGCCGATGCCGCCGCCGATGGAGTAAGGCAGCTCACCGTTCAGTACGGCCTTGTGGAAGGGCAGGGCGCGGCGGTCGTCGCAGCCAGCCATGGTCAGCTGCTTGTCCATGCTTTCAGGGCTGACGCGGATGCCCATGCTGCTCAGCTCATAGCTGCACTGCAGCGGGTCGTTCCAGAACAGCAGATCGCCGTTCAGATCCCAGTCGTCATAGTCGGGGGCACGGCCGTCATGGGGCTTACCGCTCTTCAGCGGAGCGCCGATCTTCATCAGGAAGGTGGTGCCGTGCTCCTTCACAAAGGCGTTCTCACGCTCCTTCGGGGTCAGGTCCGGGTACTGGTCCTCCAGCTCCTGCGTGGTGATGAAGGTGACGTTGGGGCTGTGCAGCGGCAGCTCCTGCAGCTGGGGGAACATGGCGTGCAGGTTCATCTCGGTGGCGCAGACAGCGGACACGATGGAGCGCACCACGCTCTTGAGGTAAGCCTCGTTGCGGTCTTCCAGACGGATCACCTTTTCCCAGTCCCACTGGTCCACATAGATGGAGTGCAGGTTGTCCAGATCTTCGTCGCGGCGGATCGCGTTCATATCGCAGTACAGGCCCTTGCCCACACGGAAATCGTAGTCCTTCAGGGCCTTGCGCTTCCACTTTGCCAGTGACTGCACCACCTGTGCCTCAATGCCGCTTTCCTTGATATCAAAGGTAACCTTGCGCTCGACACCGTTCAGGTCGTCGTTCAGACCGGTGGATGCTTCCAGAAACAGCGGAGCAGACACGCGGTACAGGTTCAGTGTGGCGCACAGGGTGTCGGCAAACAGACGTTTGACCGTACCAATGGCGCGCTGCGTGTCGTACAGGTTCAGCGCGGGCGTATAGTTTGCCGGGATGATGGTTTTGCTCATAACAAAAAACCCCTCTTCTGTTGGATTCTGGCCCTGATTTCCCAGTACAGGGCACGGCTTTTAAACCGAAAAATACTGGTTTCATTATGGCATATTTTTTTAAGAAAGTAAAGTGAGAAGGCAAAAAAAGAGACCGCCGGTAAGGCAGTCCCGTTTCCGCAGTGAGAAGGGCGGCTTTGCATCAGCCGAAAAGCCCCTTCAGCAGGATCAGCAGCACTTTTACAAAATCGCCGGTGCCCAGCAGCTTGTACAGAGAGATCAGAGTAGATAACATGAATGTTTTGCTCCTTTTTTTGCAATTTCGGGCCAAAATGCCCGGCATGCATGGAATACGGCTGGGCAGAGCAGCGGATTGCAGGAAAAAATTGGGAGAAAACAAAACGGCACCCGTGCCGCTGCAAAAGCAGTACGGGTGCCGGAAGATCAATTGGTTTTCAACAGCTTCAGCGCTTTACGTTGAAAGCTGCCATGCCGGGGTAAACGGCGCTGCCGCCCAGCTGCTCCTCAATGCGCAGCAGCTGGTTGTACTTTGCAACACGCTCGGTACGGCTGGGAGCACCGGTCTTGATCTGGCAGGTGTTCAGCGCCACGGCCAGATCGGCAATGGTGGTGTCCTCGGTCTCGCCGGAGCGGTGAGAGCTGATGGCGGTGTAACCGGCCTTGTGGGCCATCTTGATGGCCTCCAGCGTCTCGGAAACAGAACCGATCTGGTTCAGCTTGATCAGGATCGCGTTGCCTGCACCCAGCCCGATGCCCTTGGCCAGACGCTCGGTGTTGGTCACAAAGAGGTCGTCGCCCACCAGCTGGACCTTGCCGCCCAGCTCGCGGGTCATCTCCTGCCAGCCCTCCCAGTCCTCTTCATCCAGACCGTCCTCGATGGAGATGATGGGGTACTTTTCCACCAGACTCTTCCAGTGTGCGATCAGCTCGCTGGAGGTGAACTCGGTGCCGGCCTTGGGCAGCTTGTAGAAGCCCTTGCCCTTGGGGCTCTTCCACTCGGAGGAAGCAGCGTCCATTGCCAGCATGAAGTCCTTGCCGGGCACGTAACCGGCCTTTTCGATGGCGGCCAGAATGGTCTCAATGGTCTCCTCGTCGCTGGACAGGTTGGGGGCAAAGCCGCCCTCATCGCCCACAGAGGTAGCCAGACCCTTGGCCTTCAGGATGGAAGCCAGCGCGTGGAAGACCTCCGCGCACCAGCGCAAAGCTTCCTTGAAGGAAGGCGCGCCCACGGGCATGATCATGAACTCCTGCGTATCCACGGTGTTGGTGGCGTGTGCGCCGCCGTTCAGAATGTTCATCATGGGCACGGGCAGGCGGTTGCCGTTCACACCGCCCAGAAAGCGGTACAGCGGCATATCCAGAGAAGCAGCGGCTGCACGGCAGGCGGCAATGGACACGGCCAGAATGGCGTTTGCGCCCAGATTGGATTTATCTTTGGTGCCGTCGGCCTTGATCATGGCAGCGTCGATGGCGTAGATGTCGGAGGCATCCATGCCCACAACAGCATCAGCAATGACGGTGTTGATGTTCTCAACAGCCTTGGTCACGCCCTTGCCCAGATAGCGGCCCTTGTCGCCGTCCCGCAGCTCCAGAGCTTCAAACTCACCAGTGGATGCGCCGGAAGGTGCGCAGCCGCGTGCCACAGTGCCGTCGGCCAGAGTGATTTCCGCTTCCACGGTGGGGTTGCCGCGGGAGTCCAGGATCTCGCGGCCTACAACAGATTCAATTTCCA
>CABQER010000089.1 GCA_902463235.1 uncultured Faecalibacterium sp. | reverse complement strand
CATCGTACCGGCTGGAATACTGGCTGAAATTGCACTGTACCAGCTTCACGGTGCCAATGCGGGGCAGCAGCTCCCGGATCTTTGCGTAGTTTTCAAGGTACTGGGTGGTGATGGCTTCAAACAGGAACACCTTTTTGTGCCGTGCCAGATTTACCAGTTCTTCAGTCTGGGCCGCCGTGGGTGCCAGCGGCTTTTCCACAATAACATGTTTGCCTGCTTCCAGCGCCACGCGGGCATAGCGCACATGCTGCAGGTTCGGCACTGCAATGTACACCACATCCACCCACTGCAGCAGTTCCAGAAAATTGGTGGTGTGCTGCGGCACGCCGTACTGGCCGCAAAGGCTCTGAGCCAGCTCGGCGCTGCGCTCGGTGCTGCAGATGGCCTGCACCGTAAAAGGCGTGTGCTCTGCAAGCCATGGCAAAAATTCCCGCACGATCTTGCCCGTGCCAAGAATGCCTAATTTCATCTGATTTTTCTCCCCATCCTGTCGTTGGTCAGCCTACCAGCGCTTCCGGCTCGCGGCGGGTGCGCTTTTTGGGGTAGGTGCGCTGTTTTGCATGGCCGTGCTGGTTCTGCCGGCCATAGTGCCTGCCGCCGCCCGCACCGTGGTGCTGCGGCTGGGACGCATTGAGCTGGTACAAAAGGGCAAGTCCCTTCATCAGCAGCTCCGGGTCGTAGGTCAGCGGGTGGCGGCACAGCGGTGTCACATACTTTGCCAGCCCTCCTGTTACCACCAGAGTGGCCGGACGGCCAAGCTCTTCCTCAATGCGCTGCACCATGCCGTCAATGAGCACAGCCGTGCCCATCACGGAGCCGGACAGCATGCATTTTTCGGTGTTGGTGCCAATGGCGCTTTTGGGCGAGCCAAGATGCACCTGCGGCAGCTGGGCACAGCGGTCGCCCAGTGCCCGCAGCCCGGTGGAAAGCCCCGGGCAGATGACACCGCCCCGGAACACGCGGTTCTCGTCCACCACATTAAAGGTCGTGGCAGTGCCAAGATCCACCGTGACCACCGGCAGCGGAAAATTTGCCGCCGCATAAGCCGCATCCACAAGGCGATCCTTGCCCACAGCGTGGGGTTCATCCACGCCCATGGTCAGTCCGGTTCGGATCTCCGGCGAAACGATGACCGGCTTCCTGCCCGTATAATGGCGGGCGCACTCAGCCAGTGCCCCGGTGATCTGGGGCACCACGCTGGTGAGCACAGCGCCCTCAAAGCGCATGGGGCGCTCAGGATGGCGGCGGTGCGCAAAAATTTTATCCATTTCGACACGATATTCTGCAGCCGTGCGGGTGCGCACCGTGTCCATGCGCGCCACAAAGCATACACGTCCGTCCCGGATGCCCCCAAGGGCGACGGTGGTGTTGCCTATATCAATGGCTAAGATCATAATTCTGTTTTCCCTTTATAACGCGGCAGTATCCGGCAGGACGGCGGAGAAAGCTCCCCGATGGCCTGCCCCTCACCGCAGTCTGTCTATTCTTTGTCAAGCTGTATTTTACCGCATTTTGTTCCCAGTTACAAGCCTGTACAAAGATTTTGTTGTGCTGGCGGAACTTTTGCATTATACTAAGGTAAGAAATGTGGAAACAGTACGTTTTTGCAGGAGGTTTTACCAATGGATCTGAACGGAAAATGCGTCCTTCTGGGCGTAAGCGGCGGCATTGCCGCCTATAAAATGGCCAACGTGGCCAGCGCACTGCGCAAGCTGGGAGCCGATGTGGAAGTCATCATGACCAAAAATGCGACCCAGTTCATCACCCCTGTTACATTTGAAACGCTTACCGGCCACAAGTGCATGGTGGATACCTTTGACCGGGATTTCAAGTTTGAAGTCACCCACATCTCGCTGGCAAAAAAAGCCGATGTGATCCTTGTCGCCCCGGCCACTGCCAACGTCATCGCCAAGATGGCCCACGGCATCGCCGATGATATGCTCACCACCACAGTGTTGGCTGCAAAGTGCCCCAAGCTCGTTTCTCCGGCCATGAATACCGGAATGCTGGAAAACCCCATCACGCAGGATAATATCGCCACGCTGGAACGCTACGGCTTCACGGTGATCCCCTCCGAGAGCGGCGTGCTGGCCTGCAAGGATGTTGGCAGCGGCCGTCTGCCTAAGGAAGATGTGCTGATCGAGTATATCCTGCATGCCATTGCCCGGCCCAAAGATCTTGCCGGTCTGCGCATTGCCGTCACCGCCGGCCCCACGCAGGAGCCGCTGGACCCGGTGCGCTACCTCACCAACCATTCCACCGGCAAGATGGGCTATGCCCTTGCCCGGGCTGCCGCCATGCGCGGCGCGGATGTCACCCTTATCCACGGCGAGACTGCCCTGCAGCCGGTCAAGTTTACCACCGATGTGCCCGTGACCACTGCTCAGCAGATGTACGAAGCCGTCACCAGCCGCTTTGATGCTACGGATGTGCTCATTATGGCCGCTGCCGTGGCCGACTACCGCCCCGCTGCCGTGGCAAACGACAAGATCAAAAAAAAGGACGGCGACATGTCCATCCCTCTGGAACGCACGCCGGATATTCTGGGCACCATCGGCCCCAAAAAGACCCACCAGTTCCTGTGCGGTTTTTCCATGGAGACCCGCGATCTTGTGGAAAACTCCTCTGCAAAGCTGACCAAAAAGAATCTGGACATGGTGGTTGCCAACAACCTGAAAGTGGCCGGTGCCGGTTTTGGTGTGGACACCAATGTAGTCACCCTCATTACCCCGGACGGCACCCGTGAGCTGCCGCTGATGAGCAAGGCCGATGTGGCCGATGCCATTCTGGATGAAATTTTAAAACGCCGCTCCCAGTGAGAAAAAGTGGCTGTCGCATGTGCAACAGCCACTTTTTTATTTTTCCTTCCGTGCAAACACGATGCCAATGGTACCCGGGCCGGAATAGCCGCCGATGGTGGTGCCGATGTCTGTCTCGTGGCATTCCTTGAAGCTGCCGTATTTCTTCAGCCCCGCCTTCACTGCGTCCATGCAGCCAGGCTTCGGCTGGCAGGAGGAGATGAACACAAGGCTATCCTCGATGTCGTCGCGTTCCACCAGACGGTCGGTGATGTACTTGCCCACGCAGATGGGCAGGCTGCCGCGGTATTTTTTGACTACCTTCAGCTCGCCGTCGATCACTTCCAGTGCGGGCTTGATGCCCAGCAAGTTTGCCCCGAAGGCCAGCACACCGGAGCAGCGGCCGCTCTTGGCCATAAAGTCCAGCCTGTCCAGTACAAAGCTCAGCTCTACCCGTTTGGCAAGGCTCTGCAGCCGCATCGTAATGTTGCGGGGAGGCAGGCCATCTGCAGCCCACTTGGCCGCTTTCAGCACCAGATAGCCCTGCCCGGTACAGATATTCTGGCTGTCCACCACATAGACATTCTCGAATTCGCCTGCCGCCAGCTTCGCATTCTGGAAGCAGGACGAAAGCTTGCTGCTGACCGAAATATGGATCACAGCATCGCACTCTTTGGCAAACGGCTCAAAAAATTCGGTATATTCCACCAGATTTGCGGCGGCGGATTTGGGCATTTTGCCGCCCGCATTCACATAGGCAAACACATCTGCCGGGTGGATCGTTACGCCGTCCAGATAGCTATCCTCGCCCATCAGAATGTGCATGGGCATCAGGGCAATGTCCCACTGTGCCAAAAGCTCTTCGGACAGGTCGCAGGTGCTGTCCGCTGTGATCTTGATTCTCACATTATTTCTCCTTTTATAAAACCGTTCTGCATCCTCTGTCGGCCGCACCGACGATCCCTTAAAAAATTGTCCTTTTCTATTTTACCACAGATGATTCAAAGTTGTTAAGTATTTTGTAAAGGCAAATGTAAATCTTTTATGAAGAAGTTCCCGGTTTCGGTTTTCTTGTACACTTATCACAAATTCCGAATTGGATTTATGGTTCTTTCCGAAAATTCGGGTTTACCTGTTTATTTTGTCCGCCAAAAATTATATAATAAGATGTATCCTAATAGAATGGATTGAATCGGTCTGCTCTGCGGCCGTTATTTATTTGGAGGTTGCCTTATATGTTCATGTACACCGATTACAACCAGCACCTGCTGGACAATGTAAAAAAGATCCACTTCAT
>CABQER010000088.1 GCA_902463235.1 uncultured Faecalibacterium sp. | reverse complement strand
GTGCTGCAGAAGGCCATGACCTACGCCATGGCCGTGCTGGAAGTGAACGCTTCCATGGGCCTGATCGTGGCTGCACCCACTGCAGGCTCTGCAGGCGTGGTGCCGGGCATGATGCTGGCCCTGCAGGAGTGCTACCGCATCTCCGACCAGCGCATCGTGGATGCCCTGTTCAACGCCGGTGCCGTGGGCTATCTTGCCATGCGCAACGCCACCGTGGCCGGTGCCGTGGGCGGCTGTCAGGCCGAGGTGGGCATTGCGTCTGCCATGGCTGCTTCTGCCGCCGTGGAGCTGATGGGCGGCAACCCGCAGCAGTGTCTGGATGCAGCTTCCACCGTGCTGATGAACATGCTGGGCCTTGTGTGCGACCCCGTAGGCGGGCTGGTGGAGTACCCCTGCCAGAACCGCAACGCTGCCGGTGTGGCCAACGCCCTCATTGCAGCAGAACTGTCCCTGAGCGGCATCCGCCAGCTGATCCCCTTCGACCAGATGCTGGAGGCCATGTACGCCGTGGGCAAGCGCCTGCCCGCCGAGCTGCGCGAGACCGCCCTTGGCGGCTGTGCCGCCACCCCCGCCGCCTGTGCCGCCTGCGGCCTGTGCAGCGGGAACTGATCTTTCAACATGCAGCGCCGCCGGTGTGGAAACGCCCGGCGGCGTTTTTGCGCGTTCGTGACCGGAAATGCCGGCCCAAACGGCGGGGCTTTGCATCTTTTTGTGCAAACACACCGAAAAGATGGCCGGGATGACTGGCGCTTGTCTGCGAAATGTGATAAACTAAACGCAGAAGTGCTCTGCGCAGCCCGTGCAGAGCGGCAAAAAAGATGATAAGTGAGGTCGTTTGTAATGAAGATCATTCGTGCAAAAGATTATGCGGATATGTCCCGCAAGGCAGCCAATATCATTTCGGCACAGGTCATTATGAAGCCCAACTGCGTGCTGGGTCTGGCGACTGGCGGCACCCCCGTGGGCGCGTATGCACAGCTGGTGGACTGGTACAACAAGGGCGACATCGATTTTTCTGAGGTGACCACCGTCAATCTGGACGAGTACCGCGGCCTGCCCAAGGAGCACCCGGAAAGCTACTGGAGCTTCATGCACCGCAACCTGTTCGACAAGGTGAACATCGACCCTGCCAAGATCAACCTGCCGGACGGCACTAACCCCGATGCAGAGGATGCCTGCGCAAAGTACAACCAGATCATCCACGCTGTGGGCGGTATCGACCTGCAGCTGCTGGGCATCGGCCACGACGGCCACATCGGCTTCAACGAGCCGGGCGAAGCCTTTGAGCTGGAGACCCACTGTGTGAACCTGACCGCCGAGACCATTGAGGCAAACAAGCGCTTCTTTGACGGCAATGTGGATCTGGTGCCCAAGCAGGCTTATACCATGGGCATCAAGACTATCATGCAGGCACGCAAGGTGCTCATGGTGGCAAACGGCGCAGGCAAGGCCGAGATCGTCAAGAAGGCATTCTTCGGCCCCGTCACTCCGGAGGTGCCCGCAAGCATCCTGCAGATGCATCCGGACTTCACGCTGGTGGGCGACGAGGAAGCTCTGAGCCTGATCTGATCGTTCCACGCTCTGACTGCCGCACAGTGCAATGCTGTGCGGCAGTTTTTTGCTGCCAACGGCTTTACAATCGCGTAAAAAGGCGGTATTCTTTATACGATACTTTTCTCAGGGAGGAAACCATGGATATCCGCCAGCTGCACTACTTTCTGGTATTGTGCGATGAAATGAATTACAGCCGCGCGGCACAGCGGCTGTTTTTGTCACGGCAGGCACTGCGGCAGAGCATCTCTGCGCTGGAAGCCGAGCTGTGCGGGCCGCTGTTCCTCAGCGCCCACCACAAGCTCACCCTTACCGACCGCGGCATGAGCCTGCAGCGCCATGCCGCGCCGGTAGTGGAGCAGTTCCAGCAGATGCAGGCATCCCTGCGGGCCGAGATCCAGTCGGCGCAGCCGGTGCGCATCGGCATCAGCGTGTCGCTGGTGCCGGACTACCTGCCCGGATTGGAGACCCAGCTGGACAAGTTCCGCCAGCAGTATCCCCATGTGGAGATGCGCTTCCGCATGATGGACAACGATGCGGTGGCGGACGATGTGGAGCAGGGGGAGCTGGACGCGGGTCTGGTCATCGATCTGGGCTGTGCTGCACCGGAACTGGCCCGCACCACCCTGCGGGCAGACCCTGCCTGCCTGCTGGTGCCTCGGGGGCACGCGTTCTGGGATAAGGAGAGCATCCCGCTGGCAGAGCTGCGCGGTCAGCGGGTGCTGCTGCCCAGCTTGCGGCAGGATCTGTTCAGCCCGCTGTGGTCGGCCTGCGCCCGGTTGGGCTTTGCGCCGAATGCGGAGATCGGCCCCAGCTTTTATCAGGCCTATTATCTTGTGCAGGAGCAGCTTTGCACCTGTCTGACCCGCTATGAACCGGGAGCCAGACGAGAACTGGACCGTGTGCGGGATGTGCTGCTGGAAGATCTGCCCCCGCTGTGCGTCTCACTGGTGCAGCGGCGGGATCATACCTCTGCCTACATCGACCTGCTGCGCAGCTACCTGATGGAGGTGCTGGGTGGTTCGGCCAGCCTGCCGCCCCGCCGCGGACGGCCCGCAAAGCCGTTCTACAATTTCCCGGTGCTGTCCAGCGCTGCGGCAAAGGCTGCACCGGCCCACCCGGTGCCCGGCACCCAGCTGGATTTTGCCGGCGGCACCAACTTCCGGGAGCTGGGCGGTTACGAAGCCGACGAGGGCAAGCATATCAAGTGGGGCCAGATCTGGCGCGGCATCCCTACCTGTAAGCTCACCGGTGAGGCCGACCGCGCGAAGCTGGACGCGCTGGGCCTGCGCCTGATCCTTGATCTGCGCAGCAGCGGGGAAGTGCAGAAAGAACCGGACTACGTACCGGACGGTGCACGTCTGGTGCAGATCTGCGGCCTGTGCGCCGAGGACGGCCACGAGATCTCCTTTGCGCCGGATGATATCGCCGCCCTGATGAAGGGCTATGAAGAAAGCGCCGACGGAAGCACCTTCGTGCAGGCTATGTACGAGCGGATGCTGTTTGGCAACAAGGCGTTCAAGGAGCTGTTCCGTGCGCTGGAAGCAGGCGAGACCCCCATCCTGTTCCACTGCTCGGCCGGCAAGGACCGCACCGGCGTGGCGGCCATGCTCATTCTGCTGGCACTGGGCGCTTCGGATGAGACGATCTGTGCGGACTATGAGCGCACGAATCTCTGCCGCAAGGCTGAGATCGACGCAGTGCTGGCGGAGCACGCCGAAGAGATCACGGCAAACCCGGCCTGCCGGATGCGCTATTACCGCAAGGCGGGCGTGGACCCGGCAGCCGCACCCTTTGTGCTGCGCACCATCCGCGCAAAATACGGCAGCGCCGAGAACTATCTGGAAGCCGAATACGGCCTGACCCCTGCGCGCCTGATGCGGCTGCGCAGGATGTATTTGGAATAAACGGGAACGGGGACGGCATCCGGTGCGGATACTGTCCCTGTTTTCTGCACAAAATGTTCTGCGGGGCAGGGTTTTCCTCTTGACAAGCGGGCAATTGTTTCGTACTATAAATAGTAGTATGGAATAAAAGACGCTGTGTGCAGGTCGTTCCCGTGACCCGTGTCCCTTACAGGCAGAGCCTGCCTGTTTTTATATAAGATAGAACTGTAGATAGAAAAGCTTGCAGCCTGTTCGTGCGGCATTGGCCGTGCGTGTGGTCTTGTTGCCACTTTTTGCATTGAAAGCTCACTTATAAAAAATGTTTGCAGCCTACACCTGCCCTACAGCGTCTCCTGCTTATGATTCAGAATTTTGAATTTTAACAAAGGAGAGTGAAATGCGATGTCCACGATCATCTGGATCGTGATCTTGATCGTCGCGCTTGCTGCGGGCATCGGTGCAGGCTATTTTATTGGTTACAACAACCGTAAAAAGACCGCCGAAGCCCAGATCGGCAGCGCAGAAGCCGAGGCCACCCGTCTGGTGAACGAAGCGATCAAGACCGCAGAACAGAAACGCAAGGAAGCGGTTCTGGAAGCAAAGGACGAGGCCTTCAAGCTGAAGGCCGAGGTGGATGCCCAGAAGGCAGAAGCCGATAAGGAGATCAAGCAGCGCCGTGCGGAGATCAGCCGTCAGGAGAACCGCATCGACC
>CABQER010000087.1 GCA_902463235.1 uncultured Faecalibacterium sp. | reverse complement strand
ACAAACTTGCTACAAACGACTGAAAAGGGGGCCTCCTACACGTTTCATTATCAATATGCAAAAGTGAATTCGTTTCACTTTTGCATATCAAAAAGCACGTAGATACAAGAAAAAGCCGCTTACCTTTTCAGGTAAACGGCTTTACGTTTGGTGGAGAATTAGGGACTCGAACCCCAGACCCCCTGCGTGTGATGCAGGTGCTCTAACCAGCTGAGCTAATCCTCCATATTTTGTTTTGTGCGTTCCGAACTGGAACGTGATTATTATAGCACGGCCTTTGCCAAAATGCAAGCCCTAATTTTAAAAAAATCACACTTTTTGTATCCGCTTTCCGGTTGCCCTTTGATGCCAAATCGTGTATACTGAACACAGAAACTTTCCCACCGGGAAAAGAGGTACAAAAAATGCTGACACTTCGTGGAATCATTACGCTGATCGTTCTGATCGTTCTGTTTGCACTGGCCGTTGTGTGGATCTCCAAGCAGGGCGGCTGGAAGGGCGAGGGCTGCGGCGGCAACTGTGCATCCTGCCACAGCCACTGCGAAAAACAGGACCCGAACAAAAAAGCCTGAGTTCAAAAATGCCCCCGGACATTGCCTGCTGGCAGCGTCCGGGGGCATTCTGCTTTCAACTTTCCGTCTCGCGGTAAAACACCCCGCGCTCTGCCGCGTACACGGCAATGGTGCTCAGCAGGTCCTGATGGGCTTTCTGGTAAGTAGTGCGGCCGATGTGCAGCTGATCGATCACATCGTCCTCCGTGCGGTGCTGCACATAGCGCAGCTCGAACAGATCCGCACGCAGCGGGTCGTTTTTACGGTAATAGGCAAGGCCCTCCTCAATGGCGGCGCACCAGCTGCGCTCCACCGGGCTTCGTGCACGCTGCCGCATCCCATACCGGTACAGTGCCAGCCGCGTCTGATTTCTCTGCTCGCTTGTCATGTTCTGCCCTCCTCTTTTCATCCGCGCGGCGTGCCAGCACTTCGCGGCGGTTCTGCTCTTCAAAAAAGCAGAGATCCCGCTCGTACATGCTCAGACCAAGCACCGCGCTCAGCCGTTCTGCTTCGCTCAGCTTGAACTGTGTGCGCCCCTGCAGTTTCAGGTTCAGCGCATTGGGGCTGATCTTCAAGGCTCGTGCCACATACTGCATCTTGTACCCACTGGCGCGGATATAATCCCGGATCATTTCAGTATTTGCCATATTCCTCTCTCCTTTTTTCGTATCGGCAATGCCGTTTCACAATCTTTAGTTGTAGTATATTCCTGCATTGATTCAGTGTCAACCCATTTTTGCAAATTCGCAGAAAAAAGTTGATTTTAATGCAATTTTTTGGTATACTTCTGGTAACAGCATTCTTTTTACAGAACAACCATACGTTTTTCAGAGAGGTTTCGCATGTCTGAGCTTTCTACCCGTCTGCATCTGCGCCGCAAAGAACTGGGCCTTTCGCAGGAAGAGCTTGCCCAGCGCATGGGCTATCGGTCCAAATCCTCCATTACCAAGCTGGAAAAAGGCATCAACGACCTGCCGCAGTCCAAGGTGGAAGAGCTGGCAGCCGCGTTGGAGACCACCCCTGCCTATCTGCTGGGGCTGGACGCACCCTGTCCGCCGCCGGGCTTTGAGCCGCTGCCTGCCATGACGCAGGTCCCGCTGATCGGTTCCATTGCCTGCGGCACTCCTATCACGGCAGAGCAGAACATTGAACGCTATATCGGCGTTCCCGCCGCGTGGCGCGCCGACTTTGCCCTGACCTGCCACGGTGACAGCATGTCCCCCACCATCTGCGACGGCGACATCGTATGCATTCGCTGCCAGCCGGAGGTGGAGCAGGGCGAGATCGCCGCAGTGCGCATTGGCGGCGAGGCCACCCTCAAGCACTTCCACCGGCAGGGTGATGCTGTGATGCTGCTTGCGGACAATGCCGCCGTCTGCCCACCCATGATCTTTACCGGCCTGCAGCTGGAAGAGCTGCACATTGAGGGCCGCGCTGTCGGCCTGTGCCGGGGGCTGTGAGCCGCCTGCAGTCTTTCAGGCACGTTTCATAAAAGAAGGAGGCTTCTCATGTTTTTCTCCCGCAAAAAGCCTGCCCGTTCTTACGACCCCGCCACCCAGCAGCCTGCACTGCGGTGCAGCATCTGCACCGGGGAGCAGGTGGCCGGTTTCATCTCCCCGGATGGCCATTTTGAGGACGTTCAGCTCATTCGCACGCCTCAGGAACTGGACGCATTCCGGGCACGGTACAGCATCCCGCCGGAATGCCCCCTGAAAAAGATCTATTAAAAGGAGTTCGCCATGCCCACTGCACCTGAAGAGATGACCCTGAAGGTCATTGCCCATATCCATACTGCCTTTCCCACCAAGTTCGGCATCCCGCGCCAGAGCGGCCTTGTGGACGAGCTGCGCGGCGAGGTGATCTTTACGCCCGAATACCGCAATGCCGATGCCGTGCGCGGTCTGGAAGATTTCAGTCACATCTGGCTGGTGTGGCAGTTCTCCGGCGCGGTGCGGGACAGCTGGTCCCCCACTGTACGCCCGCCGCGTCTGGGCGGCAACACCCGCATGGGCGTGTTCGCCACCCGGTCGCCGTTCCGCCCCAATCCTCTGGGCCTTTCCAGCGTGCGTCTGGAAGGCATCGAGCACCGGCCGGACGTTGGCCCGGTGCTCATCGTGCGCGGTGCCGACCTGATGGATGGCACCCCCATCTACGACATCAAGCCTTACATCCCCTATGCCGACTGCCACCCGGATGCCGCCGAGGGCTTTACCGGCCAGACCCAGTTCCACCGTCTGCAGGTACAGTTCCCGCCCGAACTGCTGTCACAGGTGCCGCAGGCCGACCGCGCCGCCCTGACCGGCGTACTGGCAGGTGACCCGCGCCCCTCCTACCAGCACGACCCGCAGCGGGTGTACGGCATGGAGTTCGGCCCGGTAGAGGTGCATTTTACCGTGGATGGCGAGATGCTCACCGTGACCGGCATCGCCCGCCGCTGAGAGGAAGCGTTTATGGAACTGCGGAACATCAATACCTTTTTGCACATCGCCGAGCTGCACAGCTTTTCCCGCACTGCGCGGCAGCTGGGCTATTCCCAGTCGGCGGTGTCCTCCCAGATCGCACAGCTGGAAGCAGAGCTGGGCGCACCGCTGTTCGACCGCGTGGGCAAGACCGTGCGGCTCACCGATGCGGGCCAGACCTTTTTAGGCTATGCACGCACCCTGCTGGCCACGGCCCAGAAGGCGCAGGCTGCCCTGCAGCCCGCCCGGCAGATCAGCGGCAGTCTGCGCATCGCGCTGGCGGATTCGGTGTGCTCCACCTTCCTGCCCGGTCTGCTCAAACGCTACCACGCCCTGTGCCCGCAGGTGGAGCTGGTGCTGTGCACCGCCACTGCCGACGGGATGCTGCAGATGCTGGGCACAAATCAGATCGATCTGGCCTATACGCTGGACCAGCCCCTGCTGCAGCCCAATCTGGTGCTTGCGGCGGATGTGCCGGAGCCGGTGTGTTTTATTGCACCGTCGGCTCACCCGCTTGCCGGGCAGGAAGTTGTTACGCTGGAAGAGCTGCCCCGGCAGGAATTTCTGCTCACTGAGCGCGGCATGAGCTACCGCGACGCTTTGGATCAGTGCCTTGCCGCCCGCGGCCTTGCCATCCACCCTTATCTGGAGCTGGGCAGCGCTGCGCTGCTGTGCCAGATGGTGGAGCAGGGCATGGGTCTTTCCTTCCTGCCGGAGTACATCGTGCGTCCGGCGCTGGCCGCAGGTCGTCTTGCCCGGCTGAATGTGCCGGACTGCACCGTGGAGATGCATCGTCAGCTGTTTTATCACCGTGACAAATGGCTGACCCCTCAGATGAAAGCCTTTATCGAGCTGGTGCGCCAGCCCGCGCCCAGCACTGCCAGCAAATGAAAAGAGCACGGGTCCATTGAAGCGCAAAGCTGAACACACAAACGAAAAACCGCCGAAGGCTTTCCTTCGGCGGTTTTTCTTATGATAGGAGGATCAAAAATGATCGTCGCTAAATATTAGTTCAGGATGGTCAGCTCGGTCTCGATGTCGAACAGGTGGACCTTGTGGGGATCGAATGCAACGCGGACGGTGTCTCCGTTGCGAGCCTTGGAGGTGGGAGCCACACGAGCGGTCATCTTGTTGCCCTTGTACTCCAGATACAGGTAGATCTCAGCGCCCATCATTTCGGAGACGTCCACCTGAGTATCCAGCTGGCAGTCAGCGTGCTTTGCCATAAACTCGGGCTCGTCGTCGATGTCCTCGGGACGGATGCCCATCTTGATCTTCTTGCCGACGTAAGCATCCAGCTTGC
>CABQER010000086.1 GCA_902463235.1 uncultured Faecalibacterium sp. | reverse complement strand
ATCCCGGTGAACCACTGCGAAAACTATATCGTGGGTGTGCCGGAGCAGCCCATCAACGATCTGGTGGCCGCTGCGGTGCAGAAGGTGAAAGCTCTCTGTGCCGGGGAAGGCTGCGGAAAAAGGGCTTATTGAAAATGCCCCCCGCTTGCGTTCTGGGCATCTTCAGCGGAAAAATATCTTATAATAGAGCAACAGCGGACAGCCTGCGGGCTGTCCGCTGTTGCATTTTCACGGAAAGGGTCCAAGAGGAAAACTTGATCTGTCTGTGCTTGTTTCCTGCGGAAACAGCCGCACAGCCGGGAAACAGGCCACTTCTTCATTGTGCCCGCTCCAGTGAAAAGACAAGTCGGAAAATCCCGCAGGATTTTCCGACTTGCTTCTAAAAAATATAAATTCCTTGAATAATGCCCAGAGCGAGAGCGGAGGGCATTCTGAATCGTTACGACTTCTGTCGTGCGGCGATCTGCGCTGCCGTGGGCGGGGTGTCGCCCTGCGCAGCGTTTTCCAGCGCGCCGAGACGGCGGTCCAGATCGGTCAGGCGCTGGGCTACGATATCCGGCAGATCCTGCTGATCCAGATCGTCCGCCGGGTTCACGGCCTTGTTGTTGATGCGCACCACCTCGGCGGGCACGCCCACAGCGGTGCAGTTGGCGGGCAGATTGCGCAGCACCACGCTGCCTGCGCCGATGCGGGAGTTGTCCCCGATATACACCGGGCCAAGGACCTTGGTGCCTGCACCGATCAGCACGTTGTTGCCCAGAGTGGGGTGGCGCTTGCCGGTGTCCTTGCCGGTGCCGCCCAGAGTGACACCGTGGTAGATGGTGCAGTTGTCCCCGATCTCGCAGGTCTCGCCGAACACGATGCCCATGCCGTGATCGATGAACAGGCATCTGCCGATGGTGGCACCGGGGTGGATCTCGATGCCGGTGCGGCGGCGGCCATGCTGGCTGACCCACCGGGCCAGAAAGAACCGCTTGTGCTGGTATAGCCAGTGCGCAATGCGGTGGTATACCAGAATGTGAAAGCCCGGATACAGCAAAATGACTTCCAGCACGTTGCGTGCAGCGGGGTCCTTGCGCTGGATGTTCCGCGCGTCCTCCAACAAACCCATGGGAAAACCCTCTCTTTCCTGATTCCGATGAAGCTGCTCTGAATAAAAATCACGCCTCTGCCATGAAAACAGCCTCTGACTCTTTTGACCATATTATAATAGCACACCCGGACGGGAATGTACAGCAATATGCTAGGAATTGACATGGCTAACCCTGAATCTGGCGGGAAAAAACTGCTTTTGGGTAGAGTAGCTAAAATTCCGGGAGGGAAGCGGCAAACCTTTTTGCAACAAAATATATGCGGAAGCATTGACACATTTCGCGCTTCTATGCTAAAATATTATGAAAAGATTCCAGACTTATAAAAGGAGACGGCACCATGCAGAAAAGCGCGATGTGCACCAAACTGAACAAGCAGTTCGCATCCGGTTTTGCCGTGGGTTCGTTGTTTCCTTTTTTTGTGGAATGAGCTTTTCCCTTTGCGGGGAAAAGTTTTTTTTTGCCCGTAAGCCGGAAAGCCGAACCAGACAAACGCAAATCAGGAGGGAACTGCGATGCTGCTTGTAAATGCTGTGAACACCGAAGGAAGACCGCTTGAGATTTTTGTAAAGGACGGCAGGATCGCTGCTGTAGGTCAGGAGCTGGAGGCACTGGCCGGGGAGAACGAAACGGTCATTGATGCCGGCGGGTTGACCGTGCTGCCCGCCTTTGTGGACCTGCACTGCCACTGGCGCACCCCGGGCTTTGAGTACAAGGAGGACATTGAGACCGGCAGCCGTGCCGCTGCTGCCGGTGGCTACACCTTTGTAAACCTGATGCCTAACACCAAGCCCGTCTGCTCCTCTGCCGCACAGGCCATGATGGTGGAGCAGAAGGCTGCCGAGGTAGGGCTGTGCGATGCAAACCAGACCGTCTCCATCACCGAGAACTTTGACGGTGTGAGCATCGACCACCTCAAGACCCTGCCTGCCGGTGTGAAGTTCATCACCGAGGACGGCCACGGCGTGCAGGACAATGCCACCATGGCAAAGGCTTTCGCCATCTGCACCCAGAAGGATATCACCGTGATGAGCCACGCCGAGGATATGGAGATCAGCCCGTGGGACTACCGTCTGGCTGAGGACATCGAGACGGTGCGCAACTGCTGGCTGAGCGAATACTACCAGACCAAGCTGCACATGTGCCACGTGTCCACCCGCGGTGCGCTGGATGCCATCCAGATGGCAAAGCTGCGGGGGGCACCCGTCACCTGCGAGGTGACCCCGCACCACCTGTGGTTCACCAATGATACCTGCGATTACCGTGTGAACCCGCCCATCCGCACCGCCGACGATGTGCAGGCGCTGGTGGACGGCATCCGCACCGGCATCGTGGATGCCATTGCAACCGACCACGCGCCCCACTCCGAAGAGGACAAGCTCAAGGGCATGGCCGGTATGGTGGGCAGTGAGACCGCTTTCGGCGTCTGCTACACCAAGCTCTGCAAGCAGGAAGGCCTGCCGCTGGAAGTGCTGGTGCACCTGATGAGCACCCGCCCGGCAGAAATTCTGGGCCTTGCCAAGGGTCAGCTGGAGCCGGGCTACGATGCCGACATGGTGCTGGTGGATCTGGATACCCCCTACACCGTGGACAAGGACAAGCTGCACTCCAAATCTCACAACACCCCGTTCGACGGCGCTGAACTGTACGGCAAGGTGTGCGCCACCATCAAGGGCGGCAAGCTGACCTATCAGGCAGAGAATTGAAAAAACAATACTATATAAGATAACAATCGATAAGAGAGCAAACAGGAGGAACCCACAATGACCAACATGGATAAGCTTTACGAAGCAGTGGAAGCCCGCGGCCCGGTGTGCGTAGGTCTGGATACCGACTTCAGCTACCTGCCCGAGGACTTCGTGGACAGCACCCTGACGAAGGGCGAGAACATCGTGCGCTTCAACAGGAAGCTCATCGACGCCACCAAGGCCGTGGCAGGCTGCTACAAGGTGCAGATCGCTTACTACGAGTCTCTGGGCCTTGAGGGCATGAAGGCCTACGCCGACACCCTGAAGGCTGTGCGCGAGGCCGGTGTGCCGGTGATTGCCGACATCAAGCGCGGCGACATTGCCAAGACCGCCGAGATGTACGCCATGGGCCACTTTACCGGCGATTTCGAGAGTGATTTCGTCACGCTGGCACCCTATATGGGTCTGGACTCCATCAGCCCCTACCTGCCCTACGCCGAAAAGCAGGGCAAGGGCATGTTCGTGCTCTGCCGCACCTCCAACGGCGGTGCCAAGGACTTTGAGTACGAGAAGCTGGCCGACGGCCGCCACGTCTACGATCTGGTGGGCGACAAGCTGAACGCGCTGGGCAAGGACTACATGGGCGAGCACGGCTACTCCTCCATCGGTCTGGTCATCGGCGGTACCCACATCGAGGAGGCTACCGAGATCCGCGCAAAGTATCAGGACAGCTTCTTCCTGATCCCCGGCTACGGCGCACAGGGCGGCAAGGCCGAGGACATTGCCCAGTACCTCACCAAGGGCAACGGCGGCGTGGTCAACTCCAGCCGCGGCATCCTGCTGGCCTATAAGAAGCAGCCGGGCACTGCCTTTGATGAAGCCGCTTACAACGAATGTGTGAATATGAAGGAGGCCATTGCTCATGCGTGCAGCCTGCTGTGAAGCCACTGTTCTGCGCAATGAGGTCATTGCCCCGGACATCCGCCTGCTGACGGTGGTCTGGCCGGACCGCGATCACGCACCCCACGCAGGCCAGTTCTTTACCCTGCGTGCGTGGGGCGCAGACGAAGCCCCCTTCCTGTCCCGGCCCATCAGCGTGCACCGCTGGAACCCGGACAGCAGCACCATCGAGTTTCTGTATCAGGTGGTGGGCGAGGGCACTGAAAAGATCGCGCAGCTCAAAATGAAGGATACCTTCCAGCTCACCGGCCCTATGGGCAACGGCTTTGATGTGCCGGACATCCTGAGCAAGTACAAAAAGATCGCTGTGGTGGGCGGCGGCATCGGCACCGCGCCCATGTTCCAGCTCACCCGTGAACTGGCAGCGGCAGGTGTGAAGCCGGATGTGTTCTTCGGCTTCCGGGATGCCCCCTACTGCATGGAGGAGTACCGCGAGATCGCAAACCTCGTCAAGGTGTCCACCGACACCGGCGCGGTGGGCTTCCACGGCTTTGTCACCCAGCTGTACGACCCCGCCGACTACGATGTGGTGCTGGTGTGCGGCCCCACGGTCATGATGAAGAACGCTGCCCGCCTGTGTGCCGAGAAGGGCACCCCCTGCTTTGTGAGCATGGAAAAGAAGATGGCCTGCGGCATTGGTGCCT
>CABQER010000085.1 GCA_902463235.1 uncultured Faecalibacterium sp. | reverse complement strand
GGAATTGTAATTGATGGTGAAGGTTCAAAGGTTATTTGCAAAGACTAATTTGAAAGTTCCAGTTTGCAAGTACAGAAACCCTCTCAGGCCGCTTCGCGTCCAGCTCCCCCGAAGGGGGAGCTTTATAGGTGCTTTCCGTCAGCTGCAAAGAGCTCGCCCTTCGGGAGAGCTGGCAAAGCCGTCAGGCTTTGCCTGAGAGGGTTTATGCTGCCCCGACAAGTTCCAGTTTGCCGTACAGCGCCAAACAGAGGAAAAGCCCCTGCATTCCAAAACGGATGCAGGGGCTTTCTCTTTGTTTACTTCAAGATGATCTCGCCGTTTTCACCGGCATCCACCACAAGGGTGCCGCCGGATGCCAGCGTGCCGTCGATCAGGCGCTCGGCGGCGGGGTCTTCCACGGCTTTGCGAATGACGCGGCGCAAATCGCGCGCACCAAACTTGCCACCCTGACTCTTTTGCACCAGTGCCTTGAGGGCTGCCGGGGTGTAGCTGTATGCGATACCCTTGGCCTCCATGCCGGGCTTGTACTCGTCCAGCATCAGGGCCGCGATGCCCTGCAGGGTCTCCTCGGTCAGGGGCTTGAAGGCGATCACTTCATCCACGCGGCCAAGGAACTCCGGCCGCAGGAACTGGGCCAGCGCCTTGCGGGTCTTTTCCTCGCTGAGCTGTTCCTCGCTCTTATTGAAGCCAAGCCCACCGGTACTCTGGTCGCTGCTGCCGGCGTTGGAGGTCATGCAGATGACCGTGTTGGAAAAATCCACCGTGCGGCCCTGCGCATCGTTGATCTTGCCCTCGTCCAAAATCTGCAGCAGAATGTTCATGACATCCGGGTGCGCCTTTTCGATCTCATCGAACAGCACCACGCTGTATGGGCGGCGGCGCACCTTCTCGGTGAGCTGACCGGCCTCCTCGTAGCCCACATAGCCCGGAGGCGAACCGATCATGCGGGACACCGCGTATTTTTCCATATACTCGCTCATGTCCAGACGGATAAGCGGGTCGGGGCCATCGAACAACTGTTCTGCCAGCTGCTTGACCAGCTCGGTCTTGCCCACGCCGGTGGGACCCACAAAGATGAAGCTTGCGGGACGGCGGCGGCCGGAAAGGTCGGCGCGGCTGCGCTTGATGGCCTGCGCCACCAGATGCACGGCCTCGTCCTGCCCGATGATCTTCTTTTTCAGCTCACTCTCAAGGTTTGCCAGCTTCGCGAACTCGGTCTCCCGAATTTTGACTGCCGGAATGCCGGTCCACAGCTCGATGACCTTGGCCACATCGTCCATGGTCACCTGGATCTCGCTGGCAGCAGCCTGCTTTGCGGGCAGGTCGGCTTCGAGCTTTGCAATGCGGGTCTTGCGCTCGGCCACGCGCTCGTAGTCGATGGGCTCGTTCACATCCGCATTCTCCATCTCGGCTTCTTCCTGCTTGAGGGCATCCAGCTCCTTCTGCATCCCAAGATACTCGGAAATGACCGGGTGGGCCAGATTGCAGCAGGCGCAGGCTTCGTCCAGCAGGTCGATGGCCTTATCGGGCAGGAAGCGGTCGGTGATATAGCGCTCACTCAGGGTGACGGTGGCCGAAAGCACATCGGCAGGCACCTGCACATGATGGTGCTGCTCGTAGTAGTGCTTGATGCCGTTCATCACAGCAAGGGTATCGGCCACGCTGGGTTCTTCCACCCGCACGGGCTGGAAACGGCGTTCCAGCGCCTGATCCTTCTCGATATACTTGCGGTACTCATTGAAGGTGGTGGCACCGATGACCTGAATTTCACCACGGGAGAGGGCGGGCTTCAGGATATTGCCCGCGTTCATGGCACCCTCGCTCTCACCGGCAGAGGTGATGGTGTGGATCTCATCGATGAACAGGATCACGTTGCCTGCGGCCTTCACCTCGCTCAGCAGGCCCTTGACCCGCTGCTCGAACTGGCCGCGGAACTGGGTGCCTGCCACAAGGCTGGTGAGGTCCAGCAGATAGATCTCCTTATCCTTCAGGCCGATGGGCACATCCCCCTTGGCAATGCGCTCCGCAATGCCCTCGGCAATGGCGGTCTTGCCCACACCGGCTTCGCCGATGAGGCAGGGGTTGTTCTTCTGGCGGCGGCTCAAAATCTGGATGGTGCGGTAAATTTCGCGGTCGCGGCCAATGATATCGTCCAGTTTGCCTTCCCGGGCCTTGCGGGTCAGATTCTCGCAATAGGTATCCAGAAATTTGCGCTTAGGCGGCTTTTTGCCGTTTTTACGGTCGGCCTTTTTGTCGCCATCCTTCTTCTCGCTGCTGGTAAAGCCCAGCGGGAAGGTGGCATTGCTGCCGGGGATCAGATCTTCGTCCATGCTGTCCGGGTCAGCATCCTCGCCGCCGTTCGCCATGTTCATCATCATGGAGAGCGGGTTTGCATCGCCCATCTCCTCCATCATGCTTTCCATGCGGTTCTCCATGTTATCAAGATCCTGATCCGACATGCCGAACTGCTTCATCAGATCGTCCACCGGCTTGATGTGCAGCTCACGGGCGCAGTGCAGGCAGTAGCCCTCCTGCTTCATCTGACCATTGTCCATCCGCTGGATGAAGATGATCGCCGGACGTTTCTGGCATCGAATACAGACCATAGTTCCTCCTTTATGCAAAACCCTTTACAGGAAAGGGTTGAAGAGATTGAAGATTTTGTAGTAAAGACTGCTGCTCATCACCGTATCGTTGAGCACATTCAGGCTGCCGCCTGTGATGACGATGATGCCCCACAGGATGCACAGCACCAAATAGATATCCAGCAGCGCCGTGGCACCGCCCACAAGCCAGCCAAGGCCGCGGTTTACCGTGCCAATGACCGGCAGCTTGTTCACAAGGCCCAGCACCGTGACCAGCATACTGACCAGCAGGCGCAAAAGCGCGTAGAACAAGAAGAACAGCACCAGCGTGATCACCGGTGTGAGCAGCGGCTGCAACACGTTTTCCACAATGGAATCGGCCAGCACCACCGCGTTATCGGCCAGCACAGCGCCAATGGAGCGCTCGCAGGCTGCCACGATGGAAGCGCGGAAAGAAGCAGGCAGGAAACCCGCATACTTTTCCGCAATGCCGGAAAGGTCTACCGCACCGCCCGCAGCAATGTTTGCTGCGATCTGGGTGCGGAAGCCGCCTGCCAGCATGTGTTCGAACACCCAGCCGGCGCAGGCAGCGGAAAGCTCCTTGGCCCCCAGCAGACTGAACAGGTTGCCCACCAGCTGCACAATGGACGAAAGAAAGCCCTTGCGCGCATAGCGCACCACCAGAATGATCCATGCTGCCGTGCATATGATATCAAAAAGAAATGACGGATTCTTGAACATACCTTGTTTTCCCTGTTATTTTTATCACTTTCCCCGCAAGAGTGCTATTTACGCATGATCTTCCCACCTAAAAAGTCACTGTCCGCTGGAAGCTGCCTGCTCCGGCGGCGTGAGCACCTGCACCGTGTTGCCGGTGAACACCAAAATCTGTCTGCCCTCGACCAGTGCCCGGGGCCGGGCCGAAAGCGGCTGGCTCCACTGGAACTCGCCCACACTGTTGAAGCGCTCCACCGTGCTGTCGGTGAGCAGGTAGAAGCCGTCGTTCTTTGCCCGGATGATCTGGCTGGCCGAGAGCACACTGCCGCTGTAACCCACGGTCAGCTCCCCGTCCAGCAGCACCGCCGTGCTGGTCTGGCCATTGCTCAGCAGCAGGGCCGCACCGTTACTGGTGTTGGACACGCTGACGAGGGTGCCGCCGCCAAAATCGTAGCTGGCGCGTTCGCCTGCGCTGCCGCCGCTCGTGTTGTACAGCACGGCGCGGTTCTCATAAAGCACCAGCAAAAAGCCGTTGGACATCCAGCCCATCCACTGGGGCACACTGTTCTCGGAGCCAAGGCATACCGGGTCGCCCTGCGAGAGGGGCAGTACATAAAGGTTCGTGGTCAGCTGGCCGCCCACCGCCGATACAGCGGCCACGGCAAGGCGGCGGCTGTCCGGCGCAAAGGCCATGCGCAGCGGGGTGCCCTGCTCACTGGTCAGGTTCCACACCAGCTGCTGCTGCATACTGGAATTGTAAACGGTCAGCTTCGCCACGCTGTCGGTGCTGTCGGTCACAACAGCCACCTGTCCGGCATCTGCCACGGCGCACAGCGAGATGGTGCTGTCCATGGTTTTGGTATAAAGGTTCTGGGTGCGGCTTTCCACCCGAAGCTCATTGCCGGAGCGGTTGTACAGCACAAAGCGGGTCTTGCCTGCAGCAATGGCCGGGCGGGCATAGCCGCTCTGGATGCTGTTCAGGCGGGTGCCGCCAAGACTGTATACCACGCAGCTGTCGCCGCCCATCTCCACAAAGCTGCCAGACATCTGCGCCACCGCATCCGGGTCGGTGATGCCGGTCTGCTGCGGCCAGCCTGCGGCTGGTGCCAGCGCGATGACGGCAGTATCCACAAGGTCTTTTGCGCGCGCAATGGAAGACCCCACTGCGCCGGTGGCAAACAGGACAAGGATGGTCAGCACCGCTACGATGATGACGGTGCGGCGGATGCGCCGTGTGCGCACCCGGGC
>CABQER010000084.1 GCA_902463235.1 uncultured Faecalibacterium sp. | reverse complement strand
GCACCGTAGACCAGCACGCCCACCTTCAGCTCCGGCATCAGCTGCTTTGCCTGCCGCAGCAGGTCGTGGTTGAACGAGATCACCACCAGCCGGTCGGTAATGTTTGCTGCACGCACCTCCTCGATCACGCGGGGGACAAAATCCGGGTCGTCATCAATGGTGGCCTTCATCTCCAGCTGAACGATGGTACCTTCCATTTCCCTGCACAGAGCCAGTGCCTCCTGCAGGGTAGCGATCCTCTCGTTCCGATAGTTCACATCCTTCCAGCTGCCAAAGTCCAGCGCCTTCAGCTCGCCCTCGGTCATGTCGTAGATCTGGCCACGCATGTCGGTATGCCAGTCAATGACAAAATCGTGGTGGATCACCAGCTTTTTATCGCTGGTCTGCTGTACATCCATTTCCACGCCGTCCGCGCCGATCTCCATCGCCTTGCGAAACGCAGAAAGGGTATTTTCCGGCGCAAGATAGGACGCGCCGCGGTGTGCAATGATCTCAGGTGTCATAAATTCCAATTCTTTCTCACAAATTTATTTTTTCGCAAATTTCAGGCAAGGTCAGTGCCGTTTGAAGCAATGACCTTTTTGTACCAGTAGAAGCTGTCCTTGCGGCTGCGGGCCAGTGTGCCGTTGCCGTCGTTGTCCTTATCCACATAGATAAAGCCGTAGCGCTTTTTCATCTCACCGGTGGATGCGCTCACAAGGTCGATAGGACCCCATGTGGTGTAGCCCATCAGCGGCAGGCCGTCCTCGTTGACGGCCTTTTCCATCTGCTCGATGTGGGCGCGCAGATAATCGATGCGGTAGCTGTCGTGGATGGAGCCGTCCGCTTCCACGGTATCCACCGCGCCAAGGCCGTTCTCCACAATGAACATGGGCTTTTCGTACCGGTCGTAGATGGTGTTCAGGGTCACGCGCAGGCCCACCGGGTCGATGGCCCAGCCCCACTCGCTGGCCTTGAGGTACGGGTTCTTCACGGCTTCCAGCACCGCATTGCCGTCGGCCTTTTCTTCTGCCAGGATCTCCTGATCCGTGGTGATGCAGCGGCTGGAATAGTAGCTGAAGGAGACAAAATCCACGGTGCCTTCTTTCAGAACCTGCTCATCGCCCGGCTCGGTGTGTAGGGTGATGCCGGCCTTCTCCATCCGCTTTTTTGCCCACACCGGGTAGGCTCCCCGGGCCTGCACATCGGTAAAGAAGTAGTTGTCGCGGTCCGCTTCCTGCGCGGCACGGATATCCTCCGGTGCACAGGTGCGCGGGTAATACTGGCCTGCCGCCAGCATACAGCCCACCATGGCACCGGGCATCTTTTCATGGGCCAGCTTGACCGCCTTTGCGCTGGCCACCAGCTCATGATGTGCCGCCTGATACTCCACCTGCTGCACATTCTCGCCCGGATAGAACACTAGCCCCGCGCCGGTAAAGGGCAGATGCAGCAGCATGTTGATCTCGTTGAAGGTGAGCCAGTATTTCACCTTCCCCTTGTAGCGGTCAAACAGCACTTCACAGTAGTGCACATAGGCATCCACCATGCGGCGGTCTTTCCAGCCGCCATACTTTTTTATGAGGGCAATGGGGGTATCGAAGTGGCAGATGGTCACAAGCGGTTCAATGCCGTATCTGTGGCACTCATCAAACACATCCTCATAGAACTTCAAGCCCTCTTCATTGGGCTGGGCATCGTCGCCGTTCGGCAGGATGCGGGTCCATGCGATGGACAGCCGGAAGCACTTGAAACCCATCTCGGCAAAGAGGGCGATGTCCTCTTTATAATGGTGATACAGGTCAATGGCTTCATGGCTGGGATAATAGTGCTTGTCGTCGCACTCCAGCATTTCCAGCCGACCCAGCGCCACCGGGAAGCGGTCCGGGCCAAACGGGGTCACATCCACGGTGGCAAGGCCCTTGCCGCCTGCCTGCCATGCGCCCTCGCACTGGTTGGCAGCGGTGGCACCGCCCCACAGAAAATCTTTGGGAAAACTGCCCATATGTAAACCCTCCCTATTCTAATTTGTTGATTATAAGATACCGCACAATCGCCGGAATGTCCATGCCTACATTTTACAAAAAGGTGCTTCATTGTTGTGAAAGTACGACTTTTATCGTCAAATCGCCGAATTTTGATTCTATTTTTCGTACATTTTTCACGAGAAAAATGCAAAAACGGCCTGATTTTCCTTTCATTCTGTTTCTTTCAAACTGTCCGCAGACATGGTACAATAATCAGGTAAGATACACCGCCGCTTTTTCGGCATTGGAAAATGGAGTGTTTGATTATGACTGAGTTCAAGCCCATTAAAGAAGGCAAGGTTCGTGAGATCTATGATAACGGTGACAGCCTCATCATGGTTGCTACCGACCGCATTTCCGCGTTTGATGTCATCCTGAAAAACAAGGTCACCAAAAAGGGCACCGTTCTGACCCAGATGAGCAAATTCTGGTTCGATTACACCCGCGATCTGCTGCCCAACCATATGCTGAGCGTGGACGTGAAGGATATGCCGGAGTTCTTCCAGCAGCCCCAGTTCGACGGCAACAGCATGATGTGCCGTAAGCTGACCATGCTGCCCATCGAGTGCATCGTGCGCGGCTACATCACCGGCAGCGGCTGGGCCAGCTACCAGAAGACCGGCAAGGTGTGCGGCATCCAGCTGCCCGAGGGCCTGAAGGAGTCCGACAAGCTGCCCGAGCCTATCTACACTCCCTCCACCAAGGCCGAGATCGGCGACCACGACGAGAACATCTCCTACGAAAAGAGCATCGAGGTGCTGGAAAAGCAGTTCCCCGGCCACGGCGAGGAGTATGCCACCAAGCTGCGCGACTACACCATTGCCCTGTACAAGAAGTGTGCTGAGTATGCGCTCTCCCGCGGCATCATCATTGCCGACACCAAGTTTGAGTTTGGTCTGGATGAGAACGGCAACGTGGTGCTGGGCGACGAGATGCTCACCCCGGATTCCTCCCGCTTCTGGCCGCTGGAGGGCTATGAGCCGGGCCACAGCCAGCCCTCTTTTGATAAGCAGTTCGTACGCGACTGGCTCAAGGCCAATCCCGACAGCAACTACGACCTGCCTCAGGATGTCATTGACAAGACCATTGCCAAGTATCTGGAGGCCTACGAGCTGCTCACCGGCAAAAAGCTGTAAATTTTACGATAAAACGAATCCCGGCAGATGCTTGACAGCTCTGCCGGGATTCGCTATAATGTCTATAGAAAGGGCACTGCGACAAGCGGTTGGCCCCAGTTCAAGGTTTACAGTTTTTGAGAACCGTCACCGTGCCGGGTGGCGGTTCTTACTTTTTCACGCGAATGGTGAATGTCAATCCAAACAAGTGGAATGTCAAAGTAATTGGCATGTACTCACCTCCTTTCGGAAGTGAGGGCCGAACCGCCTGCCGTTGTTTGCAGTGCCCCGCCGCCTTTCAGCAGCAGAGATAGCATAACACAGTTTTCGGCTGATTTCAACAAAAAAATGCTTCCGTGCGTCGCACGGAAGCATTTTTTGTTTCACTCACTCAGCTCCGCGCTTTCCTCGGAAAAAGCTTCGGACTCCGCCGGTTTTTCGTTTTCTTCGTCCAGCAGATACTGCACCTCGGTCTGCTTTGCCATCTGCTCCGCTGTCCAGTCCAGCTGTGCGATGCCTTCCAGTTCCAGCGTGTACTGCTCCACATTCTGCAGGCTGCCGGAGGCAAGACTCTGGCCCGGGTCGTTCTCCGGCGACCATGTAATGCGCAGCTCATCCGGCTGTGCGCTGCACTGCTGCACGGCATCGGTCACGCTGCGGCAGTCCTGCGCAAAGGCCTGTACGCTGTCATAGCCGCCAAACAGCTCCACAGTCAGGCTCAGATAGCCGTTTCCGGCATTCACATCCCGCAGCGTTTTCGCCTCACTGCTGTACAGGTAGGCGTTTCCGCTGATATTCTTCACACGGATATCCGGGGCTGTTTGTTTGATCTTGTCATAGGCTTCTGTCGTATATTCCTGCCCCAGCTTCATGCTTGCCCGATTCCGCTCCGGGCCGAGTTCATCCCACACCACCGGCAGCAGCGACAGACAGAAGCATCCGCCCATGAGCACAAGGCAGATCAGCACCGACCAGAAATCGTATTTCCAGCGGCCCGGGCGGGCGGCAAAAAAGAGCACCTCGCCGCCCAGCAGGATCAGCCCTGCCGCCGGGGCGATCTTGAGCGTCAGCTTCCAGTCAAAGCCCGGCACGAAATAGGCAAGCAGAAAGAAGATGCCCGCTGCGATCAGGCATACGCCCAGCGTGAAGCTGCCCACCCGGCGCAGCGGCTGCGGTTTTGCAGTCTGCGGTGCTTCACCGGTCAGCGGCGCATCATTTCTCGTCTCGTCCATCGTCGGCATCCTCCGTCTCATCGTCCGGGGTCACGGGCTTGCCCAGCAGAGCCGAGAGTTTGGGCATGGCAAAGCCCCTTGCTTCCGGCTCCGCCTGCGCATCCTGTGCAGTATACTCGGTAAAATCTTCATCTTCGGCATCGTTCTGCGGCTTCTGTTTTCTGCCCTTGGGGCCGCGCACCAGCCACGCACCGCAGATGATCAGGGCCACGCA
>CABQER010000083.1 GCA_902463235.1 uncultured Faecalibacterium sp. | reverse complement strand
CACGCCAGTTGCCGAAGCCCAGAGGTGCAAAGATCCATGCGACCTTGGTAGCGATCGCAGCCAGCACGGAGTTGTCCTGATCCTCGACCATGCCGAAGACACCATTCTCGAAGCCGAAGCCCTGCAGGAACCACAGCACAACGGTAGCGGCCAGAATGACGGAGCCTGCGCGCTTGATGAAGGACCAGCCGCGCTCCCAGGTTGCACGGAACACGTTGCCCCATGCAGGCACATGGTAAGCGGGCAGCTCCATCACGAAGGGAGCGGGATCACCTGCGAAGAGCTTGGTCTTCTTCAGGATCACGCCGGAGCAGATGATGGCCGCCAGACCGATGAAGTAAGCGGAAACAGCAACCAGAGAAGAGCCGCCGAACAGAGCACCTGCAATCAGGCCGATAATGGGCATCTTAGCGCCGCAGGGGATGAAGCAGGTGGTCATGATGGTCATGCGGCGGTCACGCTCGTTCTCGATGGTACGGGATGCCATGACGCCCGGGACGCCGCAGCCGGTGCCCACCAGAACAGGGATGAAGCTCTTGCCGGACAGGCCGAACTTGCGGAAGATACGGTCCATGATGAAGGCGACACGGGACATATAGCCCACATCCTCCAGGATGGACAGCAGGAAGAACAGGACCAGCATCTGGGGAACGAAGCCCAGAACTGCGCCGACACCGGCAACGATGCCGTCCATGATCAGGCCGTACAGCCAGCCTGCCACGCCGATGCTCTCCAGCAAGCCGCCCAGAGCACCCGGCACGATCTCACCGAACAGGACATCGTTGGTCCAGTCGGTGGCAAAGGTACCAATGGCCCAGCCGCCGTCTGCAATGGAGGTGCCCATGGACAGGGAGTACATCAGGAACATGACCAGTGCGAAGATGGGCAGAGCCAGAATACGGTTGGTCACGATCTGGTCGATCTTATCGGAAACGGTCAGGTGCTCCACGCGGGCCTTTTTCTTAACAGCTTTGCCCACGACGGTGTTGATATATGCATAGCGCTGGTTGGTGATGATGCTCTCAGCGTCATCGTCCATCTCAGCTTCGCAGTCCTTGATGTGCTGGTCGATGTGGTCGATCAGGCTCTTGTCGAGCTTCAGCTCGTCCATGACCTTCTCGTCGCGCTCGAACAGCTTGACGGCATACCAGCGCAGGAAGCGGTCATCCACCTTGCCCTGAATGGACTCTTCGATGTGGGCAATGGCGTGCTCCACGCTGCCGGTGAACACATGGGGCAGTTCAGCAGCCTTGGTAGCCTTTGCAGCAGCCACAGCAGCCTTTGCAGCAGCCTCGGTGCCCTCGCCCTTCAGTGCGCTGATCTCCACCGCCTGACAGCCCAGCTCTGCGCTCAGCTTCTTCAGGTCGATCTTATCACCGTTCTTGCGCACCAGATCGATCATGTTCACAGCCATGACCACCGGGATGCCCAGCTCGATCAGCTGGGTGGTCAGGTACAGGTTACGCTCAATGTTGGTACCATCGATGATGTTCAGGATGGCATCGGGCTTCTCCTTGACCAGATAAGTACGGGAAACCACTTCTTCCAGCGTGTACGGAGACAGCGAGTAGATGCCGGGCAGGTCCTGAATGATAACATCCTTATCGCCCTTCAGCTTGCCTTCCTTCTTTTCCACCGTAACGCCGGGCCAGTTGCCGACATACTGGTTGGAGCCGGTCAGATTGTTGAACAGGGTCGTTTTACCGCAGTTCGGGTTGCCGGCAAGTGCAATTTTAATGCTCATTGCTTAATCCTTCCTCCCTTTGGGATCAGACTACTTCGATCATTTCAGCATCGGCCTTGCGCACGCTCAGCTCGTAGTTGCGCACGGTCAGCTCCATGGGGTCGCCCAGAGGTGCCACCTTGCGGACATAGATCTCGACACCCTTGGTGATGCCCATGTCCATGATGCGGCGCTTGACCGGGCCTTCACCGTGCAGCTTTGCCACAGTAGCGGTCTCGCCGACCTTTACGTCTTTCAGAGTTTTCATACTTAACCATCCTCCTCTGCTTGTCTTTATAGAGAGACTATTCCAGTTTCGGAGCAGCTCCCAAACAGCGCCGGGGCACTGTTCAGCCAATCATGATACGGTTTGCCATGGTCTTGTCCAGCGCGATGCGGCTCTCCTTGACCTGAATGATCAGGTTGCCTGCGATCTCGTTGACGACCGTTACCTCACTGTCCACCACAAAACCCAGCTCTGCCAGATGCAGCCGGATCTCGTCCTTGCCGGTGATCTTTTTGATAGTGACGGTCTCCCCTGCTTTTGCCATTGTCAAAGGCATCATACTTCCGCTTCCCTTCCTGTTTGAATCTGGGATATCGCTGCGGTTAGTCAGCCGCAACTACCAACGTGGATAGTTTACGCTTACTAACCTTTTATGTCAATAGTTTTTTCATAATTAAAAGTTAGTTCATATGAACAAACAATTTTTCTGCCCGATTTTTTCCGTTTTTTCACCACAATCAACAATAACTAACTCAAATTATTGAATCAAAGTTAGCCATTGTTTACATTTTCTCGTTCTTTTTTGGCGGCATCTTGTAAACTATCACAAAGCTTTTTCTCTGCCCTGCTGTGCTCTTTTGCAGCAAATGACACAGCCGCGCGGTACAGTGGTCAGTCTGCACCGCGCGGCCGCGTGTCAAAAGGAGGATTTCTTTCCTGCCAGTGCGTGGACACCAGCAGGTGCCAGGATAAAAAGAGAGTATTTGAAAAGAGAATGACAAATTTTAAGCCGCCACGGCAAGGCGGAGAATGGGCGTTCCGCTGTGGAACAGCCGCAGATAGACTGCTGTGCACTTGCTCAGCTGGTCAAAGTGCTTCTGCGCTGCATCCGGGTCGCCGTAGGACTTCCAGCAGCCGCAGCAGGTAAAGTTCTTGCCGCGGTTCTCGATAAAGCCCACAACATCGCCCAGTGGATAGCCAAGGAACACCCCGATCTCATGCGGAAATTCTGCCGAACAGCACAGCTTGCGGGAAAGCTGAGTGAGCATATTGCCCACATCCGGTGCTTCGCCCGCTTCCGGCAGGCGGTAGCCCTCCTGCCGCAGAAAGCTCTGCACCTTTTCATCTGCCAGCACGGCAGCCAGCCTGCTTTCGCGGTAGACATACACAAGATACCGGTGGTTGAGCACGCAGCCCTTGAGCACCCGCACACGCAGGCCCTTGGGGTTCAGCTGAGTGTTCCAGTTTTTCACCCGGCGCGCAAGGTCGGCGCAGTCGCGGGTCTCATAGCGGAACAGGCCTGCCGGTTTCAGGCTGGCCAGCACCGGGGCACACTGTTCGATCATGACCGTTTCAAAATTACGCTCCATGTCTGTGCCCTCCCGCCTTGTTTCTCCGGGCTATTGTTCCCCGGATGCGCCGCGTTTATAAGTTAGATATTTCTAACCCGGATTCCAAAAAAGAAGCAGCTTTGCGCGGAGCATTCAAGGCTTCGGCCTGCCGATCTGTTTCTTGTGGTTAGTTATTTCTAATGTGACTGTATCTTACCACAGCGGTGGGCCGTTGTCAACACTTTTCTTGAAAAAAGTTATTCGTGACAAACCACGGTTTTCTCCACCTCGCTTTTTGTGCATTCTACCGTTTTGGCGCAGGCTGTGGTATAATGAGAAAAATTTATATTCTCTTAAAGGAGCACGCATCCATGCCACAGAACATTGCACCGCCGGGCCTGATCTCCCTTCTTGCCGCCGCACTGGCACAGCAGCCCACAAAGCCGCTGGTGCTGGCGCTGGATGGCCGCTGCGGCAGCGGCAAGACCACCCTTGCAAATACGCTGGCCCGGCAGCTCCCGGCCAGCATCACCCTGCACACCGATGATTTTTACCTGCCGCCTGCACAGCGCATCCGCGGCTGGGAGAAAACGCCCTGCGTCAATATGGACCTTGCCCGCCTGCGGGACGAAGCCCTGCGCCCAGCCTACGAAGGCCAGCCGGTGCAGTACCGTGCCTATTCCTGCCGCGAGGGTGCGTACCTGCCCGCACGGGAGCTGGCCGCGCAGCCACTGGTGATTTTGGAGGGCAGCTACAGCCACCACCCGCTGCTGACCGGTTACGAAACGCTGCGGGTGTTCCTGACCTGCGCAAAAGAAGAGCAGACCCGCCGCCTGCAGGCGCGGGAGGGGGAGCAATATGCCAATTTTGCCGCCCGGTGGGTGCCGCTGGAGGAGGGCTATTTTGCCCAGTACCACATTGCGGAGACGGCAGATTTTGTGGTAGACACCACGCCCAACTGAGTCATCCATACAAAAAGCACCTGTCACAGAAAATCTCCATGACAGGTGCTTTTTTACGCAGTCTGTGTTTTACGATCTGTTACTTATTCTTGTACATATCCTGATAGTAGTTCTGGTAATCACCGCTGGTGACATGGTCCATCCATTCCTCGTGGTTCAGATACCAGTCGATGGTCAGCACGATGCCCTTCTCGAAGGGGGTCTCGGGGTACCAGCCCAAATCGTTCTTGATCTTGGTGGGGTCGATGCCGTAGCGGCGGTCGTGGCCCAGACGGTCGGCCACGTGCTTGATGAGGTCCTCGCTGATGCCCTCGTCCTGCAGACGGTCGTGCAGCTGGTTGATGATGGTCT
>CABQER010000082.1 GCA_902463235.1 uncultured Faecalibacterium sp. | reverse complement strand
TGCTCAAGCAGATGAGCGATGCCATTGAAGAGGGCCGCGCCGTCACGGTGCCGGAGGCTTTGACTGCCGTGGAAAACCGCCTGAAGTCCCTGAACGCAGATGTGCAGGTGGAACAGGAGGAATACGACGAGGTGGTGGTCATCAAGGCGATGTTCCTGAACCACGATTATCAGTAAAAAGTAAGCAAAGAGGGCTTTTCCTTCGGGAAAGGCCCTTTTGCTTTGCCTAACTTCTTGCACAGCAGAATCGTTCGTTTTATAATGAAAAAGGAGAGTCTTTACACCCACGAGTGGAGGAAACAGCTATGGATATGGTCACCCTTGGCAGCACCGGCATCACGGTGAACAAAAATGGCTTCGGCGCACTGCCCATCCAGCGCATCTCGCAGGAAGATGCCGTCTATCTGGCCCGCAAGGCTTACAAGGCAGGCATCCGCTTTTTTGATACCGCCCGCGCCTACACCGATAGCGAGGTGAAGCTGGGCGAAGCCTTTGACGGCATCCGCACGGAAGTGTATATCGCCACCAAAACGGCAGCGCAGAACGCAGAGGACTTTTGGAAGGATCTGCACACTTCACTCACCAATCTGCGCACCGATTACATTGACCTGTACCAGTTCCACAATCCCGCATTCTGCCCGAAGCCCGGCGACGGCTCCGGCCTCTACGAGGCTATACAGGAGGCCAAAGCCAAAGGCATGATCCGGCATATCGGCATCACCAACCACCGCCTGAAGGTGGCCCACGAGGCCATTGACAGCGGTTTGTACGAGACGCTGCAGTTCCCGTTCAGCTATATCTCCGGTGAGCAGGAGCTGGAATTGGTGAACAAGTGCAAGGCGGCAAATATGGGCTTTATCGCCATGAAGGGCCTGTCCGGTGGACTGATCACCAACAGCGCCGCAGCCTATGCCTTTGAGGCGCAGTTCGATGGAGTTCTGCCCATCTGGGGCGTGCAGCGTGAAAGGGAACTGGACGAGTTCCTCTCCTATATCGACAACCCGCCGCGCATGACCGACGACATCCGTGCCGTCATTGAGGGGGATCGTGCCGAGCTGTGCGGCGAGTTCTGCCGCGGCTGCGGCTATTGTATGCCCTGCCCGGCAGGCATCGAGATCAACAACTGCGCCCGCATGAGCCTGCTGCTGCGGCGTTCGCCCTCGGCAGAGCATCTCAGCCCCGCAGGTCAGGCCAAGATGAAAAAGATCGAGGGCTGCCTGCACTGCGACCGGTGCAAGGCCAAGTGCCCATATGGTCTGGATACCCCCGCCCTGCTGGCCCGCAACTATGAGGATTACAAGCGCGTTCTGGCCGATGAGGTAAAAGTTCAGTAACACAAAAGCTCCTGCCCATTCAGACAGGAGCTTTTGTGCTTTATGCGGCAGCTTTTGGCTGCTCAAAAATCCTCATCGATTCTTTATAGCAGTGTGCGAAGTACACGATCTCGGCAAGGGCGGTCAGCGCCCAGCTGCAGGGGTACAGTGCGTACAGCGAGGGAATGGTGTGAAAGTGCGCGAAGATGGTGTATACCCAGATCACCCGGAACACGCAGGAACCCATTACCACAATAATGGTGGGCACCACAGTCTTGCCAAGTCCGCGGGAAGCGGCGATGGTGCAATCCATAAAGGCGGAGATGCAGTAGGCAAAGCCCATCACGCCCACGCGCTTCATGCCGGCATCAATGACGGCGCTCTCGGTGGTGAACAGGGCAAGGAAGGTGCGGCCAAAGAGGAACAGGCTTCCGCCCAGGATCAGGCCCACACCAAAGGAGTAGGCCAGACTGATGAAATAACTCTTCTTTACGCGGTCCGGCTTGCCAGCGCCGTAGTTCTGGCTCATAAAGCTTGCACAGGCCATATAGAATGCGGCCATGCAGTCGTAGATCATGGCATCGGCATTGGCGGCGGCGCTGTTGCCCTTGACCATGAGAGAGTCGAAGGAGTTGACCCCTGCCTGAATGAACAGGTTTGCAATAGCGAAAATGGCATTCTGGAAACCGGCCGGAAGACCAAGGCCCAGAATGCTCTTTGTTGTGGTGGGGTCCAGATGCAGCTTTTTGGTGTCCAGCACGTAGCAGTCCTGCACTTTGGTCAAAGCGTGCAGGATCAGCCCGGCAGAGACGCACTGCGAAATGGCGCTGGCCAGCGCCACGCCCATGACGCTTAACTGGCACACGATGACAAAAAACAGGTTCAGTGCAATGTTCAGTGCGCCTGCAATGGACAGGTACATCAGCGGCTTTTTGGTGTCGCCGATGGCGCTGAACACAGCGTTGCCGAAGTTGTACAAGGCCAGAGCGGGCATACCAAGGAAGTACACCCGCAGGTACAGGATGGCACCGGGCAGCAGGTCGTCCTTGGTGTTCAGCAGCCGCAGCATGAAGGGGGAACCCAGCAGGCCGACGAACAGCAGCACCACACCCGCGATCAGGCTGACGATGGCGGCGGAGTGGACAGTCTTTTCCACATCGTGCTCGTGCCGTGCACCGTAGAAGCGGGCCACCAGCACGTTGATGCCGCCGCTCAGGCCGATCAGAAAGCCGGTGAACAGGCTGACGAGGATGCTGGTGGAACCCACCGCGCCCAGCGCCGTGGAGCCTGCAAACCGGCCTACCACGGCTACGTCCGACATGTTGAACAGCACCTGCAGCAGGTTGGAAAGCGCCAGCGGCAGACTGACCAGAAAGATCTGTTTGGCCAGAGGGCCTTCGGTCAGTGTTTTGGTATTTGATTTCATGTTCTCTTTTTATCCTTTAACCTAAACCGTGCCCGCGCACACCGGGGCACACCCTCTATTATATGGGCCGCTGCGGCTTTTGCAAGATAGCATCGACATTTCCTATTTGATTTTTTTGTGTGGCTGTGCTATACTACTTTACACCGATGAAATGAATATGTGCGATCGTAGCTCAGCTGGATAGAGCGTTCGGCTCCGACCCGGAAGGCCAGAGGTTCGAATCCTCCCGGTCGCACCAAGAATCCCCGACACACTTTCGTGTGCCGGGGATTCTTTTTGTGCGATCGGGAGAATTCGAACAGCAACGACGACGACCGCAGCCAGCGGCTGAAACAGGGAGGAGTTGTTGGGGCCGCGTTCTGATTTTTCAAAGCCCTGCCAAGGGGCTGCAGAAAAATCAGCAAACGCAACCCGTCAGGCCCTGCACAGCAGGGCAAGCAATCAGCCCAGCGGGCTGTTGCTTAGTGCGCGGTTCCCAGCGTGTAGGAATGTCTAACAACAGGCTGCGATTTACGGTGCGCCGGGAGGATTCGAACAAGGCGGCGGCGCGCAGCGCGGCTTTGCTTAGCCTGCGGTTGCCAACCTGTAGGAATGTCTAACAAGAGGACTACTGTTCATCCGGGGAAAAATCGAACTGTCCTGAAACCCGTAAAACACATTCGTGTTCTGGTTTTTCTTTTTTCAGTGCGTCGGGAGGATTCGAGTTATCCTTTTTTGTTTTTCATCCAGATGCGGTACAGCCCGTCTGTGATGAGGGTCTCCCGGTATAGAATGGGGGTGCAGCATGCTTCCCGGATGGGAATGGGCAGATTGCCGGTGGCATAGAATGCTGTCTGCGGGCCAAGCTCTGCGCAGAAACGTTCCGCCAGACCGTCCAGCAGGCTGGCGGTGCCCAGTACAAAGCCGTTCTGCAGGCAGGAAGAGGTGCTCTTGCCCAGAATGGATGCAGGAGCCTTTGCGGCAAGGTCGATCTGCGGCAGCTGAGCGGTGTTCTTTACCAGTGCGCTCAGCGAGAGCTGCGGCCCGGGCAGGATCACTCCGCCCACAAGCTCCTGCTTGGCATTGACTGCCATCATGGAGATAGCGGTGTCGGCTGAGATCACCACCAGCGGCCCGGAACACTCTGCCAGTGCAGCAACAGCACCGCATAAAAGCTCGGCGCCCAGCTGGGCGGGGTTGTCCAGCCGAAGCTTGATGCCGCTTTTCAGGCCGGGGCCGACCGTCAGGATGCGCGCATTGCAGAGGATGCGCAAAGCGGAAAGAACCCGGCCGCTCAGCACGGGCACTACACTGCCCAGAATACCGCCTTCAATTTGTGCCGGCGATGCACCGTGCAGAGAGAGCAGATTCACCAGACGGATGGCGTATTCGTCCACCGTTGCGGCGGTATCAGAGTGCAGCCGTCCACAAAAACGCAGAGTATCCTGCTCGTAGCCGCCCACGGTGATGTGGGTGTTGCCAATGTTGACGGTGAGTATCATAAACAAAGCCCTCCTTCACGGCACAATATAATGTATTATAATATATAATAGCGCACCCGCCGCCGATACGCAAGTGTGTGCAGCGATGACAGAGAGGGGCGTTCCGATTGAGGGGCTTTCTCCCCTCCAAAAGAAATCGCAAAGAAAATGGAAAAAATCTGTCAAAAAGTGTTGACAAGGAGGCGGGGGTGTGGTATTATACTTGAGCGCCAAGCGCTGAGGCAAAAGAATGACTTCCAAAGCCTCAGCAGGAAGCCCTTGAAAAGAACCAATAGACGCTGAAAAGTTCCAGTTTGTTCTGAGAAACTTCTTGAGTGTCCAAGTTCAGAAAGTTCAAAAGCTTCTAAAAAATAAGGCTTGACAAAAAACCACTTCGGTGGTAAAATAAACAGGTCGTCAGCCGCAAGGCTGAGGCGCACAGGACCTTGAAAATTGAACAATATCGAAAAAC
>CABQER010000081.1 GCA_902463235.1 uncultured Faecalibacterium sp. | reverse complement strand
AGTCTATACAAGCCACCCGCCCTGTGCTAGAATGAAACCAACAAATCAAAGGCGGTGAAACCATGCACCCACTCCCGGAATATCCTCGCCCGGCTATGCGCCGGGACAGCTATGAGAACCTGAACGGCCTGTGGAAGTACGCCATTACTCAGACGGCAGAATACCCCGCTGCGTGGGACGGCAGCATTCTGGTGCCCTACTCTCCGGAAACAAAGGCCTCCGGCGTGGGCCGCACCCTGCAGCCCGGCCAGTGGCTGCACTACCACTGCACCTTTGCTCCCCCTCCGGGAGAAGGGGGTCGGGTGCTGCTGCACTTCGGCGCGGTGGACGATGCCTGTGCGGTGCAGGTGAACGGTCATCTGGTGGGCGGCCATCGGGGCGGCTACTGGCCCTTCACACTGGATGTCACCGCCCAGCTCAACGATACGGGCCGCAACAGCCTGTGGGTGGCCGTGCAGGACCCCACGGACAGCGGTACGCAGGCCCGGGGCAAGCAGACCCTGAAGCCCGGCGGCATGTTCTATCCGGCCCAGAGCGGCATCTGGCAGACGGTCTGGCTGGAGCGTGTGCCGGAAAACTACATCCAGTCGCTCACGGTCACGCCGGACTACGATGCCCGCACCGTGACCGTGAAAGCCCATACTTCCATGCCCGGAGGTGCAGTGAACCTGTGGGCCGTGGTGAGGGCCGGGGGCGTGACCATTGCCGAGGACTGGGGCAGCGACGAAGCGGACCGGGACGGCGAGGTGACGCTGAACATCCCGGAGGAACATTTCTTTCCGTGGAGCCCGGATACCCCGTTTTTGTATGACCTGACCGTGGGCACCACGCAGGGAGGAGAGGAACAGTTCGACACCGTGCACAGCTACTTTGCCCTGCGCAAGTGGAGCTGTGAGCCGGATGCGCGGGGCGTGCTGCGCTTCTGCCTGAACGGAAAGCCCATCCTGCTCAACGGCCTGCTGGACCAGGGCTACTGGCCGCAGGGCCTGTATACCCCGCCTTCCGATGCAGCGGTGGAGCGGGAGCTGAGCGAGGTGAAAGCGCTGGGATTCAACCTGCTGCGCAAGCACGCCAAGATCGAGCCGCAGCGCTGGTACTACCACTGCGACAGGCTGGGCCTTGTGGTCTGGCAGGACATGGTGAACGGCGGCAGCAGATACAACCTGTGGTTCGTCACCTACCTGACCAATGTGCTGCAGCCCCTTGTGCGCCGCCTGCCCGACGCAGAGCCGCTCTGGGGCCTGCTGAGCCGCGGAAAAGCATCCAGCCGGGAAACATACCGCAAAGAGCTGCAAGCCACCGTGGAAGCCCTGCGCTGCCATCCGTGCATCGGCTGCTGGGTACCCTTCAACGAAGGCTGGGGCCAGTTTGATGCGGCCGGGGCAGTGCAGGCCATCCGCACGCTGGACGATACCCGCCTTGTGGACGAGGCCAGCGGTTGGTATGATCAGGGCGGCGGAGATGTGTGCTCCATCCACAACTATTTCTATCCGCTGCGTGTAAAGCCCGGAAGCCGTACCGTGGCCCTGAGTGAATACGGCGGCATTGCATGGCCCATGCCGGGGCACGAAGCACCGGGCAAAACCTACGGCTACGGCACGGCCAAGAGCCGCGCAGATCTGACCGCCCGCTGCAAAAAGCTGCAATTGGGCACGGTGCTGCCGCAGCTCAAAAAAGGACTCTCGGCGCTGGTGTACACCCAGCTGACGGATGTGGAAGATGAGGTGAACGGTCTGTTTACCTATGACCGGGCCGAGATCAAGCCGGATGCCAATGCCGTCCGCTCGGTGAATGCTGCCCTTGCCGCAGAGTTCGCAAAAGTGACGCGGTAAAAGAAAAAACTCCCTCAGTCATCGCGCAGCGATGACTGAGGGAGTTTTATGTTACAGCAGCTCTCAGCTGTTGGCGCTGTTGTTCACGATCTTTTTGGCAGGCAGCTTGTTCATGGCAGAGCTGTCCAGATCGTGTGCCAGCTCTGCACCGCCTGCGGCCAGTGCGTCGTCCAGCTCGCCGCCCTTCATATCGCTCAGGATCTGGCTGCGCAGGTCGTCCAGCGAAGAAACGCTCAGCGGGTCTACACGCACCATCAGGAGCAGGGTGGAGCCGTTGATCTGCACGGCAGCGGCTTCGCCGTAGGAAAGGCTGCGCAGAGCATCGGCTGCGCCATCCTGCGTAAAGGCCGAAGCAACATCGCTCTCGGTCAGCAGCTCGGTCTGGACGCTGGCGCTGTCGTCGGAAGTTTTGCCGTCCAGCACAGCGTAGATGTCCGGCAGGGCATTCTGTGCGGCCTCATGCAGGGCACTCACCTGATCCGAGACCATCTCGCCGCCTGCGGCGTTGACGCTGTCGGCAGCGGCCTGTGCCAGCTTGAGCATCTCGGCCTTCTGGTCATCGTCCGCAAAGGCGTAGGTGCTGGTATTGTACAGCGGGATGCTGATGTAGCAGATCTCATACATGCTGTCGTCCAGATGGCTGGTCAGCTCGTCGTCCTCCACTGGGGTCTCGCCGTCCGGGCCGTAGACCATATCCAGCAGGGCGGTGTGCTCCACCTGCAGACGTTCATATGCCTTGACGGTCTCCAGACCAATGCCGTTGGCGGTGTAGGTGTCGCCGTACTGGTCCATCATCTGCTGGGCATAACGGTCGGCAGTGGAAAGCTGCTCTGCAGTCAGCTCACCGCCCAGCGCCTTGAAGCGGGCATCCACAGCGGCCAGCGTTTCCAACGTTTCCTGCGTTTTCTGGGCCACATAGTCGCTCACAACTGCGGTCTCGCCGCTGTCAGAGTCGGTGGTGATGGTCTCTTTCAGGAAGGCTTTTACGTCGGTGGTGTCCTGATCGGTGCCGGCAAGCTGGGCGGCCTGCTGGTAAGCACCGTACTGTGCCAGCAGATACATGCCGGAGGTGATCTCAAAATCACCGATGCTGCCCACGGTGTTCGGGGCGGAAATGGTGCAGCCCACAAGGCTGAACACCAGTGGAAGTGCGCAGATCAGCGCGAGAAGTTTCTTTTTCATGGTAATGCTCCTATGATGTTTATTTTTGCTCGGCGGAGGCAAGGATCTCTGCCATCGCCTTGAGGATGCTTTGCAGCAGCTCCAGCGGCTTTTCGTCGGGCTGAAGCGTGACCGAGAGATAGGGCCGGTTGCCTGCACCGGCGGTGACGCGGCCATTGAAGGCCACCAGCAGGCCCCGGATCATGGGCAGCTCCAGACTTTCCAGCTGCAGGGTGAGGGTGTCCTTTTTCTGGGTCACTTCGGTCACGCCCACAGTGCTGGCCTGCACGCGCACCAGCGACACGTTCACCAGATCGCTCACCGAGGGCGGCGGGTCGCCGTAGCGGTCGATGAGCTCGTCCAGCACATCGGCGGCATCCTCTGCCGTCTGGATGGCGGCAATGCGCTTATAAGCTTCAATGCGGCCCGGGCCGTCTGCGATATATTTCTCCGGGATGAAGGCATCCACCCGCAGGTCCACAAGGCATTCGCTCTTGTCCCGCCGGACAGGTTCGCCCTTGGCCCGGGCGATGGCCTGCCCCAGCATCTTCACGTAGAGGTCGTAGCCCACGGCCTCCATGTGGCCGTGCTGGCTGTGGCCCAGAAGACTGCCCGCACCCCGGATCTGCAGATCCCGCATGGCGATGCGGAAGCCGGAGCCGAAGGCCGTGAACTCCCGGATAGCGGAGAGCCGCTTCTGGGCGATATCGGTCAGGGTCTTGTCCCGCCGGAAGGTGAAGTAGGCATAGGCCTTGCGGCCGGAGCGGCCCACCCGGCCTCTGATCTGGTACAGCTGGGCAAGGCCCATGCGGTCAGCGTCCTCGATGATGAGGGTGTTGCAGTTGCGCACGTCGATGCCGGTCTCGATGAGGGTGGTGCACACCAGAATATCGATCTCGCCGTTCAGCAGATGCTGCCACACGGGGTTCAGCTCTTCTTCGGTCATCTTGCCGTGGGCGATGCCCACCCGCGCACCCGGCACCATCTGGCTGACATGGGCGGCGCAGGCTTCAATGTTGTCCACTCGGTTGTGCAGGTAGTACACCTGCCCGCCCCGGGCAAGCTCCTTCTTCATGGCTTCGGCAAGGATCACGTCGTTGTATTCCAGCACAAAGGTCTCCACGGGCTGCCGCTCGATGGGCGGCTGCTCGATGGTGGAAAGGTCCCGGATTCCGCTCATGGCCATGTTCAGCGTGCGGGGGATGGGGGTAGCCGAAAGGGTGAGCATGTCCACCCCGATGAAGTTCTCCTTGAGCTTTTCCTTGTGCTTCACACCGAAGCGCTGCTCCTCATCGATGATGACAAGGCCAAGGTCATGGAACTTCACGTCCTTGGACAGCAGCCGGTGGGTGCCCACCACGATGTCCACACTGCCCGACTGCAGGCCCCGGAGGGTCTCCTTCTGCTGTTTTGCGGTGCGGAAGCGGGACATCATCTCCACCTTTACGGGGAAGGCTTCCATGCGGGAAAGGATGGTGTTGTAGTGCTGCCACGCCAGCAGGGTGGTGGGGGCAAGGATGGCGCACTGCTTGCCGCCCATCACGCACTTGAAGGCGGCGCGCAGGGCCACTTCGGTCTTGCCCACGCCCACGTCGCCGCAGAGCAGTCGGTCCATGGGATAACCCTTTTCCATGTCCTGCTTGATCTCGGCGGTGGCGTTCAGCTGGTCGTCGGTCTCGTCGTAGTCAAAGCGGGTCTCAAAGTCCCGCTGCCAGTCGCCGT
>CABQER010000080.1 GCA_902463235.1 uncultured Faecalibacterium sp. | reverse complement strand
TGGTGAAGCTGGGGTTCAGCACATCCACCATCAGGTAGCGGCTCAGCGCGCAGATACGCTCGCAGCGCATGGGGTTGCGCTTGTAAGGCATGGCGGAGGAACCGATCTGGTTCTTTTCAAACGGCTCTTCCATCTCCTTGAAGTTAGCCAGCAGACGCAGGTCGGTGGCAAACTTCATGCAGCTCTGGCCAATGCCGGCAAGGGCGTTCAGGATGAAGGCATCCACCTTGCGGCTGTAGGTCTGGCCGGACACGGGGATGACCGCTTCGGGCGCAAAGCCCATCTCCTTGGCGATGGAAGCATCCACGGCGCGGATCTTATCGGCATCGCCCTTGAACAGCTCCATAAAGGAAGCCTGCGTGCCGGTGGTACCCTTGACACCGCGCAGCTGCAGAACAGCAAGACGGTGGTCGATCTCCTGCAGGTCCATCACCAGCTCGTTGGCCCACAGGGTGGCGCGCTTGCCCACGGTGGTGGGCTGAGCGGGCTGGCAGTGAGTGTAGGCCATGCAGGGCATGTCCTTGTATTCCTCGGCGAAGCGGCCCAGCTTTGCCAACACACCGATCAGCTTTTTGCGCACCAGTTCCAGACCCTGACGCATCACGATGATGTCGGTGTTGTCGCCCACATAGCAGCTGGTGGCACCCAGATGGATGATGCCGGCAGCCTTGGGGCATTGCTGGCCGTAGGCGTACACATGGCTCATCACGTCGTGGCGCACCAGCTTTTCGCGCTCGATGGCCACTTCATAGTTGATATCGTCCACATGGGCTTCCAGCTCAGCCACCATATCGGGGGTGATGTTGGTCAGGCCCTGCTCCATTTCGGCCCGGGCCAGCGCCACCCACAGGCGGCGCCATGTGCGGAACTTGTTATCGTCCGAGAAGATATACTGCATCTCGTCCGAGGAATAGCGGGTGGAAAAGGGGCTGATATAACGATCATGCTGAGACATTGATTGTTTCCTCCTGAAAGTGACTCCCCCAGTCGCCTTCCGGCGACAGCCCCCTCGGGGAGGGGGCCTTTCAGCCTCCCTCTCCGAGGGGGGTGGCATCGCATCAGCGATGACGGAAGGAGTTTTTCTCTATTCTACCATCAAATCTTGAAATAGTCCACGCCGCCCTCAAAGATCGGCTGATATTTGTCACCGGTAACGTTCTTGTACAGGTACTCGCCGCTGCGCTCCGAGTGGCCCATCTTGCCGAACACACGGCCATCCGGGCTGGTGATGCCTTCGATCGCCAGCACAGAACCGTTGGGGTTATAGCTCTGATCCATGGTGGGATCGCCCTCGATGTCCACATACTGGGTGGCGATCTGGCCATTCTTCATGAGGGTGTCCAGCACCTCCTGCGGAGCCACGAAACGGCCCTCGCCATGGCTGATGGCAACGGTGAACTGTTCGCCCACCTCGCACTTGGAGAGCCACGGGCTGCCGGTGGATGCAATGCGGGTGCGCACCAGCATGCTCTGGTGGCGGCCAATGGTGTTGAAGGTCAGGGTGGGGTCATAGGGAGTGATGGGGCGGATATCGCCGTAGGGGACCAGACCCAGCTTGATGAGGGCCTGGAAGCCGTTGCAGATGCCCAGCATCAGGCCATCGCGCTGCTGCAGCAGACGGCGCACTGCCTCGGTGACTTCCGGGTTGCGGAAGAAGGATGCAATGAACTTTGCACTGCCGTCCGGCTCGTCGCCGCCGGAGAAGCCGCCGGGCAGCATGACGATCTGGCTGTTATCAATGGCCTTGACCAGTGCCTTGCAGCTCTCGGCCACGTCGGCGGGGGTCAGGTTGCGGATGACCAGGATCTCCGGGTCGGCACCGGCGCGGGCAAAGGCCTTGGCGGTGTCGTACTCGCAGTTGGTGCCCGGGAACACCGGAATGATGACCTTGGGCTTTGCCACACCGATCTTGGGTGCGGCGGGTGCGGTCAACTTGCCGTTGATCTTTTCCACGGTGGGGCCTGCCTTGCGGTAGGGGTACACCGGCTCCAGCTTGCCTTCCCAGATCTCCTGCAGCTGGGCCATATCCAGCTTTTCGCCGCAGGCTTCAAAGACGTATTCCTTGGTGGTCTCGCCCAGGATCTCACCGGCGGGAGAATCCGACACCATTTCCAGAACGATGGAGCCATACATGGGCTGGAACATCTCATGGGTGGTCTTATCCGCACGCATCTTGAAGCCAATGTGGTTGCCAAGGCCCATCTTGAACAGAGCCTCGGCAATGCCGCCGTAGCCCACAGAGCAGGCGGATGCCACCATGCCCTCTTCGACCATGTCCTCCACCATCTTGTAGTTGGCCTTCAGGGAGAAGAAGTTGGGGCAGCCGGTCTCGGGGTCGATGATGGGCCGGATGAGCACCACCGTGCTCTCCGGCTTCTTGAATTCGGTGGACACCACCTTGTTTGCCTTGCCGATGGCAGTGGCAAAGGAGACCAGCGTGGGAGGTACATCCAGCTTTTCAAAGGAGCCGGACATGCTGTCCTTGCCGCCGATGGATGCAATGCCCAGACCCATCTGAGCATCCAGTGCACCCAGCAGAGCGGCCAGCGGCTTGCCCCAGCGCTCCGGGGCGGTGCCCAGACGCTCGAAATATTCCTGGAAGGTGAGGTAAGCATCCTCATAGCGGAAGCCGGAGGCCACCAGCTTGGTAACGCTCTCGATGACAGCCATCTGAGCGCCCTTGTACTGGTCTGCGCTCATCAGGAAGGGGTTGAAGCCCCATGCCATGCCGGAGCAGGTGCTGGTCTCGCCGTCCACCGGCAGCTTTGCCACCATGGCGTTCTGCGGGGTCAGCTGATAGGCACCGCCAAAGGGCATGAGCACGGTGGCGGCACCAATGGTGGAGTCGAACCGCTCAGACAGGCCCTTCTTGCTGCAGATGTTCAAATCGCCCACCATGTTCTTCATCTTCTGGCTGAAGGTCAGGCCCTCCCACTGGGGCTGCCAGACCGTGGCCTTTTCCACATGGACCTTCTGGTGCTTCTCGGCACCGTTGGAGTTCAGGAACTCGCGGCTGATGTTCACGATGGACATGCCGTTCCACACCATGTTCAGGCGGGGCTCAGCCGTCACCTTTGCCACCGGAGTGGCCTCAAGGTTCTCTTCGTTGGCGAGAGCAATGAACTTGTCCACGTCCTCGGGGGCCAGCGCCACAGCCATGCGCTCCTGGCTCTCGCTGATGGCCAGCTCGGTGCCGTCCAGACCCTCGTACTTCTTGGTGACCTTGTTCAGGTCGATGTACAGGCCGTCGGCCAGCTCACCGATGGCAACGGACACACCGCCTGCACCAAAGTCGTTGCAGCGCTTGATCATCCTGCAGGCATCCTCGCGGCGGAACAGGCGCTGCAGCTTGCGCTCGATGGGAGCGTTGCCCTTCTGCACCTCGGCACCGCAGTGCTCAAGGCTGTCCAGCTTGTGGGCCTTGGAGGAGCCGGTAGCACCGCCCACACCATCACGGCCGGTGCGGCCGCCCAGCAGAACGATGACATCGCCGGGGGCGGGGCACTCGCGGCGGACGTGGGAAGCGGGGGTAGCGCCTACAACGGCGCCGATCTCCATGCGCTTTGCCACATAGCCGGGGTGGTAGATCTCATCCACCTGACCGGTAGCAAGGCCGATCTGGTTGCCGTAGGAGGAATAGCCTGCGGCAGCAGTGGTCACCAGCTTGCGCTGGGGCAGCTTGCCGGGCAACGTCTCACTGACCGGCTTGAGCGGGTCGCCTGCGCCGGTAACGCGCATGGCCTGATAGACGTAGCTGCGGCCGGACAGCGGGTCACGGATGGCACCGCCGATGCAGGTAGCTGCACCACCGAAGGGCTCGATCTCGGTGGGGTGGTTGTGGGTCTCGTTCTTGAACAGGAACAGCCAGTCCTCATCCTTACCGTTCACATCGCACTTGATCTTGACGGTGCAGGCGTTGATCTCGTCGGACTCGTCCAGATTTTTCAGGATGCCCTGCTTCTTCAGCTCCTTGGCGCCGATGGTGGCAAGGTCCATCATGCAGCGGGGCTTGTTCTCGCGGCCCAGATCGGCGCGCATGGCCATGTAGCGGTCAAAGGCCTTCTGCACCACGGCATCGTCGATCTGCACATCGTCCAGAATGGTGCCGAAGGTGGTGTGGCGGCAGTGATCGGACCAGTAGGTGTCGATCATCTTGATCTCGGTGATGGTGGGGTCGCGGTGCTCCGAGCGGAAATACTTCTGGCAGAACTCGATATCGCCAAGATCCATGGCAAGGCCGTTGTCCGCAATGAACTTTTTCAGCTGCTCTTCGTCCAGCTGGTTGAAGCCCTCCAGAACCTTGACCGGGGCGGGCACGGGGTACTCCATTTTCAGGGTCTGCTTGGTGTCCAGCGAAGCCTCGCGGGCCTCCACCGGGTTGATGACGTATTTCTTGATCTCGGCCACCTGCTCGTCGGTCAGGGCGCCTTCCAGCAGATAGACGCGGGCAGAGCGCACCAGCGGGCGCTCGCCCTGACTGATGAGCTGGATGCACTCAGCAGCGGAGTCGGCGCGCTGGTCGAACTGGCCGGGCAGATACTCCACTGCAAAGGACACGCCGTCGCTGGCGGGCAGCTCGGCATAGGTGTTATCCACCGGCGGCTCACTGAACACGGTGTTTGCACACTGGTTGAACAGTTCTTCGTCGATGCCTTCCACATCGTAGCGGTTCAGCAGACGCAGACCGGTAAGCGACTGGATACCCAGCAGGCTGGTCAGCTCATTTTTCAGGCCGGTGGCTTCCACATCGAAGCCGGGCTTTTTTTCCACAT
>CABQER010000079.1 GCA_902463235.1 uncultured Faecalibacterium sp. | reverse complement strand
GAAGAGCACCTGAACGTGTTCCCCTGCCGGGCTTTTTATCCATAAAATGGCATGTGGTATTCAAGATGAAGGCGCGCCGCCGCCCTGTTTCCGCCGCTGGCGGCGGTCAGCTCAGCTGCAATTCCCGTGCGGGTCAAATTAAAAATCCCCCGAGCGAATGCAGCGGCCGCAACCACATTAGACATTCCTGGTCGTTGGGACCCGCGGGCTAACCAAAGCCCCACTGGGGCTTTGGTTGCGGTGCTGCGCACCGCCGCCCTGTTCGATTCCCGTACGGGTCTAATTAAAAACGCCCTTGCGCAATGCGCAAAGGCGTTTTTATGACCCGTACGGGAATCGAACCCATGTTACAGCCGTGAAAGGGCCGTGTCTTAACCGCTTGACCAACGGGCCTTAGAAATACAGAGCTTCGCTAAAACCTCCGACTTTCATCATCCACTATTGCGGACGACCGTCCCCCTTATCTTAGCGAAACTCTGTAATGTGGTAGCGGTAACTGGATTTGAACCGGTGACACTTCGGGTATGAACCGAATGCTCTAGCCAACTGAGCTATACCGCCACATATTGTTTGTGCACTTGAACAGTGCTCTATTATTATACCCACAGATACCCCTTTTGTCAACACATATTTTTAAAAAAATCATATTTTTTCGTGTCATCCAAAATACAAACGAAGATACGCAAAAATCCCGCTTTCCATTGAATAGAAAGCGGGATTTTTTCAACCATTTATCCGAGCCTTGTGGAAAAGCCGGTCAATTCTTCAGCCCTTCTTATGGGTGGGAACCATGACCTTCAGGCCGCCCATATACGGCTGCAGCACTTCGGGGATGGTCACGGTGCCGTCGGCCTGCAGGTGGTTCTCCAGGAAGGCGATCAGCATACGCGGAGGTGCCACGCAGGTGTTGTTCAGGGTGTGGGCCAGATAGGTCTTGCCGTCCTTGCCCTTGATGCGGATGTGCAGGCGGCGTGCCTGTGCGTCACCCAGATTGGAGCAGGAGCAGACCTCGAAGTACTTCTGCTGGCGGGGGCTCCAAGCCTCGATATCGCAGCTCTTCACCTTCAGGTCGGCCAGGTCGCCGGAGCAGCAGTTCAGCTGACGCACCGGGATCTCCATGCTGCGGAACAGCTCCACAGAGTTCTTCCACAGCTTCTCGTACCAGTCAGCGCTCTCATCGGGGCGGCAGACCACGATCATTTCCTGCTTCTCGAACTGGTGGATGCGGTAGATGCCGCGCTCCTCGATGCCGTGAGCGCCCTTCTCCTTGCGGAAGCAGGGGCTGTAGGAGGTCAGGGTCAGGGGCAGAGTGGCCTCGTCCAGAGTCTGGTCGATGAAGCGGCCGATCATGGTGTGCTCGCTGGTGCCGATCAGGTACAGGTCCTCACCCTCGATCTTGTACATCATGGCGTCCATCTCGGGGAAGGACATGACGCCCTGCACCACGTTGCCGTGCATCATGAAGGGAGGGATCACATAGGTGAAGCCCTTGTTGATCATAAAGTCGCGGGCATAGGCCAGCACAGCCTCGTGCAGGCGGGCGATGTTGCCCAGCAGATAGTAGAAACCGTTGCCGGCCACACGGCCTGCAGCGTCCATATCGATGCCGTCGAAGCTCTCCATGATCTCGGTGTGGTACGGAATGGGGAAATCGGGCACCACAGGCTCACCAAAGCGCTGTGCTTCCACGTTATAGGTATCATCCGGGCCGATGGGCACGCTGGGATCGATCATCTGCGGAATGGTGTACATGATCTCCTGAATGCGTGCGGACAGGGTCTCTTCTTCCTTTTCCAGCTCAGCCATCTTGTCGGCGTCGGCCTTGACGGCGGCATTGTTGGCGTCGATCTGAGCCTGCAGCTCAGCCTTCTGTGCCTCATCGGTGCACTTCTTCAGCTGGCCGAACAGGGGGCCGTTGGCCTTGCTCAGCTTGTTGCGGGCAGCCTTGAGGGCTTCCACTTCCTTCAGGCATGCGCGGTACTTGGCATCCTTCTCGATGACCTCGTCCACCAGCGGGAGCTTTGCATCCTGAAACTTCTTCTTGATGTTTTCCTTGACAGCGTCCGGGTTTTCACGGACAAATTTGATATCAAGCATGATTGACTCTCCTTGCTCTATTTCGGTTCGCACAGAAGATCCCCTCCCCTGTGCCGTTCAAAGACGGTCGCCCGCCTTGGATCGCTTTATTCTTCGTTCTGGTACTGTCCCAGCAGGTTGGCAAAGGCCCGCAGCTGCTCGTCTGAATAGAAATGCACGGTCAGCCTGCCCTTGCCGTCGTGGTAGGCCACGTTCACCTCGCTGCCCAGCACCTGCTTGAGGCTTTCTTCCACCTCCACCGGCAGAGTGCCCCGCGGCTGGGGCTCTCTGGGCTCCTTTGCGGGCTTTGCCAGCTTTTTGCACAGCGCCTCGGCCTGACGCACGTTCAGCTGGTTGTCTGCGATGATCTGCGCCGCCTGCTCCTGCAACTCCGGTGTGGGCAGGCTCAGGATCACCTTTGCGTGGCCGATATTGATAAAGCCGCTTTTCAGCAGTTCCAGCACGTTTTCCGGCAGGTTCAGCAGGCGCAGGCTGTTGGCCAGTGCGCTGCGGCTCTTGCCCAGCTTCTGTGCCGCCTGCTCCTGCGTCAGGCCGCAGCGGGTCATCAGCTCCCGGATGCCGGTTGCTTCTTCCACCGGGTCCAGATCCTCGCGCTGCAGGTTTTCCACCAGAGCCAGCTCCATGGCCTGCTCGTCGCTGACTTCCTTAATGACCACCGGCACATCGTTCAGCCCTGCCATGCGGCAGGCACGCCAGCGGCGCTCACCCGCCACGATGCTGTAGCCGCCGCGCGGGCGCGGACGCACCGCGATGGGCTGCAGCAGACCATGCTCTGCAATGCTGGCCGCCAGCTCGCCCAGCGCCTGTTCGTCAAAGGTCTTGCGCGGCTGTTCCGGGTCCGGCTCGATCTCACGCAGAGGCAAGGTGTCTACCTTTGCACCGGACTCAAAAACCGGGGCGGCATCTTCAAACAGACTGTCCAGCCCGCGGCCAAGTCCTCCTTTTCCTCTTGCCATTCATGTTCCCCCTGAGGTTTAATCTTCCAGAGCATTTTTCGTCTGCTCTGCGACGGGTGCACTTTTGCGGCGGGCCTTTTTGGGCTCGTGCGGGCGGTTGTTCTTGACAAATTCGATTGCCAGATCCATGTACGCTTCGCTGCCCTTGCCCTTGGGTTCATAGAAATTGATGGGCTGGCCGTAGCTGGGTGCCTCCGAAATGCGGATGGAGCGCGGGATGGTGGTCTTGTACACCTTGGAGCCGAAATACTTCTGCACCTGCTCCACCACCTGCACGGTCAGGTTATACCGCAGCGAGAACATGGTGAACACCACGCCCTCGATATCCAGATACGGATTGTACTTTTTGCGAATGGTCTTTAAGGTGCTGATCAGCTCCGAAAGACCCTCCAGCGCGTAATACTCGCACTGCACCGGAATGAGAACGCTGTCGCAGGCACTCAGGCCGTTCAGCGTGAGCAGGTCCAGACTGGGCGGACAATCGATAAAGATGAAGTCATAGTCCTTCTGCACCTCGGCCAGCGCCTTGCGCAGGCGGCTCTCACGAGCGGGCAGGTCGATCATTTCCAGACTGGCACCGGCCAGACGGGTGTTGGAACCGATGACATCGGTGCGGTACTCGGTCTTACGGATGGCCTCGGATGCTCGTGCTTCACCGATCAGGATCTCGTAGGTTCCCTTTTCCACGCTGCGCTTCGGGATGCCGTAGCCGGTGGTGGTATTGCCCTGCGGATCAAGGTCTACGATGAGCACCCGCTTGCCCAGCGCCGCAACGCAGGACGACAGGTTGACGGCGGTGGTGGTTTTGCCAACGCCGCCCTTCTGGTTCGCAATTGCTACAATTTTTGCCACGCACAATTCTTCCTTCCGGGAAAATTTAATTGTTCCATGTGGAACATTCGCAGTCATGCCCGCCGGTTTCCCGTCCATACAGGCACCTTAACACCTAGTATAGCACATCCAAATCGGTTTTTGAACCATCTGAAGCTTTTTTCCGCTGGATTTTTAACTTTTAGAGGCAGGAAAATCAAAACCGCATGGTTTTGGGAGACAAAACAAACGATTTTGAATGAGCGCCGGGAAGCTGGCTAGCCCTCTCAGTCAAGCCCTGTCGGGCTTGCCACCTCCCTCATAAGGGAGGCTTTGGCAGTACGGTAAAGTTTCTGGGCAGACCACAAAGCTTGCGGTTTCGCCAGAGGCTCCCTCTTTGAGGGAACTGTCGCGCAGCGACTGAGGGGCTTCCAATCGGCGGAACACAAAAAATCCTTTAGCGAAGCGACTTGGATTTTTTGTATGGAGCCCAACAGCTTTGGGGTTACTAGGGGCGAGCAGCCCCTAGTTCGTGCCTCCCGCGCCTCGAAAGTAGCGGGTGCTTTTCTGGTTCTCTTTTGGCACGCAAAAGAGAACGTACCCGGCGCAATGCTTTAGCAAAAGGCATGAAACTTTAAACACGCGACTACGCTCTGCACGGGAGTTTCCTGTTCCACATGGAACAATTTTACCGTTCGGCGGCCGCAGTTGGAATGCGCACCGTATACTCAATATACCCGTCCTTCTCCTCCCGGTGGGCAGTGGCGGGCACACCATTATCGGTCATCAGACGGATGGCATGGTCGATGGTGTTCACGAAGATACGCACATCCTTGACCATCGAGATGCGGTGCCTGCCTTTTGCAGGGGTGTTGAGCAGCTGTTCAATGTAGAGGTCGGTCTGCCGGGCGTTCATGCGGC
>CABQER010000078.1 GCA_902463235.1 uncultured Faecalibacterium sp. | reverse complement strand
TACCCATTGCCCCGGACGTTCTGACCAAGTGGTATCGTATGTGGCGGGCAGAGCACCCGGAGTTTGAGAAGATCGTGTTCCACGGTCTGCGCCACTCCAGTGCCACCTACCAGCTGCTGCAATCTGGCGGTGACTTCAAATCGGTGCAGGGTAATACCGGTCACGCAACCGCCACCGTCCTGATGGACACCTACGCCCACACGCAGGACAAACCCCGGTTGGAGTTAACCGAGAAGATCGAAGCCGACTTCTACACGCAGGACGTAGTAGATGCAAAGCCGCAGGAACCCCCGGAAAACAAAACGCCGGTGGCAACAAAAATCACGGGTAAAATGATCCTTGAAGCCATCCGGCAGATGGATGCAGAGGAACGCCGCGAGCTGACGCGGGTGCTCTTCGCGTAAAAATTTGCGTTTGCGAAGCAATGAAAGCCCCAGTGGGGCTTTTAAGCAACAAAGCGGTCTTGCGTAAGCAAGATGGAGGGGCCTCGCCCCGACAAGCTTAATTTTTGTGCAGCGAAATACACGCTGTGCAAGCGATGCAAAGAGTTCATGGCTTTTTTGTAAAGTGTGCAGGAGATGTGCAAAAGTGTGCAGAACCTGCCAGGAAAACAAAAAAGCCATGAAATCTTTCGATTTCACGGCATTTTCTGGTGCGATGGAAGGGACTCGAACCCCCGGCCTACTGATTCGTAGTCAGTCACTCTATCCAGCTGAGCTACCAACGCATACGTTCCGCTCGGAACATGATGTATTTTATCACTCAGACTGGGTTTTGTCAACCGTTTTTTGCAAATATTTTTATCTTTTTCAAAAAGCAGCATTTTTTATGATTTTTCTTGTATCGTTTTTGTCGTTCTTGTGCTATAATAGCCTTACTATATGTTTTTAATCTGTGTCCGTGCAGGGGTACAGGAGCTTTGCGGGCAGCACCGCGTGGAGGCTGCGCCGCCGGGTTTTCTCTGCAGCGAGACACCACGGAGGGTAGATCCTATGAAACTGGTAAGCGTGGAAACTCCTGAAAAGAGTGTCTGCAAAATGACCTTCAGCGCTACGGCTGAGGAACTGGAGGCCGCCTCCAACGCGGTCTATGAGCGCACCCGCGCCACTTATACCATCAAGGGCTTCCAGAAGGGCGAGGCCGACCGCGCACAGATCGAGGCTGACCGCGGCGAGCACACCTTCTGGTACGATGCCATCAACGATCTGATGGACAAGGACGTGCCCGCGCTGTATGATGCCGCCATGGCAGAGCACGGCTTTGTGGCTGTTGACAATCCTGTGTACGATCTTGTGAGCGTGAAAAAGGACGAGGGCTTTGTGGCCACTGCCACTGTTGCCCTGCAGCCTGAGCTGAACCTGACCAAGACCACCGGCTTTACCGCCGAGTGCGTCACCCCGGAAGTGACCGACAAGGAGATCGACAATGTGCTGGAGCGCCGCCGCGCTGCTGCCGCTGAGCTGGTGCCGCACAAGGGTCCGGCCGTAAAGGGCAACATCGTACATATCGATTACGAAGGTCTGCTGGAGGGCAAGCCCTTCCAGGGCGGCACCGCAAAGAACCAGGCCGTCCAGCTGGGCAGCGGCCGCATGATCCCCGGCTTTGAAGAGGGCATTCTGGGCCACAAGGCAGGCGAGGAATTCGAGATCTTCGTCACCTTCCCGAACCGTTACCACGCAAAGGATCTGGCCGGTAAACCCGTCGTGTTCAAGATCAAGCTGATCGACGTATGTGTGCGCCAGATCCCTGCTCTGAACAGCGACTTTGCCAAGAAGGTTGCCAATCTGGACACCATGGACGAGCTGCGTGCACAGGTCAAGCAGCAGCTGCACGACGGAAAGCATGCCGGTGCGCTGAACCGTGCCAAGGATCAGATCCTGACCCAGCTGGCCGATGCTTCTGAGGGCGAACTGCCCAGTGTGCTGGTGGAGACCACCTACCAGCAGCAGATGGAGCAGATCCAGCAGCAGCTGCAGATGCAGCGCCTGAGCCTGGATCGCTACCTGAGCCAGCTCCACGAGACCCGCGAGAGCTTTACCGCCAAGGTGCGCTCTTCTGCCGAGAAGACCGCCCGTGTGCACATGGCTCTGCTGCAGATCGCACAGCAGGAAAATCTGGTGCCCACCGAGGAAGATATCGATAAGGCTCTGGCCGCTCGTGCAGAGCGCGCCAAAAAGACGCTGGAAGAGATCAAGGAAAAATCCGATATTCCCGCCATGCGCCGCAACGAAGGCATCCGCAAGGCTGCCGACTGGGTGATCGAGCACTCCACCATCGAGGACAAGGCAGAGAACCAGTAAGCGCTGACGATCTGGAATGCGCGCCGCTTCGCTCTGCGCATATTCAGCGGAAAAATCATTTATAACAGAGCAATGCCGGGCGGTCTGCGGACCGCCCGGCATTGCTCTTTCACGGGAAAGGTCGTGGAGGAAAACAGCATTTGCTGGTCAGGACGAACTCCTTCCGTCAAACCCTGCGGGTTTGCCACCTCCCTCAATGAGGGAGGCTCTGGCGAAACCGAAAGTTTTGCACCTGAGCCGGAAGCTTTTCCGACGCGAAAGGCTCCCTCTTTGAGGGGGCTGTCGCCGTAGGCGACTGGAGGAGTTTTTCAGCTCAGAAGGTTGAAGCCCATAATGACCACGCCCAGCACCACCAGCACGACGCCGGTGGCACGGTTCAGGGTCTTGGGGTCTGCCTTATTGGCAAACACAGCGGCAATGCGCGCCCACAGCAGGGTGAACACCACGCACAGCGCCCAGACGAACCAATTGGGCGCACCGCCGATCATGAAGTGGGAGACAGCACCGGTCAGGGCGGTGAAGGTCATAATGAACACGCTGGTGCCCACGGCGGTCTTCAGCTCGTAGCCCAGCACACTGGTGAGGATGAGCAGCATCATCATGCCGCCGCCTGCGCCGATGAAGCCGCAGATGAAGCCGATGATCACACCGCACACGATGGACTGGATGGCACGCTTTTTGGCGCTGACACCCTGCATAGCTTCCTTGGTCGTCATGACCGGGCGCACAATGAACTTGATGCCCAGCAGGAAGGTCATGAACACCGAGAAGCCGCCCATGGTGGCCGAGGGCACTCTGCTGGCCACCCAGCTGCCCACCACCGTGAACACCAGCACGCTGGCCATCATGATCAGGCCGTTTTTGATATCCAGGTTCTTGTTTTTGTGGTAGGTATAGGCCGAAACGGCGCTGGCCAGCACATCCGACGACAGGGCAATGCCCACCGCCATATAGGGGTCCATGTGCAGGAAGGTGATGAGCATGGGGCTGATGACCGCCGCCGCGCTCATACCGGCAAAGCCGGTGCCAAGGCCGGCCCCCATGCCGGCAAAAAAGGTGACAAGAACCGTAAACAACACGTTCATTTTATGCGTTCTCCTTTATAATTTCGTCCAGATTTTTCCCGATCAGCTCCATGGTCCGGAAAAAGACCTCCTGATCGGCCGGCTCCACATGATCCAGCAGGCGCTTGAAAAAGGCATTCTGCACCACACGCCCCTTGCGGATGATCGGGTCTGCCTTGCCGGTGCAGAGAAGCTTCGTTTTGCGGCGGTCGCCGACCACAGCGTACCGTTCCAGATACCCTTCCTGCACAAGCTTATCCACATTCATGGAGACGAGGTTCGCCTTGATATGCCGCACCTCCACGATGTCCCGGGCCGTTTTATAGTCCGGGTTGTTGGCGAGGAACAGCAGGATGTCCAGCGCCGTCTGCGACAGGCCAAGCTCCTGACACAGCGGCTTGCAGACGGCATTGTACGCCTGCGCGGTCTTGATAGAAAATTCGATATTCGGGTTCACAGCAGGTCTATCCTTTCATCTTTGAATGATTCATTTTTGAAGTATTATAGTGCAGAAGAGGAGAGATGTCAAGGGGGGGGGACTCCCTCAGTCGCGGCTTACGCCGCGCCAGCTCCCTCAAGGAGGGAGAGAGCAAACCCTCTCAGGCGCTCCCGCGCCAGCTCCCCCGAAGGGGGAGCTTTTTGTCATCTTCCGGTTAGCACAAATAAAGCTCCCCCTTCGGGGGAGCTGGCGAACGCAGTGAGCCTGAGAGGGTTCTTCCCGCCGCGCGGCTGTTTCCGCAGGAAATCAGCGCGGCAGATGCTGTTTTCCTCCACGACCCCACCCATGAAAACGCAATGCCGGGCGGTCCGCAGACCGCCCGGCATTGCTCTATTATAAATAATTCTTCCGCTGAATATGCGCAGAGCAGCGCGGAGCGCATTCCAATCGTTTTTCTCAGAACAGCGCCACTGCCGCCAGACGCACCAGCAAAGCGCACAGCCATGCCACGGCACACTGGTTCACCACCATGATGACCGCCCACTTGTTGCCCAGCTCCCGCTTGACCGAGGCCACTGCCGCGATGCAGGGGGTGTACAGCAGGCAGAACACCAGCAGGGGAGCCGCCTGCGCCGGGGTGAGGGCCGCCGACAGCGCAACTTCGGAGCCAAAGAGGATGAGCAGCGAGGACACCACGCTTTCCTTTGCCATGAAGCCGGTGATGAGGGCGGTGGAGATGCGCCAGTCCGCAAAGCCCAAAGGCCCGAACAGCGGGGCGATGTCGCCCGCAATGCGGGCAAGGATGCTGGCCTGCGGGTCGGCGGTCAACCGCAGCTGCAGGTCAAAGTTCTGCAAAAACCAGATGACGATGGTGGCCGCAAAGATCACCGTGAAGGCCTTCTGCAAAAAGTCCCGGGCCTTTTCCCACAGCAGCTGTGCCACGTTCTTCAGGCCGGGCAGGCGGTAGTTGGGCAGCTCCATGACAAAGGGCA
>CABQER010000077.1 GCA_902463235.1 uncultured Faecalibacterium sp. | reverse complement strand
GCTTCTGCTCTGCAAAGCTGGGGGCCTTGCGGTGGATGGGCCAATGCGGCACATCATCCACAGAGCCCTTGCCGTCGATGGGTCTGCCCAGCGGGTCGAACATGCGGCCCAGCGTGGCTTCGCCCACCGGTGCGGTCAGGCCGTGGCCGGTAGCGGTCACGGTCATGCCCTTGCCCAGACCCTCGCTGGCGGAAAGCATGATGCAGCGCACAGTGGTCTCGTTGACATGCTGTGTCACTTCCATCGTGCGCTCGGTGCCCTCGGCGGTCACGGTAAGCGCTTCCTGCAGGGCAGGCAGCTTGCCTGCGGTGAACTGCACGTCCACCACAGGGCCGGCTACGCGAATAATAGTTCCCTGTATCATACGATTGCCTCTATACTAATTTGTAAATACGTTTTATTCCGCCCGGTTCTGCACGGCAGCCGCACCGCCGATGATCTCGGTGATCTCCTGTGTAATGGAGCCCTGACGGGTGCGGTTGTATTCCAGCTGCAGCTCCCGGATCATATCGTTGGCGTTCTTGGTGGCGGAATCCATGGCGGTCATGCGGGCGCTCTGCTCTGCGCAGAAGCTCTCGGTCATGGCACCAAAGATCATGCCGTGCATATAAATGGGCGCGATTTGTTCAAACACCGTCCATGCAGACGGGAACATCTCCACATCGCCCTTCGGATCGCCCAGACCCTTGGGGGCAGGCTGCAGATGGGCGCGGTCCAGCGGAAGCAGACGCACCATGGTGGGCTCGCTGGTCAGTGCATTCTCGATGCGGGTATAGATGAGATAGATCTCATCCAGCTTACCGGTCTTGAAATCATCGATGGCGTCCATCGTGATATCGCGGGCACGCTGCAGCGTAGGCTCCGTGGCACCGTAGTGGAAATCCTCCACCAGCCGCGGGTCCTTGTGGTACAGGGCGCGGTAGCCGGTCTGGCCGATCACATAGAACCGGTCATTCTCATCCGCATTTTCCTTGAGGAACTTGATGATGTTCTGGTTGTAAGCGCCTGCCATGCCCTTATCTGCCGTCAGCACAATGTAGGCCCGCTTGGGGTTTGCGGTATTGCGCTCGTGGAAGAACGGATGCACCGGCTCTTCCGGCAGGTGGGGCACCACGCGGGAAATGGTGTCGCGCATACGGTTGAAGTAGGGCGACACATTCTGGTAGTTCTTGCGCGCCTTGCGCAGCTTGGACGAGGAGATCAGGTACATGGCGTTCGTGATCTTCATGGTGTCCTGAATGCTCTCGATGCGCTCCTTCAGCAGCTTACTGGACGGCATGGCTGTCGCCTCCCGCATAAGCTTTCCAGGCGTTCAGGATGGCATCGACCATTTCAGGTTCCAGCTTGCCGGTGGCGGTGATCTTATCCATCGTACCGGACACATCCGCGCGGAACTGACGCACAAATGCGGAAGTTTTGGCGCGCAGCTCGGCAGTGGGCAGTTCGTCCAGCACACCGTGGGAAGCCAGCACCAGCGTGACCACCTGCTCGGCGTCGGACTTGGGCTGATACAGCGGCTGCTTGAGCATTTCCATCAGAGCCTTGCCGTGGTCCAGCTGGCGGCGGGTCTCTGCGTCCAGATCCGAGCTGAACTGTGCAAAGGACTCCATATCCTTGTACTGTGCCAGCTCGATACGCAGGTTGGCGTTGGCCTTCTTCATGGCCTTGGTCTGGGCAGCGCCGCCCACACGGGACACCGACAGACCCACATTGACGGCCGGGCGGTTGCCTGCATTGAACAGGGCGCTCTCGAGGAAGATCTGACCATCGGTGATGGAAATGACATTGGTGGGGATGTAGGCGGAAACATCGCCTGCCTGCGTCTCAACGATGGGCAGTGCGGTGATGGAACCGCCGCCCAGATCGTCGCGCATCCGGCAGGAGCGCTCCAGCAGACGGGAGTGCAGATAGAACACATCGCCGGGGTAAGCCTCACGGCCCGGAGAGCGGCGCAGCAGCAGAGAAATGGCACGGTAGGCCACTGCATGCTTGGACAGATCGTCGTAAACGATCAGCACGCTCTTGCCCTGACTCATGAAGTACTCGGCCAGTGCGGTGCCGGCATAGGGTGCGATGTACTGCAGGGGAGCAGAATCCGAAGCAGTAGCCGCCACGATGGTGGTGTAGCTCATGGCACCGTGCTTCTGCAGATCGCCTGCCACGCGGGCAATGGAAGAAGCCTTCTGGCCGATGGCCACATAAATGCATAGCACACCGGTGTTTTTCTGGTTCAGGATGGCGTCCGTGGCGATGGAGGTCTTGCCGGTCTGGCGGTCGCCGATGATCAGTTCACGCTGGCCGCGGCCGATGGGGAACATGGAATCGATGGCGAGGATGCCGGTGTGGAGCGGGGTATCCACGCTCTGACGCTCCAGAATGCCGGGGGCCTGCTTTTCGATGGGGTTGTAGCCCACAGCTTCAATGGGGCCCTTGCCATCGATGGGCTCGCCCAGCGGGCTGATGACACGGCCCAGGAAGGCATCGCCCACCGGGATGCCGGCACGCTTGCCGCTGCGGGTCACCATGGTGCCCACACCGACGGTCTCAGCTCCGTCGAACAGCATGATGCCCAGCTGTTCGGGGTCCACGCTCTCCACCATGCCCTTGGCACCGTTGTCGAAGGTGACGATCTCGCCGTACACGGCGCGGTTCATGCCTTCGACGTGCACGATGCCGTCGGCAGAGGAGATGACCACACCGCCCTCGGCAGAGGTCTCGGCGGGCTTGTAGTCCTCAATGCGGGTCTTGAGGGTAGCCAGCGAGGGCTTGCCCTCCATCATCTTGTCCAGCTGATGACGGCCGGAGTTATCGAACACGCGGTCGCCCACCTGCAGGACATAGCCGGACAGCAGGCTCTCGTCCACCGTCACGTTCAGGATGACCTCGGTGGCATCATACAGCTTGCGTACCTCGGCGCGGATCCGGTTCAGCTCCTCTTCCCGGGGCTTGCGGGCGCTGCGCAGCTCGGCCTTGACGATGCGGTTGTCCGCAAAAAATTCACGACTGAATTCAGTTGCCATTGCCTGCACCTGCTTTCTCCAGCAGATCGTCCAGCAGACGTGCGTCGTCCTGGGCGGTCAGATTGCGGGCCAGCAGCTTCTCGCACATCGCACGGGCCAGTGCCGTGGTCTGGGCATCGGCTTCCCGCAGCTTGCTCTGGCGTTCGGCCTCGGCGCTTGCCTTGCCGGCTGCCACGATGGCGTCTGCCTGCTTGCGGGCATCTGCCAGCAGCTGCTGCTTTTCGACCTCAGCCTGCTTTTCGTAGGCTTCGCGGCGGGCAGCGGCCTCATTGTCCACATTGCGCAGTTTTTCCTGTGCGGCGTTCATGGTCTCTGCGGCTTCCTTCTTGGAGGTCTCCGCATCGGCCAGGTTTGCGTCCACCATCTGCTGGCGCTTTGCGATCACGTCCTGAACAGGCTTGAACAGGAACTTGCGCAGCACCGCATACATGACGAGGACGTTCACGACGGTCCACAGCAGGTTAATATCCAACTTCAGCATTCGTCTGCGCCTCCGTTACTGACCCAGGAACAGGATGATCAGCAGTGCAACGACGAAGCCGAAAATTGCAGTACCTTCTGCCAGAGCAGCGCCCAGCAGCAGGTTGGTCTGGATCTTGCCGGATGCCTCGGGCTGACGGGAGATAGCCTCCGTTGCCTTACCCGTTGCGATGCCGATGCCGATACCGCCGCCAATGCCGGTCAGCGCTGCAATGCCAGCGCCCAGAGCAATCAAACCATTCATAGTAATAATCTCCTTTTAAATTCAGTAAATATCAATGGATCAGTCTTCTCCGCCCATGGTCTCTTTCATGAACAGCGAAGTCAGGAACACGAACACGTAGGTCTGGATCAGACCGTCGAACAGGTCAAAATACAGGCTGAACACCGCCGGGACGAACACAGGCACCACGAGCTTGATCAGCTCCATGATGACGAATGCACCCAGCACGTTGCCGAACAGTCGCATGCACAGGCTGGTGGGGCGGATGGCGATCTCGAGGATGTTCATAGGGGTCATGACCGGAGTGGGGGCAGACAGACTCTTGAGGAAGCCCACGCCGCCGCGTGCACGGATGCCTGCACCCTCGATCAGCACAATGCTCATCAGCGCCAGCGCTGCGGTCACGTCCAGATCCTTCGTGGGGGGCTTGACACCGAACACGCCGATCAGGTTGCTGAAGGCGATGTAGATGGCCACGGTCATCAGGTAAGGCACATAGCGCCTGCCCTTTTCGCCCAGCAGACCTTCAAAGAAATTAGTGCCTGCGAGGTAGGCCATTTCCAGCACGGCCTGACGCTTGCTGATATGGTCCACCTTCAGGTTTCTGGTAAGCAGGATCGAGCCGATGGTGACGATGGCCAGGATCACCCAGCTGATGACCACGGATTCCGGGATCTGCAGCGGGCCGACCTTGACGTATTCGACGGTCAGCTCTTCCATCAATGCTTTGGTCAGATTATTCAATTGTTTTTCCTCCTTCCTGAAGAATAGGGTTCCGGGGGTAAGACCGCCGCACCGCCCCGGCGGCGCAGCGTCCTTCTTATCGCTCGAAGAAAAGGCGCAGCTTTGTGAAAAAAGTAAGGAAGGTGTTCGGCTCTGTCCGGTCACACCCTCCCTCCTGCACGGGTCACTTCGTCTTTTTTCGTTGTGTATGATAGTACGATTGACGAAAATTGGCAAGTGGCTTTGTGCACATTCTACATTTTAGGTGGTTCTACTGCATTGATATATAAAAAAAGTTGTGCATCTTGTCCAATAAAACGCTCTCCGCATGTACTTTTTCCACAAATTTCTTAGTCAATTCTTAGGTTTCAATGGCTTTTTCAGGGCATTCCGGGAAATATTTCCATCAAAAATGCCC
>CABQER010000076.1 GCA_902463235.1 uncultured Faecalibacterium sp. | reverse complement strand
TGGTCATGGAGGGCACCGGTGCCGAACTGCTGACCAACGAGCGCGTGCGCAGCGCATATCTGGGCGGCTAAGCAAAAAATCGTATAAGAAAAGGGGCTGTTGCACATGCAACAGCCCCTTTTTTGCAGTATTTGTTATGCCAGCAGAGCCATGATATTTGCGGTGATCAGACCGCCTGCCGTGCCAATGACGTAGCCCATCAGAGCCATCAGAACGCCAACAGGCACCAGAGCGCCGCTGTAGGCACCAGCCAGAATGGGAGCGGATGCGGAACCGCCGATGTTTGCCAGAGATGCAACACCGCAGGTGAACATATCCAGATGGAAGATCTTTGCCAGCAGCACCAGAATGATGCCGTGGATGGCCAGGATCATAAAGCCCGCCAGGATCCATGCGGGTGCATCGGTCAGCTCCAGGAAGCTTGCGCGGGAGGCAAGCAATGCCACCACGGAGTACAGCAGCAGGTTGGACAGCTCGGTGCTGCCTGCCATGCGGCCCACGGGGGTGACAGCGCCGATCAGGCCGGACAGCGTGATGAGCAGGACGGTCCAGGTGGCCTTGTCCAGGAAGGGCATTGCGCCGTTCAGGGCTGCGCCGATGTCCTGACCGAAGGCGGAGATCACCAGAGCCAGACCCAGCAGGAAGATCAGGTTGACAAAGCTGGCCTTGTCCTCGTTGCCCTTTGCGTCCTCTTCCAGACGGCGGGACACTTCGTCCAGCGTGGTGGTGTCGGCCTTGACCCACTTGTTGAACTTGGGAGCCAGATTGATGGCCCACAGCAGGAACATGACCCAGATGGAGTAGTCGATGGAGTCCACCACCAGTGCGTAGGCCATGTCAGCTTCGCCGATGTCCAGCGCAGCCTGCACGGCGATCATGTTGCCGGAGCCGCCCATCCAGCTGCCGCACAGAGCGCCCAGTGCCTTCCATGCTTCGGAGCCAAGGGGCCCCTTCATGATGGCGAAGGTGGCAATGAAGGCCAACGAGATGGAGACGGAAGCGGCAAAGAAGCCGCCCAGCATCTTGGGACCCAGCTTGATGATCTTGCGGATGTCGCAGCGCAGCAGCATCAGGAAGATCATTGCATACAGCAGGTTGTTTTTCAGCACGGAGTAGGCAGGCTTGGTGGCCTCCATGTCCCATGCACCCAGCGTGCAGAGAATCATGGTAATGAGGTACAGCAGAACGATAGGTGGTGCATAGTCGAAGAATTTCGACTTCGTGTAGCGTTGCAGCCACACCAGCAGTGCGGCAATGAACACCAGCACGGCGATGTAGGTGAAACCGTTTGTGATCATGAACCCAATCCCCTTTCTTTTTGTGCAATTTTTTGCGGACAATTGTCTTTACAATATCGACAACTTCGTATACAATACTACCATAGATTTCATAATCTGGCAATATTTTTTTATCGAAAGGGGTAGGTTTTGCATGAAAATCACGGAAGTACGTCTCGGTCTGATCTCCGTGCCGCTGCGCGTGCCTTTTAAGACGGCTCTGCGCTCGGTCAGCAGCGTGGAGGATGTGATCGTAGAGATCCACACCGACACCGGCGCTGTGGGTTATGGTGAGGCACCTCCCACCGGTGTGATCACCGGCGACACCACCGGTGCCATCATCGGTGCCATCCGCGACCATATCGCAAAGACCATCATCGGCCGCGATGTGGACGACTTTGAAGACCTGATGATCGCACTGAATGCCTGCATCCAGAAGAACACCAGCGCCAAGGCTGCTGTGGATATGGCCCTGTGGGATCTGTACGGCCAGCTGTACAAAATCCCTGTGTACAAGCTGATGGGCGGCGCAAAGAAGTCCATCGTCACCGACATCACCATCAGCGTCAACGACCCCGAAGAGATGGTGCGCGATGCCCTGAACGCCATCGACCGCGGCTACGACTGCCTGAAGGTCAAGGTGGGCAAGGAGCCGGAAAAGGATATTGCACGCCTGAGCGCCATCCGCGGTGCTGTGCCCAAGGAGACCTGCATCCGCATCGATGCAAATCAGGGCTGGACCCCCAAGGAAGCTGTGCGCATCCTGAACGGAATGCAGGAGAAGGGCCTTGATCTCGAATTCGTGGAGCAGCCGGTCAAGGCCCACGATTTTGAAGGCCTGAAGTATGTTACCGAGCGCTCCTATGTGCCGGTGCTGGCCGACGAGAGCGTGTTCTCCCCGCAGGACGCACTGACCATCATGCAGATGGGAGCCGCAGACCTCGTGAACATCAAGCTGATGAAGTGCGGCGGCCTGTACAACGCCCTCAAGATCGCATCCGCTGCCGAGGTGTACGGCGTGGAGTGCATGATCGGCTGTATGCTGGAAGCCAAGATCAGCGTGAATGCCGCCGTGCATCTGGCCTGCGCAAAGCAGATCATCACCCGCGTGGATCTGGACGGCCCCGTGCTGTGCAGTGAGGACCCCATCCTCGGCGGTGCAGTGTTCAACGAAAAAGACATCACTGTTTCCAACGAGCCGGGCCTTGGCATCAAGGGCATTGAGCCGGGCAAGATCAAGTATTTGGACTGACCCTCTCAGCTTCACTTCGTTCAGCAGCTCCCCCGAAAGGGGGAGCTTTTTGAATCTTTACAGTCAGCACAAAGAAAGCTCCCCCTTTCGGGGGAGCTGGCACAGCGCAAGCTGTGACTGAGAGGGTTTTATGCTTTGTAAGCCAGAATAGCCTTCAGGTATTCCCACACACGGGCCACCGATGCAATGTCGGCGCGCTCATTGGGGGTGTGGACATGCAGCAGGTTCGGGCCAAAGGAGATGCAGTCCAGCCCGTCGATCTTGCCCGAGAGGATACCGCATTCCAGGCCCGCATGAATGGCAACGATCTGGGGCTTTGCACCGTACTGTGCCTCGTACACAGCAACGCAGCGGTCGCGCAGGGCGCTTTCGCGGGCGTAGGTCCAAGCGGGATAGTCGCCGTGGAACCGCACGCTGCCGCCCAGCAGCTCGGTCAGGGTCTGTAGTTTGCAGCTCAGCAGCTCCTTCGCCGAGGGCACCGAGCTGCGGATGGAAAAGCGCAGAATGGCTTCCTGCTCGTCCATCTCGGCAACGCCCAGATTCAGCGAGGTCTCCACAAGGCCCGGCACATCCATGCTCATGGCCTGCACGCCCCATGGCATCAGCAGCAGGGCCTTGCGCAGGCGCTGGGTGGAATCGGCATCTAATGCGCTGAACGCGCCGCAGCCCTGTTCCGTGAGCTGCAGGCAGATGGCGGGGTCTGCCGTGCCATATTCGGCCTGCACCTGTGCGGCGAACTGAGCGGCAGCAGTGTGCACGCCCTCGGTGATGCCTGCGGGCAGCACCAGCGTGATGCTGCTTTCTTTGGGAATGACATTCTCCTTTGCGCCGCCGGACAGTGCCAGAGCGGCGTAGTCCACGCCATTTTCGGTCAGCAGTGTCAGCCAGCGGCCCAGCAAAGCAATGGCGTTGGCACGGCCTTTGTGAATCTCGGTGCCGGAGTGCCCTCCCGCAAGCCCCGCAATGTCCGCCTTCACGGCGGTGCCGGTCACAGCCGCACGGGTGATGGGCAGATGGCACTCGACGCGGCGTCCGCCTGCACAGCCTGCGGTCAGCACCCCTTCTTCCTCGGAGTCGATGTTCACCAGAATCCGGCCCTCAAGGTCGGAAAAATCCATGGCAGATGCACCCAGCAGGCCCACCTCCTCGCAGACGGTCAGCACGACCTCCAGCGCAGGGTGGGGAATGTCCTTTGCGTCCAGCACAGCCAGTGCGTAGGCCACGGCAATGCCGTCGTCGCCTCCAAGGGTCGTGCCCTCGGCGCACACATAGCCGCCGTCTACGACCGGGTGGATGGCATCCTTCTCAAGATCCAGCGGGCAGTCGGCGGTCTTGTCGCCCACCATGTCCAGATGGCCCTGCAGGATCAGGCCCGGCTCCTTCTCGTATCCGGGTGTGGCCGGTGCCTTGATGAGCACATTGCCCATCTCGTCCTGACGGCAGGCAAGGCCGTGGGCCTTGGCGAACTGCACGCAGTAGTCGCTCAGTGCCTTTTCGTGGTGGGAGGTGTGCGGAATGCTGCAGATCTCCTCAAAGTAATAAAAAACCGAAGCTGGTTCCAGATTGGATAATACGCCCATAATGTTCCCTCTCCTTGTGCTGTATTTTAAGAAAGAAGACCGGCAGAGCTGTGAGCCATGCCGGTCTTTCGGGTCTTTACTCTGCCTGACTCAGGCAGTCGTCCATGGCGGTGAACACAGCGTCGCTGGTCATGGTAGCACCGGCAACAGCGTCCACACCGCTGGTGGAACCGGTCTTGGTCAGCTGGTCTGCCAGAGTTTCAGCAGCGGTTCCGCCCAGTTCGGGAGTCTCGCCGGATGCATCGATCTCCACACCGGTCACCCGGCCGCCGGTGACGGTGACGGTGACGGTCACATCACTCAGGCAGCCCTGAGCGCTGGACGTATAGATGCCATCCGTCAGGCTGGCGGCGTTGTCGGCAGCGGGCACAGTGCCGGTGTACTTGATGTACAGGCCGAGCACAACTGCCATAATGACAGTGACAACAGCCATGATGATAACATTCCGGGTGAGTTTCTTCATAAAAGATCAAATGCTCCCTTTTGACGTGATATATTTTTTACTTTGCGGGTTTGAAACTGTCGCGCAGGGTGACGACGCGGTTGTAAACGCCGGGGTTCTTGGAGTCCGGGGTAAAGAAGCCGGTGCGCACGAACTGGAACTTCTCACCGGGCTTTGCGTCCTTCAGGCTTTCTTCCAGCTTGCAACCCTTGCACACAACAACGCTTTCCGGGTTCAGGTAGTCCTTGTAATCGCTGCCCTCGGGGATGGCGTTCATGTTGGCCTCGGTGAACAGCTTGTCGTACAGGCGCACCTCGGCGTCCAC
>CABQER010000075.1 GCA_902463235.1 uncultured Faecalibacterium sp. | reverse complement strand
ATCTGGAATTCATCACCCGCATCCCCATGTCCCTGCAGGCCGGTCTGGGCGGCGACATCATCAACTTTGTGCTCTGCGTGATCGCGTTCTTTGCCATCGGCTACGTTGTAGCTTACTTCATGATTGGCAAGCTCAAGCTGGCAACGCCGGGCCGTCTGGGCAACTATACCGACGATAACGCGGACGATACTGCCGCCAAGACCGAGAAGAAGGCAGACAACGGTCAGGCCGAGCGCATCATCGCCCTGCTGGGCGGCCGTGAGAACATCGTGCTGGTGGATGCCTGCATGACCCGTCTGCGCGTTACCGTGAAGGACCCTGCCAAGGTGGCCGACCTTGCCGCGTGGAAAGCTGAGGGTGCCCTGAGCCTGCTGGTGAAAGGCGACGGCATTCAGGCTGTGTACGGCCCCAAAGCAGACGTTTTGAAATCTGACATCAACGATATTCTGTAAAAAACTATGAAACTATTGACTTTGAATACCCACAGCCTCATCATACCGGAGCATGAGGCAAAGCGGGAGATTTTTGTAGACTTCATCGCAAAGGAGCAGCCGGAGGTGTTCGCCCTGCAGGAGGTGAACCAGACGGCCTCCGCTCCGCTGCTGGGGGAGGCTCCGGCGGGTTACTGCCCCTGCCCCGGCAATACGCTGCTGCTGAAAGCGGACAATCACGCCGCAGCGGTGGCCCGGATGCTGGAAGAGCGGGGCGTGCATTACCATTGGAGCTGGCTCCCGGCAAAGGTCGGCTACGACAAGTACGATGAGGGGATGGCGGTGTTCAGCCGTGCCCCCATCACCGCCGCCGAAAACCTGCTGCTGAGCAAAACAAGCGATTACAGCAACTGGAAGACCCGCCGTGCACTGGGCGTCTGTGCAGGAGATGTCTGGTATTATACGGTGCATCTGGGTTGGTGGAAGGACGAAGAAGAACCGTTTGCGGCCCAGTGGGAAAAGCTTTCGCAGGCGGCGGGAGCAAAGCAGACCGCCTTTCTGCTGGGGGACTTCAACAGCGAAGCCGATGTGCGGGGCGAGGGCTACGACCTTATCCTCCGCAGCGGCTGGCAGGATACCTACAGTATGGCACAGCAGCGGGACGATGGCTATACCGTCGTGCAGGCCATTGATGGCTGGCGGGATGCCCCGGATGCAGCGGCCAAAAAGCGCATCGACCAGATCTGGTGCTCCAAGAAGCTCACCGTAAAAAGCAGCCGGGTCGTGTTCAACGGCCTGCAGGAGCCGCAGGTGTCCGACCATGCAGGTATTTTGATCGAGTTATAAAGGAAGGAAAACGAAGATGCAGAGAAGTGCAGGCATTTTGCTGCCCATCAGCAGTCTGCCGTCCCCTTACGGCATCGGCTGCTTTTCGCAGGAAGCATACGACTTTGTGGATTGGCTCAAGGAAGCCGGGCAGACCTACTGGCAGATTCTGCCGCTGGGGGTGACAAGCTATGGCGACAGTCCCTACCAGAGCTTTTCCGCCTTTGCGGGCAACCCGTATTTCATCAGTCTGGACGCACTGGTGGAAGAAGGGGTGCTGACTGCCGCCGAATGCAAAAAGGCAAACTTCGGCCGCAAGGCAGACGACATCAACTACAGCCGCCTGTATACCGAGCGGGGCCGTCTGCTGCGGCTGGCTTACTCCCGCAGCGATATCGGCCACAATGCAGCGTTTGCGGCGTTCTGCGAGAAAAACAAGTGGTGGCTGGACGATTTCGCCCTGTTTATGGCGGTGAAAGACCGCTTTGAGGGCAAGCCGTGGATCGAGTGGGCCGAGGATATCCGACTGCGCTGGCAGCCCGCCATGGACTACTACCGCCGGGAGCTGTACTTTGAGGTGGAGTACCACAAGTATCTCCAGTTCAAATTCGACGAACAGTGGCGTAAATTGAAAGCCTACGCCAACAGCAAGGGCATCCGGATCATCGGCGATATCCCCATCTATGTGGCGCTGGACTCGGCCGACGCATGGGCAAACCCGGGGCTGTTCCAGCTGGATCAAGAAAATCTGCCCACAGCGGTGGCGGGTGTTCCCCCGGATGGATTTTCACCCACCGGTCAGCTCTGGGGCAACCCGCTCTACCGCTGGGAAGCCCACCGCAAAACCGGCTATCAGTGGTGGATCACTCGTCTGTGGTACTGCTTCGAGCTGTACGACGTGGTGCGCATCGACCACTTCCGCGGCTTCGACGAGTATTTCTCCATTCCCTACGGCAGTGAGACCGCGGTGGAGGGCCACTGGGAGAAAGGCCCCGGCATTGAGCTGTTCCGCGCCGTGGAGCAGGCGCTGGGCAAGCGGGAGATCATTGCAGAGGATCTTGGCTACATGAGCGATACCGTGCGCCAGCTGGTGCGGGACAGCGGCTTCCCCGGCATGAAAGTGCTGGAATTTGCCTTTGACTCCCGCGATACCGGCAGTGCCAGCGACTACCTGCCCCACAATTACCCGGTGAACAGCGTGGCCTATACCGGCACCCACGACAACGAGACGTTGGTATCGTGGTATCGGACCGTCACTGACGCCGAACGCGCCATGGTGCGGGATTATCTGTACGACTACGCCACCCCGGAGGAGCAGCTCTATAAGAGCATGATCGCGCTGATCTTGCGCAGCGCGGCAGCGATCTGCATCATCCCCATGCAGGACTGGCTGGGGCTGGATAACGCAGCCCGCATCAACAAACCCTCCACCGTGGGCCAGAACTGGCGCTGGCGGCTGAAAAAGACCCAGCTGACCAAAAAGCTCCAAAAGGAGATCTGCCAGCTGACCACCCGCTACGGCCGGATGAACTGGGCGTAATCGTATAAAAATGAAAGAACGGGGCTGTTGCGTGTGCAACGGCCTCGTTTTGCATTTGCCAGACAGCATAGGTGGCTGCTTTTTGTATCCAGGATGGAAACTTTACTTATATTAATACGTTCTGCAATCAAACTTTCTTCCGGTTCCGGGAGCGATACTCCGCGGGTGTGATGCCATACAGCCGCCGGAACGTTTTGAGGAAGCTGCTGTAATCCGGGAAGCCGCTCTCGGTGCAGGCGTTGAGGACGGAGACACCATCTTCCAGTGCCTTGCGGCAGTGCTGCATCCGCAGATGGGTCAGGTAGCTGTGGATGCTCTCCATGGTACACTCTTTAAACGCGCGGGAGAGGTGCTCCCGGCTGGCATAGAGCTCCTGGGCCAGCTTTACCGTGGTGAGGGTCGGGTCCTGATAGTGAGCTTGCAGGTAGGACACGGCACGCTGCACCAGAACGTTGGTGTTGCTGGGGGCCGTGGTCTGGCCGCTGCCGGTGGCCAGCGTGATGAGCAGCATCATCTCCGACACCTGGGCTTCAAAAACGATGTCACGCATCTGGGCTGGCAATTCCAGGCTCTGGGCCATCCGCACAAAAAGGCTCTGAAAATCCCACTTTTTGCAGACGTCCGGGTCCAGCACGGTGATGCTGTGCATCCAGGCGGCGTTTTTCAGGTTTGCGTTGCGGCGGCAGGCCTGCCAGAGGGCGTCGTCGATCTGGATGACCAGACGGTCAGAGTGGTCGTTATCAATATTGAAGATGCCGGCGTGGTAGATCTGAGCAGGGAAGTAGATGAGCTCGCCGACATGCACCAGATAAACACTGCCGTCGATGGAGTAACGCACGGTGCTGCCGCCGATGGGCAGCACCAGCTCATGGTAGGGGTGGGAATGGACCACGGACTGGTCGTTTTTTTGGTTGGTATACCATGCCACCAGCAGTCTTGTGTTGCACAGCCCCATCCGTGCTTCCGCCTGTGTGAGGACATTATCGACATAATGCGTGACGCGCTCGATTCCCATAGCGATTCCACCTTTGTGAAAAATATCAGAAATGTGCTTTATCGTTGATTTTGGCTCTAGTATATCAGCTGATATCACAAATTGCAACATTTGAATCACAAAACCGCAAGAAAACGGATTGAAATTTTAGTATGATATGGGTGCAAGAGGATGACAAGAACAAAAATGACAAAACAGTGAAAAAAGTTTTGGCATATTTTACAAATGCGGCCGTCGTATTTCGTGACGAACGGAAAGGAAGAGCTCATGCAGACTTCTAAAAATCATTTTGAAGCCAAAGTGATCTTTAACGATGAAACCATCCGCCGGATGTTCCGCACCGAGTTTTACACCTACGAGGGGATGCAGCGGCTGGTCTGGCTGGCCGTGGCATTTGCGCTGGTGATGCTGGCACTCTTCGTTCCCATCCCAACGGTGGTCAAGGTGCTCTGCCTGCTGGTGGGGTGCGCGATGTTCGCCATGCCGGATTTTCTAAGCCGGGTGGCGGCCGAGGGCGTCATCATGCAGCGGGGCGGGGCCGAGAGCACGGTCAGCTGCCGGATCAACGCAGGCGGCGTGGACGTGGAAAACGGTGCCCACATTCCGTTTGATAAGATCGACCGCCTGGTCGAGGACGACCAGTACTTCTACCTGTTCCAGAGCCGCCAGATGGCGGTGATGATCCCCAAAGGCAGCCTGCTGCCGGCGAACCCCGAGCGGTTTGCCAAGGTGCTTGCCAAAGAGACCGGCAAGGACTGGCAGCAGCCCAAGAGCCTGTGGGGCCTCAACCTGAAAGATCTGATCCAGATGGCGAAAGATCGGTTCCACCGCGGCGAGTCCTGACCGCTGCATTCCAAATTTGTTGTTTCACGGCCGACCGGCTGTGACGTGGTATACATACACAAGCAAGAAGAAGAAAGGAAATCCACTATGAAAATCTCTCGTAGACAGTTCGTTCAGGTCCTGGCAGTTGCAGGCGCTTCCGCTCTGCTCACCGCTTGCGGCGGCTCTTCCAACAACTCTGCAGCAGGCAGCACTGCTGCTTCCGGCGCGGCAGCTGCTGCAGGCGGCAGCTTCAACCTGAAGCTGGGCCACAACCTGG
>CABQER010000074.1 GCA_902463235.1 uncultured Faecalibacterium sp. | reverse complement strand
ACACCATGCAGTTGAATGGTTCTCAGATCTTTGTAGAGGTCCTGTGCGAGCAGGGCGTGGACACCCTTTTTGGTTATCCCGGCGGCGCAGTGCTGAACCTTTACGATGAGCTGTACAAAAATTCGGACCGCATCACCCATGTGCTGACGGCACATGAACAGGGTGCGGCGCATGCGGCAGACGGCTATGCCCGCGCGACCGGCCGCACCGGCGTGGTGCTGGCTACCAGCGGCCCGGGTGCCACCAATCTGGTCACCGGCATTGCCACGGCCTATATGGACTCGGTGCCCATGGTGGCCTTCACCGGCAACGTAGCCACGGCGGGCCTTGGTAAGGACGGCTTTCAGGAAGCCTACATTGAGGGCATCACGATGCCCATTACCAAGCACAACTTCACGGTGCGCCGGGTAGAGGAGCTGGCCGATACCATGCGCTCTGCCTTCCGCATTGCACAGAGCGGCCGCAAGGGCCCGGTGCTGGTGGATATCCCCAAGGACGTGACAGCGGCGGTATGCGAGTTCACCCCCAAAAAGCCGGAGCCCATCCGCACCGTGACCACCTTCAACGCGGAGCAGGTCAAGTGGGCAGCGGATCTTATCAATGCGGCCCAGCGCCCGCTGGTCTACTTTGGCGGCGGCGTGCGCAGCGCAGCCTCCTGCCAGCCGCTGCGTGATCTGCTGCACAAGGCAGAGATCCCGGCCACCTACACCCTGATGGCCGCAGGCGTTGTGCCCTACGGCGACCCGATGAACATTGGCATGGTGGGTATGCACGGCTGTTACACCTCCAATCGTGCCGTGGCCGACTGCGACGTGCTGATTGCAGTGGGCACCCGCTTCTCGGACCGTGTGGCCCTGAACCCCAAGACCTTTGCAAAGAACGCCACCATCATCCAGATCGACATCGACCCCAGTGAGCTGGGCAAGAATGTGGAGGTCGATCTTTCCATCGTGGGCGATGCCGCTTACGTGCTGAACGCCATGCTGCCGCAGATCGAGGAAAAGAAGCATCCCGACTGGATGAAGATGATCCGTGAGTGGCAGGCACAGGATTACCACCCGGTGTCCGACCCCACCCGCCTGATGCCCCATCAGGTGATCGGCGAGGTGTGCAACCAGTGCGGCCCGGAGGCCGTGTATGTGACCGATGTGGGCCAGCACCAGATGTGGGCGGCACAGTACCTGCGCCACGCCAAGAGCCGTGGCTTTATCACCAGCGGCGGTCTGGGCACCATGGGCTTTGGCTACGGTGCCGCCATTGGCGCACAGATGGCTCTGGGCCGCGACCAGCGGGTGGTCATGTTTACCGGCGACGGCTCCTTCCACATGAACCTGAACGAGGCCTGCACCGCCGTGAGCTATGAGCTGCCCATCATCACCGTGATCTTCAACAACTCGGTGCTGGGCATGGTGCGCCAGTGGCAGACCACCTTCTACGAAAAGCGCTACAGCCAGACCGACCCCCACCGCAAGACGGACTTCGTCAAGCTGGCCGAGGGCTTTGGCCTGAAGGGCTACCGCTGCACTAACCTGCCGGAGTTCCAGGCTGCTTTTGCCGATGCAATGAAGCAGAAAGGCCCTACTTGGATCGAGTGCATCATCGATAAGGACGAAAAGGTGCTGCCCATGATCCCCAGCGGCGGCGACATCAACGATATCATCATGGAATAAGGAGGGCACAGCAATATGGAATCCAACAAGCGCAGGGTCATCAGCCTGCTGGTGGACAACCAGAGCGGTGTTCTGGCCCGTGTGTCCAACCTGTTCTGCCGCCGCGGCTTCAACATCGACAGCCTGACGGTCTCGGCCACCAACGACCCGGCAGTCAGCCGCATCACCGTGACCATTACCAGCGATGACAAGGCCCTCAAGCAGCTGATCCTGCAGACCGAACGGCTGGAAGTTACCCGTCAGGTGTTCGTGCTGGACGGCGAAAAATCTCTGGAACGGGAACTGCTGCTGCTGAAGGTAGCGTCCGATGTGCACAACCGCAGCGAGCTGCGGGAGATCGCCAGCATCTACAAGGCCAAGATCATCGATCTTTCGCCGGACAGCATGGTGTTCGAGCTGATCGGCAAGCCGGATAAGATCGATGCCTTCCTGAAAATGTTTACAGATTACAAAATTTTGGAGCAGTGCCGCACCGGTGTTACCGCACTGGAGCGCGGCGGGATGCATCAGCATATGCAGAAGCCTCCGCAGGAGGTGCGCGAAGCACAGCTGCCTCTGCCGGGGACTCACTGCCCGGAACGGACCTGAGCTTTTCCGCTCTCAAGGAGCGAAAAAATAAAATGTTTAGAATCAGCCACTGAATAAACACAAAACAAAAAAGGAGAACAACTACCATGGCTATCAAGAAATACTACGATTCCGACTGCAACCTCGGCGTGCTGGACGGCAAGACCGTCGCTGTCATCGGCTTCGGCAGCCAGGGCCACGCCCATTCCGAGAACCTGGCCGAGAGCGGCGTGAACGTCGTCGTCGGCCTGCGCAAGGGCTCTGCTCACTGGGAGAAGGCTTCTGAGTTCGCAGCAACTCACGAGAACTTCAAGGTCATGGAAGTGGAAGAAGCTGCCAAGGCCGGCGATGTTGTCATGATGCTGGTGCCCGACGAGCTGTGCGCCGACATCTATAACAAGCAGGTGGCTCCCTACATGACCGAGGGCAAGGCACTGGCCTTTGCACACGGCTTCAACATCCACTTCAAGACCATCACCGCTCCCAAGAACGTGGACGTCATCATGATCGCTCCCAAGGGCCCCGGCCACATCGTCCGCCGCCTGTACACCGAGGGTGAGGGCTGCCCCTCTCTGATCTGCGTGGAGCAGGACTACACCGGCAAGGCTAAGGATATTGCTCTGGCATACGCTTCCGGCATCGGCGCTGGCCGTGCAGGCATCCTGCAGACCACCTTCAAGGAGGAGACCGAGACCGACCTGTTCGGCGAGCAGGCAGTGCTGTGCGGCGGTGTTTCCGAGCTGATCCACGCCGGTTTCGATACGCTGGTGGAAGCTGGCTACGAGCCCGAGATGGCATACTTTGAGACCTGCCACGAGATGAAGCTGATCGTTGACCTGATCAACGAGGGCGGCTTCTCCAAGATGCGTTACTCCATCTCCAACACCGCTGAGTACGGCGATTACCGCACCGGCAAGCGCCTGATCACCGCCGAGACCCGCAAGGAGATGAAGAAGGTCCTGACCGAGATCCAGGACGGCACCTTCGCTTCCGAGTTCCTGACCGAGATGAGCCCCAACGGCGGCCGCAAGGTGCACTTCCTGGCAAAGCGCCGCATGGAAGCAGAGCTGCCCATCGAGAAGGTCGGCGCAGAGCTGCGCGGCATGATGAGCTGGCTGAAGAAGTAAGGGGAAAACCCTCTCAGGCCGCCTTTCGGCGGCCAGCTCCCCCGAAAGGGGGAGCTTTTGTTGAAAGTGGAAACCTTATAGATCCTCCGCAAAAACCTCTCCCCTTCGGGAGAGGTGGCACGGCGCAGCCGTGACGGAGAGGTTTTTTGTCAGAAAAGAGGATTTGAAATGAGAAGCGACAATGTGACCAAGGGTTCGGAGCGCGCCCCGAACCGAAGCCTGTTCTACGCACTGGGCTACACCAAGGAAGAGCTGGAGCGCCCGCTGATCGGCGTGGTGAGCGCCTACAGCGAGATCGTGCCCGGCCATATGAATCTGGACAAGATCGCCGATGCCGTCAAGGCCGGCGTTGAGATGGCAGGCGGCACCCCCATCCTGATCCCCGCCATTGGCGTGTGCGACGGCATCGCCATGGGCCATGTGGGCATGAAGTACAGCCTTGCATCCCGTGAGCTGATCTGCGACAGCGTGGAGACCATGCTCATGGCCCACCAGCTGGACGGTCTGGTGCTGGTGCCCAACTGCGATAAGATCGTGCCCGGCATGGTGATGGCAGCGGTGCGCATGGATGTGCCCGCTGTGGTCTGCTCCGGCGGCCCCATGCTGGCCGGTACCTACGGCGGCGAAGAGGTCAGCCTTTCCAAGATGTTCGAGGCTGTGGGTGCCTACAAGGCCGGTATGATCACCGAGGATCAGCTGGAAGACTGCACCTGCAACTGCTGCCCCAGCTGCGGCAGCTGCTCCGGCATGTACACCGCCAACAGCATGAACTGCCTGTGCGAGGCCATCGGCATCGCACTGCCCGGCAACGGCACCATTCCTGCCGTCTACTCCAAGCGTCTGCAGCTGGCAAAGCACGCCGGTATGGCCATTATGGATATGGTCAAGAAGGGCATCACCGCACGCCAGATCATCAACGAGCGCTCCATCCGCAACGCTCTGACCTGCGATATGGCTCTGGGCTGCTCCACCAACACCGTGCTGCACCTGCTGGCCATCGCTTATGAGGCCGGTGTGCCCATCGACCTGAAGCTGTTCAATGAAATCAGCGCCAAGACCCCGAACCTGTGCCATCTGGCACCGGCCGGCCCCACCCACATGCCGGACCTGTACGCCGCAGGCGGCATCCCTGCCGTGCAGGCAGAGCTGGCCAAGAAGGGCCTGCTGGATCTGGATGTGCCCACCGTTACCGGCAAGACGCTGGGCGAGAACATCAAGGGCGCACACATCCTGAACGACAAGGCCATCCGTCCCATCGACAACCCCTACTCCCAGACCGGCGGTCTGCAGATCCTGTGGGGCAACATTGCACCGGACGGCTGTGTGGTCAAGCGCAGCGCCGTGGCCCCCGAGATGCAGCAGCATTCCGGCCCGGCCCGCGTGTTCAACAGCGAGGACGAGGCCATTGCTTCCATCTACGCGGGTAAGATCGTCCCGGGCGATGTGGTGGTCATCCGCTACGAAGGCCCCAAGGGCGGCCCCGGTATGCGTGAGATGCTGAACCCCACCTCCGCACTGGCCGGCATGAAGCTGGACAAGAC
>CABQER010000073.1 GCA_902463235.1 uncultured Faecalibacterium sp. | reverse complement strand
GGGTGCGGTATTCTTATAAGATAAGAAGGTTTTACAGCCAAACCGGGAGGAAACAGCCATGGATGCAGACGAGATCCGCACGCTTTTGGGCGATAACATTTTTGAGCGGGCCAAGAAATACCGCAAGCGCATCCAGCAGAGCACCTGCACCGTGAACGCCGATGGCGTGCGCCATATTTCGGCCATGGTACAGGGCAGCGGCGGCAGCTATTACTATACGCAGGCATGGCTGCGGGAGAACGGCAGCTTTGTCAGTGCGTCCTGCAGCTGCCCGTATAACCAGAACGGCGAGGGCACCTACTGCAAGCATATCGGCGCATTGCTGCTGGACGATGCCGAAAAGAATGCCCCTGCACCGGCGGCAAAGCCGGATGCGATTCCCGGTGTTGTGCGCGGCGCGGCGGGCCTTGCCCCGGAACCGGCCCGGCGGGACAGCTATGCCTCCGGGCTGGAAATGCTGTTTGGCAAAAAGTGGCACGGCGAAACGCCGGTGTCGGATCACGAGGCCCGCAGGCTGCTGGATACCTACAAGGAAGCAGCCCTTGAAAACCTTGGCGTGGACGAGACCGCCCAGCGCACCGGCTTTGCCCATCTGGAACCGGAGCTGACCCTCGTGCCCGGCGCACAGCCATGGCTGCGGCTGCGCATCTCGGACGGCGGGCGGCAGTATGTGGTAAAAAGCATCCCGAACCTGATGGAAGCCGTCGAGATGGGCAAAAGCGTCAGCTACGGCAAGGCACTGGCTTTTGTGCACCGGTGGGATGCCTTTGATGAAGAGTCCCGTGCGCTTTTGCAGCTGCTGCGCCGTCAGGTGAACGCAAGGCAGAGCATGGACAAAGCCGCCGTGCGGGTGTACGGCGGGGCCGAACAAGGCCCGGCGGGAGGCATGATCCTGACCGGCGAGATCTTTGATGACCTTGTGCAGCTGTACGAGCATACCGGTTTTTTGGGCGGGTACGAGCTGCGGGAAGGTCTGCCCGTCATTACCATGACCGTGGAGCGCCGCCGCGGCGGTGTGCAGGTGGAAGGCGAACCCGCACTTTCCGCTGTGCAGGGCCTTGACTATGATTACCTGTTCAGCGAGGATACGCTCTGGCGGCTGCAGCGGCCCGGGTGCACCCGCATCCTGCCCGCATTGCAGGCGCTGGGCGGCAAAAGCCTGTTCTTTACCAGCGCAGATGCCACGGCCTTTTGCAGCTATGTGCTGCCGGAGCTGGGCAGCAAGCTGAACATCGTGGACCCGGAACGTCTGCTGCTGAACCAGATCCCGCTGGAACCGGTGGTGCAGTTCTATCTGGACGCACCGGACAGCTTCCGCATCGAAGCACACGCGGAGTTTTTGTACGGGGAGGATAAGGTCACGCCGTTCGTGCCGTCTCCGGCAGGGCTTTTGCGGGATGTGCGCGCCGAGAGCCGGGCAAAGCGGCTGCTGGCCTCTTATCTGCAGCCCGGTGTGGGCGGCAGAGAGGAAGTGTACGGCACCGCTGACGAGGACGAGATCTACCGCATGTTGGAGGAGGGCGTGCCGGCCCTGCTGGCCGAGGGTGAAGTATACCTGACGGATGCCTTCCGCAGCCTGCAGGCCGCGCCGCCTCGCATCACGGTGGGCGTTTCGGTGCACGGCAGTGTGCTGGATCTGGAAGTGGATACCGGCGAGTTCCCGGTGGCAGAGCTGAAAGACCTGCTGCGCTCCCTGCACCAGAAAAAGCGCTACCACCGCCTGCGGGACGGCCGTCTGCTGCGGCTGGACGACAGTCTGGAAGGGCTGGACGAACTGAACGATACACTGGAACTTTCCGGGGCCAAGCTCAAGAGCGGCCACGCCGAGCTGCCGCTCTACCGTGCACCCAGTCTCGACTGGGCGCTCTCGGGCCAGAACGGCCTGCGTTTCAACCGCGACGATGCGTTCCGCCGCATCAGCCGCAGCTTTCACGCCGTGAAGGACAGCGAGTATACTCCGCCGGAAAGCCTGCACAATGTGCTGCGCAAGTACCAGCGGGATGGCTACCGCTGGCTGCGCACGCTGGACGGCTACGGCATGGGCGGCATTCTGGCCGACGATATGGGCCTTGGCAAGACCGTGCAGGTGCTCAGCTACCTGCTGGCCATGAAGGAAAGCGGCCAGCGCCTGCCCAGCCTCATCGTCTGCCCGGCATCGCTGGTGCTCAACTGGCAGGAGGAATGCCAGAAGTTCACGCCGCAGCTTTCCTGCGTGGCTGTGGACGGTGACGCTGCTCACCGGGCAGAGCTGGCAAAGCAGTGGGCGGAAGCCGACCTTGTGGTGACCAGCTATGACCTGATGCGCCGGGACGAGGAGCTTTACAGCGGGCAGCAATTCTACGCCTGCATTCTGGACGAAGCGCAGGCCATCAAGAACCACACGACCCAAAAGTACAAGGCGGTGTGCGGGGTGAACAGCAAAGTGCGGTTTGCCCTTACCGGTACCCCGGTGGAGAACCGCTTGGGCGAATTGTGGAGCATCTTCTCCTTCCTGATGCCGGGGTATCTGCCGCCCTACAAGACCTTCTGCGCCCGGTTTGAAAAGCCTATCGTGCAGGAGGACGACAAAGACGCACTGCGCCGTTTGAACCAGCTCACCGGGCCGTTCATCCTGCGGCGCATGAAGTCCGAGGTGCTCAAAGAGCTGCCGCCCAAGACCGAGAATCTCCACCGCATCGAGCTGGACGAGCAGCAGCGCAAGCTCTACCTTGCCGCTGTGGTGGACGCGCGGGAAAAGCTGCGCGCTGCAAAGCCGGAGGATAAAATGGCGGTGTTTGCAGTGCTCATGCGCCTGCGGGAGATCTGCTGCGACCCCCGCCTTGTGGCAGACAACTGGGACGGCGGCAGCGCCAAGCTGGATGCCTGCATGGAGCTGGTGACGGCTGCTGTGGAGGGCGGACACCGCATCCTGCTGTTCAGCCAGTTCACCTCCATGCTGGAACTGCTGGCAAAACGGCTGGATGAAGCGGGCGTGAGCCACTTTACCCTGCAGGGCTCCACCCCAAAGCCGGTGCGTGCAGAGCTTGTGCGCCGGTTCAACAGCGGCGAAGCGGATGTATTCCTCATCTCGCTGCGGGCGGGCGGCACCGGCCTGAACCTGACGGCGGCAGATATCGTCATCCACTACGACCCGTGGTGGAACGTGGCTGCGCAGAATCAGGCCACCGACCGCGCCTACCGCATCGGCCAGCGCAATCCGGTGCAGGTGTACAAGCTCATTGCGCAGGACACCATTGAAGAAAAGATCGTGGAGCTGCAGCAGGCAAAGCAGGACCTTGCCGAGACGGTCACCGGCTCGGCAGACGGAGCGATCCTGTCTATGAAACCAGAGGAATTGCTGCAGCTGCTGCAAGAGGAATAAAGAGGAGAAAACATCATGAAAGTCTGGGATCTGCACTGCGATACCCTCAGCGAGCTGCGCAAAGCCGAACATGCGGGCCGGCCCAAGAGCTTCGCGCAGAACGATCTGCATATCGACCTTGAAAAATTACAAAAAGGCGACTATCTGCTGCAGTGCTTTGCAGCATTCGTCAATCTGGGTGACAAAACGCCCGGAGCGGATCCGCTGGTGACAGCGCTGGAAGAGATCGACCAGTTCAAGCGCATCATGGCGGCATACCCGGAAAAAATTGCTCCGGTGTACACGGCGGCGGACATCCGCCGGAATGCTGCGGCGGGAAAGATCAGCGGGATGCTCACCATCGAGGAAGGCGCCTGCTGCAAGGGCAGCGTGGGGGTGCTGCGCCGGATGTATGAGCTGGGCGCGCGCATGATGACCCTGACATGGAACCACGAAAACGAGCTGGCAAGCCCGCAGCGGAACCCCGGCGGGGTGCTGGTGCCCCAGACCGAAAAGGGCCTGACCGGGAAGGGCTTTGAATTTCTGGCCGAGATGGAACGGATGCACATGATCGTGGATGTGAGCCACCTTTCGGACAAGGGCTTCTGGGATATCGTGGAGCACGGCACCCGGCCTTTTGCGGCCAGCCACTCCAACTGCCGCGCACTGGCACCCCACACCCGCAACCTGACCGATGAGATGATCCGCGCCCTTTCGGAGCGCGGCGGCATTGCTGGCCTGAACTACTATGCGCCCTTTCTGGACACCGACCCCACCCACCCGGAAAACTGCCGCAGCACGGTGGAGCTGATCGCAAAGCATGCGGCCCACTATAAGCAGGTAGGCGGTGCACAGATGATTGCCCTTGGCAGCGATTTTGATGGCATCGATGGCCCTCACCAGCTGGAAAATGCTGCCTTCCTGCCGCTGCTGGCGGATGCCCTGCGCAAAGAGGGCTTTACCGAGGACGAGGTGGAAGGTATCTACTACCGCAATGCCATGCGCTTTTTTGAGGAAAACCTGTAATAACAACGGAGAATATGCCGATATGGATAAAAACATGACGCTGGAAAAGCGCATTGCTGCGGAGCTGTACTGCTATCAGGGCAAAATGAGCGTGTTCGTGGACGACCTGCAGGGCCATACCGTGGAGGTGGGCGCGGACGAAGAATTTGAGACGGCATCCACCATCAAGGCGTTCATTCTCGCTGCATTGTATTTGCAGGCGCAGCGCGGCAAAGCAGACCTTGCCGAAGAGATCACCTATGAGCAGAGCCAGTTCGTGGACGGCAGCGGCATGCTGCGCGCGCTGGGCGTGGGCGCAAAGCTCAAGGTGAAGGACACCGCCACCATGATGATCATTTGCTCGGACAACATCGCCACCAATATGCTCATCGACTATCTGGGGCTGGACACCATCAACGCCTGCATCCGGGAGCTGGGCTTTGCGCATACTGTGCTGCACAATCCACTGCACTTTGACCGCTACCGCCAGCTTGGCACCACCACGCCGCGCGACTACGCGGCGCTGTTCGCCCGCATTGCAAAAGGGGAGCTGGTCAGCCGGGAAGCCAGCGCGGAGATGCTTGCCATCCTGCGCCAGCAGCACTACAACACCATGCTGACCCACGA
>CABQER010000072.1 GCA_902463235.1 uncultured Faecalibacterium sp. | reverse complement strand
CTGATCGGCGGCGGCGTGAGCGCGCAGCAGAAACTGCTGATCGAACCCATTGCCGCAAAGGTGAAAGCATCGGTCATGCCCGCCTTTGCAGAGGGGCTGGAAGTGCGCGCCGCTCAGCTGCACAACGATGCCGGTATGGTGGGCGCAGTGTACTACTTCCGACAGACCATGGAAAAGGAGTAATCATATATGAAAACACATATCCTCTGTCTGGGCGATTCCAACACCCACGGCTACTGTGCCGATCCGAACGACTGCGCCGACCACGGCATCCGCTTCAATGAAGAGGAGCGCTGGACCTGCCGCCTGCAGAAGGCGCTGGGCGAGGAATATCTTGTGACGGAAGAGGGCCTTTCCGGCCGCACCACCGTATTTGTGGACCCCATCCACGAATCCATGGATGCCCTCAGCGTCATCTATGCCCTGCTCAAGAGCCATGAGGTCATCGACCTGCTTATCATCATGCTGGGCACGAACGATGTCAAGGAGCGCTTTGGTGCCAACGCCGCCTGCATCGCTGCGGGCATGGAGCGGCTCATCCTCAAAGCAAAGAGCGTGGACTGCTGGGGCACCAAGCAGCCCAACATTCTGGTGGTGGCACCTCCTCCCATCGGCGCAGGCTTCCACGACGCTGTGATGGGCGATGGCTGTGTGGAAAAATCTGCCGGTGTAGCCGGGCAGCTCCGCATCATCTGCGAGCGGCAGGGCGTGCACTTCCTGGACGCAAAGGACTGCGAGTTCAACAAGGTGGATTTCATGCACCTGACCCGCAAGGGTCACGCACAGCTGGCGGAGCTGCTGGCAAAAGAAGTACCGGGCCTGATCTGAGCTGAGTACGATTTTAAATGCTCTCTGCTTCGCTCTGAGCATCTTTAGCGGAATTATTATTTTTATTGGGTTCTCAAAAAGCCTGCGGGCTTTTTGAGAACTTTTTTTCACGAAATAGGGTCATAACCACAAACGGCATCAAACTCACAAGCAGCTTATATTTTATTTTTAATTTCCGTTTTGTTCATCTTGTAAAACATAGCAGAATCGGCTATACTTTCCGCAGAAAGAACCATTGAAAGGAACTGTGCCATGCCTGAACTTTTAAAAGCGCCTGTCACCCCTGCTCAGCAGGCAAGAGATGCCCTTTTAGGTGCCCTTGTGGGCCTTGCAAGGGCCACCACCAACGAGCCCAAAACGGACGACACCGACGAGGTGCTGAACGCCGGTCTGCGCCTTGCCGCGCAGCCGGATGCACCGGAGGAAAGGCTGCAGCGGATGCTTGCCATCGTCCAGACTGAAAAGCACCGCGTTGCCCCGGGCTGCGCCACCTGTGCCATGCCCTGCGGCAACACGAACGATTACGATTTTGTCCGCCTGTGGGCTGCGCCCGAGAGTATCCGCACCCTCAAGCTGCAAATGCTTTCTGCCGCGTTTGCGCTGGCCCAAAAGCGCCCGCAGGGTCAGGCGCAGGCCGCCGTTTATCAGCTGCTGTTCACCCTTGCCGAGGACTGGGACGAGGAGCTTCTCACCCCTGTTGTGCAACACGCCGAGGAGCTTTGCCGGGAGTAAATCCGGGCCGGAAAGCCGCCGCTTTTACCCGCCGGGTTTGTAGCGGGAGCGTTCCCGGCGCAAACCAGAAAGGTCCGCCTTTTTTGCGTGTTTTTGTGGCAGTTCCGTAATACTGTTGCATCAAAATGCATTCCAGTGAGTTTCACACCCGATTTCCTGCCTTTTTCCGAAAGTTTTTTGCAAAAAAGACTTTACAAACCATTTCTAAAAACTTATTATATAAGTAATATATTTCATGGAGCCAATGCTGTGCAGCCCCCTGTGCAGCATTCAAATACGATCAAGGAGGGGTTTATCTATGCCCGAAAAGAAAAAGACCGCAGCGGCTGCTCCTGCTGTGGAAGCTCCTGCCGCTGAGGCCAAGGAGTCTAAGACCCGTAAATCTGCCAAGGCCCCTGCACGCCGCGGCCGTCCCCCGCTTGCACCGGAGCTGTATGTGGAGTTCAGCGGCAAGCAGTATAACGTGACCGATATCATCGACCGTGCCAAGGCCGATTACCGCGCTACCCACAAGGTTGGCGTGCAGTCCTGCAAGGTATACGTCAAGCCCGAGGAAGACGCTGCCTATTACGTGATCAACAAAGTCTCCGGCAAGCTGGAGCTGTAACTTTTCCTGTATTCTTTTCTCCTGCTGCAAAGCACTCCGCACCTGTTTTGCGGCAGGTTGTCCGTTCCCACACAAGGCTCCATTTTAAACCGTAAAAAAGCTGCCCTGCATCCAAAATGCAAGGCAGCTTTTCATTTTACATCAAACCATCTTTTCCAGAACGGATAATGCTGGATCACGGGGTCCGGGTCCGGGATCTCGAACACATAGCGCTCGGTAGCGTTGATCACGGTGGTCTTGCCGCGGGTGCACACGCGCGGCAGCTTTGCATCATAGTTCAGGTGCACATGGCCGTGCACGAACCACTGCGGCTCGTATTCATCCATCAGATCATTGAAGCACGCAAAGCCCTTGTGAGCATGATCCGTGCTGTCGTTCAGGCCAGCCGCCGGGGAGTGGGTGAGCAGCAGGTCGATGCCGCCCACATGATGGGCCTTGCGCCAGAGTTTGCGCACACGGCGGCGCATTTCCCTTTCCGTATACTGGAAGCTGTCCTCCCGGTTATTGTAGCGGATGCTGCCGCCCAGTCCCATAATGCGCAGGCCCTTCCACACATACACGCTGTCGTCCACACAAATGCATCCGCCAGGTTCATTTTCCCTGTAACTGCCGTCGTGGTTGCCGTGGACATACAAGATGGGCGCAGCCGTAAAGTTCGTAAGATATTCCAGATACTTCTGCGGCAGATCCCCGCAGGAAAGGATCAGGTCGATGCCTTCCAGATGTTCACGGGTACCGTAGTCCCACAGTGCTTTAGAGGGCACATCCGAAATTGCAAGAATTTTCACATCGGTTTGCTCCGTTCTCTCTCGGCCTGAGGGCCGCTTATTTCACAAACCCTTTCAGGGTATTGAGGCCGTTGATCGCCATAAGCACATGCGTTTTTACATCCAGTTCATCGTAGTGCGGCAGCGCACCTTCCACGCATTCGTCCAGCCAGTCCATCTCCATCAATTCCTTGGGACTGTAGACCACGGCCTCCGGCGAGTGCAGCACATGCCCCTGCGCGTACAGGTCTTCCGGGAAGATGCGCAGGTCATCCTCGTGCAGCATCTTTTCCATCAGGTCCAGCAGCTGTAAAGTGCCTGCGGGCAGGTCTTTGCTGTAATCGATCTCCTCTGCGCCGCTGCGCATGCCCCACCAGTAATTCACGGCTCTGGCTCCCGCTGCATCGCTGTCCCATGCACCGTCAAAAATGGAACGCACAATCTCGATATAAAACGTATCCCACCGCCACACCGGCAGGCCCAGCGGCTGCAAACTGCCGTCCGGCATGCGGCGCACAAGGCCGTAATCCCGGTGGGTGCCTTCCGGCTCGCGGTTATCGCGGGCATAGAAGATCTCCACATCCGGCCGGTCAGAGAAATCCAGCGGATGTGCCGGGTCCGGCAGGCAGGCCCAGCGCAGCACCACCTTTGCGTCCGGGCGCACGGTCTTCAGGCCCTGCGCATAGGCGTTTACTGCCGCCGGGATGCCGTACACCGGGTTTGCCGCCACATAGCCTACGCGGTCGGTCTTGGTCAGTACACCGGCCAGAATGCCCAGCAGATAGGTCACTTCATACGTGCGGGGATAGTAGGTGCGCACCAGCGGGTGCGGCGCGTTGAGCGAGCAGTTCAGGATGCGGGTCTTGGGGTGCTGGGCCGCCACCTTCAGGCAGGCGGTATGCATCCGGGCACTTGAGGTGAACACCACGTCGGCATTGTCGTGAGCCACATCCTCCAGCACCTGCTCCGCGTCCACCTCGGGCTCGATGTTCTCTTTGCGGGTGATGAATACCCGGTCCGGGAACGCCTGCTGCAGCGCTTCGATGCCCTTGTCGTGGGCGCGCACCCATGCGCTGCTCTCGGCATTGTGCTCGTGCAGGAACACCACCTTCAGCTCGCTGGGCTTTGTAAAGATGTTCAGCTTTGCCAGCAGCGGTTCGCCGGGGCCCTGCTTCGGCTCCAGCGAAAGGGCCACGGCCTGCGGCTCGGTGAGCACCTTCACCTCATCCCACAGCTTTTCCAGATTCTGCTTCATCTGGCTGGGCGTGCTCTCGCAGGCATCCGCGTAACGGTAGACCGACAGATACACCAGCATGGCATCGCCGGCAGTCAGATTCAGTCCGCCGCCGCCCAGAGCCAGAAACTGCTGGCGGAACATGGTATAGAAGGAGGAAAAGCTCAGCCGGTCATCATCCGTCCAGCTTTCACCGCTGGCCTTGCACACCAGCGTCTGCAATTTTGCGTAACCCCCCAGACGGGAGAAATGCACATCGTTGACCTTGGAGAGCTTGTAAAAATCCAGAAATTCGTAGTAGATACGGTTTTCCAGACTGTCGTTCCGTTCCGGGACGAGCCGCGTGACCGTGCCCGCGATCCTGACCGCATCAAAATACTTGAGCACCGATACCCGCTTGTTGCCTTCCTGCACATAGAATTTGTTCAGGAACTCGTAGGCGATGATGGGGGTGTGGATGCCCTCTTCCAGATGTGCATCGCAGAGGTTCGACCACTTGCCTGCAAACTCGGTGTCCGGCTCCAGCAGGGGCATAAAGTTCGGTGCAAAGGCGGTGTGACGGCCGCTGGTCTTTGTGCCGACGATGCTTTCCGCCGGGATCTCCACAAGGCCCAGCGGCTCCTGCGCCACGATGTTCACATTGACCAGAATATCGTCCAGCACCGCAAGATACGGCGACTGGCCGCGCGCCACACAGGCACGGTAAGCACGCTGGCCGCTCTTCAGTGCGTTCTTGTAATCTTCCAGCATAGTTGCTCCTTTTTCTCAGCTGCAATGCGCTGCAGCCAGCTGCCGCAGCGTCCTTCTTTAGTATACCATGAAATTTGATTTTATGGGAGGATTTTCCGCACAAAAGAGTTGATTTATCCTGCA
>CABQER010000071.1 GCA_902463235.1 uncultured Faecalibacterium sp. | reverse complement strand
TATCCGAAAACGCTCCATAATGCAAGTGTTTTCGTTATTTTTTCAGGATGATGCAGGGCAGAGGGGCGGTTTCGGCCCAGTTGGCAAAATCACACACCAGAACGGTAAAACTTTTGAGCGGAAGTGCCCGGAGATATTCCAGCACCGTCTGCTTTTCATCCGTGCCGATGACCTGCCCGCTGTAGAGGATGGCGCTCACCACGCCGCCGGGGCGTACGGCTTCCAAAGCCGCCTGCAGGGCGGGGATGCTGCTCTGCGCGGTGGAGAACACTGCGTGGTCGGCCCCGGGCAGCCAGCCAAAGTTGAACATCACCGCATCTGCCGTGCCGGGCTGCACAACCTGTAAAAGGTCTGCGTGGCTTTGGCAGTGCAGCTCATAACGGGCGGCAGGCACGCCCAGCTGCTCCAGATGCTTCCGGGTGGATGCAATGGCAGCTTCCTGCACGTCAAAGCCGACTACCTTTCCTTCCGGCTCGGTGATGCCGCACAGGAAGGCCGTGTCGCCGCCATTGCCGCAGGTAGCATCGATGCAAAGGCGCGGCTGTGCCAGCCGCGCGGCCAGAAAGTCCTGCACGAACTTGACGGCGGTCAGGTCCGGCGTGCGGCGGCGCACCAACTGCCTGCCTTCTGCCGCAAAGCCGAACTTTGCCCAGAACGCAAGCTCTGCGGCATCGGCGGGCAGCGGGGCGGTAAATACGGTAGCCTTTTCGCGGTCGTATCCGGCGTAGGCGCGCAAAGTTTCTTTTAATAGATAGGAGCCGTAGCCTTTGCGCCGCCACTGCGGTTCGATGCCAAACGCGGTGATGGCAGCCCCCTTTGCGGCGGGCGTGAGCGCGCAGAAGCCGATCTGTGTTTTTTCCTTATAGAGGGCAAAGCCCTCGTCTGTGCGGTGCAGTTCCATGGTGTGTTCCTCCTGAATTTACGCTTTTACAATAGCAAGCGCAAAGGCCGCTGTCAAGGGCGGAAAGTGCGTCTTTATTTCACAGTTTCTTCACGGCGCGCGCGATTGATTTTCACAATTGACGGTTACAATAGGAGCAGTTCAAAGGAACAGGGCTCCTGTGGACGTATCCCTTACGGAAAGGAAGTATCAGCATGGACAATGAGAACAAATGGGAATATGATTATTCCTCTCAGGATAAAAACGAAAGCGGAGATACCGGTTATCCCAATGTGGGCAGCAGCGGCATGAACACCGCCAACCAGTACAACGACCCGCAGCCGGAACCGGAGACCGCTTACACCGCCCCGCAGACAGACAACGGCGCAGGCGGTGCAACGCCGCCGGTACATCCGGTACAGCCGCAGGACGCGCAGCCCCCTAAAAAGAAGAAAAAGTTCAACGGCAAGCGCGTTGCACGCAGCGCCGTGGCGCTGGTGCTGGCCGCAGCCATGGGCTTTGCGGGCGGCTTTGTGGGGGCAAAGTTTGGCGGCAGCGGCAAGGTGGTCATTCAGCAGGTGGCACCTTCCTCTACGGCCGACAGTGCATCCGGTTCGGATAGTTCCATCACCGCAGCATCCAGCAGCGGCAGCAGCCTGACCACTGAACAGGTGGCTGATCTGGTCAGCCCCAGCGTGGTGGTCATCACTACGGAGCAGGTGGTCTACTCTCAGTGGTCGTGGTACGGCCAGAATCAGGTGGAGAGCGGCGCCGGCAGCGGCGTAATCATCAGCTCGGACGGCTACATCCTCACCTGTGCACATGTGGTGGACGGCGCTTCCACCATCACCGTTACCATTGGTGACAAGGACTACACCGCCACCCTCGTGGGCGAAGATACCACCAGCGATATCGCGGTCATCAAGATCGATGCTGACGGTCTGACCCCCGCCACCGTGGGCAACAGCGACAGCCTGAAGGTGGGCCAGAGCGTGATGGCTGTGGGCAACCCGCTGGGTGAGCTGGGCGGCACCGTCACCGGCGGCATGATCAGCGCTTTGAACCGCAGCGTCACCATTCAGGGCAGCAGCTCTGTGAACACCATGTCCCTGATCCAGATGGATGCTTCGGTCAGCCCCGGCAACTCCGGCGGCGGCCTGTTCAATATGAACGGTGAGCTGGTCGGCATTGTGAATGCAAAATCCTCTTCCAGCGATGCCGAGGGTCTGGGCTTTGCCATCCCCATCAACGACGCCATCAAGGTGGCGCAGGAGCTGCTGGAGAACGGCTATGTGACCGGACGGCCTTATCTGGGCATCACCTATCTGGCCGTTGAGGATGCACAGACCGCAGCCCAGCTGGGCGTGAACGCCTACGGCGTCTACGTTGTGGAGGTGGTCAAGGGCGGCCCTGCCGAAAAGGCAGGCCTGCAGGCCGGTGACCGCATCGTGAGCGTGGACGGCACCGAAATCGCCTCTAAAGACGACCTTGGCACCCTGATGCAGAAGCATGCCGCAGGCGACACCCTCTCCATCACCATCGCACGTGAAGGCCAGATGCAGACGGTCAATGTGACGCTGGGCGAAAAGACGGCTTCCAACAGCTGAACAAAATAGAAAACAGGAGCGGATGAGAGTTTTCCATCCGCTCCTGTTTTTTTTATATCTGTCCAAAGATAGTAGCGCTGTAAGGCATCAGCACAGCCTCGTGCTCGCACACCCTTGCCGGGCCGCGCCACAGGCTGGAAGAAATGCCGTCACTCAGCATCTGCCAGCGCCCAACCGGCAGCGGCACGGTCCCGCTGGCATCGGTGGGGTTGTAGAACACACACAGCGCCTGCCATGCCGCACCATCGCCCCACTGTGCCGGAAGGAGCCAGCCCACCAGCGGCTGCTCCAGCGAGAAAAAGTGCAGGGCATCCGGCGCGTGGGGGTCGGTGCTGGAAAGCCGCGGAAACCTTGCCCGCAGAGCCAGCAGGCCGCGGTAGTAGTCCACCAGTGCATGGTATTTTTCGGCCCGCTCCCAGTCCAGCCGGTTCAGCGCAGGCGAAGAGCGGTAGCTGTTGCCCTTCCCTTTTTTGGTGCGGGCAAACTCCTCGCCCGCCTGCAGGAAAGGCAGGCCGAAGCTGGTCAGGTAAATGCCCGCCGCCAGCCGGTTCTGGGCAAGGGCTGTGCCGTCTGCTGCCGTGAACTCCGGCTTTTCGTACCGGACCAAAAGCAGCTTGTCCCACAGGGTGAAGTTGTCGTGGGCGGAAACATAGCTCACGATCTGGCTGGGCGCGTGGGGCGGCAGACGGTCGCTGCGGCACCATGCCGCCACCGCACCGCCGATATCCCAGAAGCTGCCGGGCCTGCCCTCCACATAGCCCGGCTCCCGGGCGTTGAAGCAGCCGCCCTTGATGGTGTCGCGGGTGTCGTCGCAGAAGATGCCGATGCGATCGTTCAGCATGGCAAGATTCGCCTTGTTGGCCTCGTACCGGTGCAGCTGGCTGCCGCCGCCCTGCCACGGCTCGCCGTACATCAGGATATCCCGCCCGCCGGGCAGCGTATCCAGCGCGGCGCGCACCGCGTTGATGGTCTCCACGTCGTACAGACCCATCAGGTCGAACCGGAAGCCGTCGATGTGGTATTCCTGCGCCCAGTAGAGGATGGAATCGATCATATACCGCCGGGCCATGGGCCGCTCGCTGGCAAATTCGTTGCCGCAGCCGCTGCCGTTGGAAAAGCTGCCGTCCTCGTTCTGGCGGAAAAAGTAGCAGGGCACGGTGTCGTTCAGCGGGTTCTCATTGCGGTACATGTGGTTATACACCACATCCATCACCACACCGATGCCCGCCGCGTGCAGGGCTGCGATCATTTCCCTGCACTCCCGGATGCGCACCTCGCCGCGGGTGGGGTCGGTGGAATAGCTGCCTTCGGGCACATTGTAGTTGGTGGGGTCATAGCCCCAGTTGTACTGCCGCAGCAGCGGCTTTGCCTCGTCCACGCTGCCAAAGTCGAAAATGGGCATCAGCTGCACATACTTCACGCAAAGCCGCTTTAAATAATTCAGGCAGGTGGGGTGGATGCCGTCCCCGTGCAGGGTGGTGCCCTGCTGGGTAAAGGCCATGAACTTGCCCCGCCATGCCGGGCGCACGCCGCTGGCAGCGTCCTGCGAGAAGTCGCGCACGCTCACCTCCCACACCGCGCGCTGCTCCGGCGGGATGACCGGACGCACATCATGCTCCCACCCGGAGGGGGCGATGCGGGCAAGATCTACGATCATGCTGCGGGTGCCGTTCACGCCTGCCGCCCGGGCATAGGGGTCGCCGGTCTGGCGCGAAATGCCATCCACTGTGACCGTATAGGTATAGTATCGTCCGTGCTGGTCGCCGGGCAGATAGATGCTCCACACCCCCTGCTGCCCCCGCTCCAGCGGCAGAGTGCCTATGGGCTCACCGCCGCTGCCTTTGCGGTAAAGGCTGACCTCCACCCTCTGCGCCGTGGGTGCCCACAGGCGCAGATGGGTGCCGGAAACAGCATATTCCTGCCCCAGCGGGCCGGTGTAGGTGGTTTGAAGGTCAAAGGAGATGCTCTCGTACAGCGTTTTCAGTTCGGCGGGCGTTTTGACGGTCATAGTTTCTTCATTCCTTCTTGCAGATTTCCTATCAGATATAAGTGTAAACAACGGCGGTCTTTTTTGCAAGAGGGAATTGCAAAACCTGCCCCGGTACACTATACTGAAAGAAAACGATGCAGACGGAGGGCAAAGCCATGGCATATACCGACGATTGGGAAAACCTTATGAACGGTGTGTTCGGTGCAGGGGGCAGGCCGCGCTTTGGCGGCACCGCCCAGCCGGAGGCAAAGCCACAGAAATCCGGGACCTCAGCCGTGCCGGACCTGAACGCTGCTCTGCTGGAAAACCAGAAGCAGCTGGATGCCCTGCTCAAAAAACAGAACGCCCAGCTGAAAACGCAGGACACTGCGGTGCAGTCTGCTCTGGAGGACAGCCGCCAGATGCTGCGGGATATGGAAGCGGACGGCCTGCTTGCCAAGGGCACTGCCGATGTGACCGCAGAGCACCTTGGCAGCTTTGAGGGCCTTGCCGCCGAGGTGAAAAAGACCGTTCTCGGGCAGGATGCCTTTGTGGACAGCGTGGTGCGCGCCATGCGCCGGCCCTTTGTGCTGGGCACCGAGCGCCC
>CABQER010000070.1 GCA_902463235.1 uncultured Faecalibacterium sp. | reverse complement strand
ACAGCCATGCCATGTTATCGATCAGAGCGCCGCCTGCCTTGACCAGCAGGAAGCCAACGGTGTAAGCTGCACCGGAGGTTGCAGCACCGGGAACGCCCATAACGCCCGGAGCAAGGGCATAACCAAGACCCATCAGGATGCCGCAGATCGGCAGGACCGCGACGGGAAGCATCAAAGCTTTGCCCAGTTTCTGGAGATACTTCATCATAAAGCACATTCCTCCTTAAGAAATGTTTGTGTTTACAGACGCCTCTGGTTGCAGGCCGTCCATAATTCCGTAATAGAATAGTAACATATTTCCGCAAAAAAAGAAAGTCCCTTTCGTCTTTTTTCTATCAAAATGCATCAAAAGTCCTCATTTGGCCGTTTTTCAGTCGATAATTTTTGGGTTTTCCGCACAAGGGTCGTCTTTATGTTGAAAATTCTTTTCTTTTTACGTACATTTTGCCCAAAGGCTTGCATCCCACAGCCGAATCGGGTACTATACTATTATAAAGAACATGCGCCCTCTCAGGCCGCTTCGCGTCCAGCTCTCCCAAAGGGAGAGCCCTTGGCAAAACCGCAAACTTTGCATGGACTGCCAAAGCCTCCCACTTTGGGGGAGGTGGCATTGCGCAAGCAATGACGGAGAGGGCGAGGATGCAAAATAAAAGGAGACAGCATTATGGAATGGACTGATATCCGCCTGACCGTGGCCAAGGCCGACGCTGACAACGCCGAAGCCGTTGCCACCATGATCGCCGAGGGCGGCATCTATATCGAAGACTACAGCGACATCGAGCAGCAGGTGGCCGAGATCGCCCATGTGGATCTGATCGAGCAGGAGCTGCTGGACAAGCCCCGCGATACCGTTATCATCCATATGTATCTGGAGCCGGGCGCTTCCCCCGTGGAGACGCTGGCCCTCATTGCCGCCCGCATGGAAGCTGCAAACATCGCCTACACCGTGGAGACCGAGGGCGTGGAGCAGGAGGACTGGCAGAACGGCTGGCGCAAGTATTATCACCCCCTGGAGATCGGCAAACGTCTGGCGGTGGTGCCCTCGTGGCAGCAGTACGACACCGACCGGGTAAAGCTGATCCTTGACCCGGGCCTTGCCTTCGGCACCGGCGGCCACGAGACCACCAGCCTGTGCATGGAAGCGCTGGACGAGCGGGTGACCGGCGGTGAGCGGGTGCTGGACATCGGCACCGGCAGCGGCATCCTTGCCATTGCGGCGCTGAAGCTGGGCGCTGCTGTGGCCGAGGGCGTGGACATCGACCCTGTGGCCGTGCGCACCGCAGGCGAGAACGCCGCGTTGAACGGCGTGCAGGACAAGCTGACCGTGCTGGTGGGCGACCTTTCCGATAAGGCCAGCGGCAAATACGACATCATCACCGCCAACATCGTGGCCAACGCCATTCTCAGTCTGGCACCGGCTGTGCCGGGCCTGATGGCGGAGGGTGCCACCTTTATTGCCAGCGGCATCATCGACAGCCGCAGGGATGAAGTGATCGCCGGGCTGGAAAAAGCCGGCCTTGCCGTTGTGGAAGTGAAGGAGAAGCGCGGCTGGGAGTGCATCGTCTGCAAGAAAGCGTAAGGAGATTTTATGCCGCACCGTTATTTTACCACCGAGATCTCTGACGGCACCGCCACCCTGCGCGGGGCCGATGCCCACCATCTTGCCCGCGTGATGCGCGCAAGGCTGGGCGATACTGTCATTCTATGCGACGGCAATGCCGTGGAATACACCGCCACCATCACCGGCTTTGGGGACGAGTGCGTGGAGTTCCGGGTGGAGCCGGGCTATCCCAGCGCCGCCGAACCCAGCGTGGAGGTCACTCTGCTGGCCGGTTACCCCAAGCAGGACAAGCTGGAGCAGATCATCAAGCACGGCGTGGAGCTGGGCGCAGCCCACATCGTGCCCTTCTTCAGCCGGTATTGCGTGGCCGCGCCCAAAAAAGAGGAGCAGAAGAACGAGCGCTACAACCGCATTGCAGCGGAAGCCGCCAAGCAGTGCGGCCGGGGCGTTCTGCCGGATGTGGCCCTGCCGCTGCCGAACTTCGGGGCCGTATGCCGCACCTTTGATCAGTATGACCTTGTGCTGTTCTGCTACGAGTGCGGCGGCGCGCCCTTGCGCGACCTGCTGGCCGCAGCAAAGCCCGCCGATGGTGAAAAGCTGAAAATCGCCATCGTGACCGGAGCCGAGGGTGGCTTTGCCGCCGAGGAAGCCGAGATGGCCGCAAAGGCCGGTGCCAGAACGGTGGGCCTTGGCCCCCGCATCCTGCGGTGCGAGACCGCCCCGCTGGCCGTGCTTGCGTCCGTCATGACCCTGACGGGAAATCTGGAATAATGCTTTGTGCTGCCCGGCAGCGCCTGCGGGCCTTCCGGACAGCAACAAGGGGCCGCTCCCGGAAAGGAGCGGCCCCTTGTTTTTTTATTGTTCCGCTGTGCAGACGCAGGGCAGATCAGTCAATGAGACCCTTGTCCTTTGCATTCTGCCAGGTAAGGCAGACGCGCAGCTTGCTGACCGGGAAGCACGGATGGAACTTGTTGTTGTCCTCGTCGAACTTCATCAGCTCCTGCTCCACCATCCAGTGTGCAGCCTTCTGGGCATCGGTGTCATCGGCGTCAATGTCCGCATACAGGTTCTCATCGGTCATGTTCTGCGGCTCCGGCTTGTCTGCACGCTCCCAGACCAGCTCTGCCAGCTCGATGCGGTCAGACGGCAGGGGGAGGCCCTGCATGTTCATCAGACGGTAGATGCCGGTGCCGGTCTCATAGGCACCCAGGATTACAGCGCCGCCGATGATAACACCGGGCAGGACGGGGTCCACCGGATCTACCGGGTTCACCGGGTCTACCGGCTCCACGGGGTCCACGACGTTGTACTCGGCTCTGACCTTCACGTCGCCTTCGGGCATATCAAAGGTCGCCGTGGTCTGGTCCTCCCCATTGGGGAAGGTCAGCAGGTCACGCGGGTCATTCAGTACAACGCCGTTCACGGTCACGGTCCAGCCTGCGAACTCCAGTCCATCGCCGTCATGCGCGGTCAGGGTGACCGGGGTGCCTTCGTAGATCTCGTCATTGGAGTCAACCTCGACGTCAACGCCCTCGTCCTTGATCGTTGCCGTGGCACCCTCGGCGGTCAGGGTGTAGCCGGGTGCCCGGTTGGTCAGGTAATAATAGTGGTGTACCTTTTTATACGCCACGCGGTAGTCATTCTGGCCCACAAGGTTCAGCTTGTTTGCATTGCCTGCGACCGTGAGCTGACGGCCTTCTTCCGGGTCGGCAACCTTGATGGTGGCGGGGGTGGTAAAGGTATCGCTGATGGTGATCTTCTTGCCGGACTCGAGGTAAATATCGCTGTCGTTATTCTCAAACGTGGCGCTCTTCAGCTCTGCGGAGGTGCTGCTGTCCGGACCGAGATAAATGCCGTATTTGCTGTTTTTGATCGTGCAGTTCTCAACGACCAGCTTGCCGCCATTGTCATACTGATCATAACAGTGCTTCGACCCTGCCGGTTCGCCCGAAGAAATGGCAGCATTGCCGCCCCTGCACTCCACAGTGGCACCATTGACGCTCAATGTGCCGTTTTCCCATACCTTCAGTGCAGGGGACGTGCAGTAAGAATCAAGATACTCGTTGGTGTTGGTATAAGTACCGCCGAAAAGGTTGGCGGTGGCACTAAGCACAAACACATCGCAGTAGGTTCCGGTGACATCAGCATTTGTGACGTTCAGCGTTGCACCTTTGGCGGCGCGCAGCGTCGGACGGTCTGGGTAATCCTTGGCCTTATTGCGGGAGTAAGAGCCGCCGACGACATCGACCCAACTGTTGTTGGTGCTCAGGACCCAGCCCGCGCCGGAGGCTGTCACACCATTGAAGGACGAGTTGGGGGAATTCTGGATCAAAAACGTCGCGCTGAAGCTATCGTGGCAGTCGTAGGTGCCGCCATTGACGGTCACATTGGCTCCCACATTGGCTCCCTTATCTGTTTCAATAGCACACCGGAAGGTTTTCAGGGTGAGATCGTCAAACGTCCAGTTGCCGCCGAGCAGATAGCATGCGGAGATGTCGTCACACTGCCAGTTATAGTTGCCGCCGTTAAGCACTGCGGTGCCCGTGAAGGTGTCTGCGGCATAGAAGCAACGGCTGTAGGCGAGGCCCTCTGCCGTCGTGATGGTCTGCCCCTCAGCGTTGACGGTCACGCTATTGGCTCTGCAGACTGTAATAAAGGTCGCATAGTCGTTATTGTGACTGTGCCCACCCTTATCAAAGGTCGTTTCTCCGGTGACGTTGATGACCACATCCTCGTCCTCAGCGTCGATCACGATCCCCTCTGTATAGGTACCGCTTATGGAATAAACCTTGCTGCCGCCATGCTCTTCAATGAACTTCTTGTTGATGGTCTCGCCGCCGGTCAGGGGGCAGGCCGCTGCCACCTCTCCGGAGGGCTCTGCAGGCGCATCGGAATTTTCCTGTGCGCTCACATTGCCTTCAAATTCTGTACTTCCCTCCAGAGCAAATGCGCTCACGGGAAGGACAGAGGTCATCATGCAGCCTGCAAGTACCGCACTGATGAGCCGTGTGCCAAACTTCTTCATAAAGATAACTCCTCTCTCGTTTTTTTCGTGCATGCAGGCTTTTTTCGCCTGCCCGCGCGTTTTAAACATTTAAAGTATAGCATTTCTGCAGCAAGGCGCAATCTTCATTCTGTACGAACCTTTTTGATACCCCCCCCCCGTTTTTTCGTGCGTTCTGTAAAAAAATGGAAGAGAAAATGCTTTCGCAGCCGCAGAAAAAACAGCCCGGAACGACCCACAGATCGTTCCGGGCTGCTGTGTCAAAAATGGTTTGGAGCGTCAGAGCTCCAGCAGAGCTTTCTTCACGTTCAAAAGGTTCTGCGGGCTCACCGAGAAGCTGCGCAGGCCCAGCTGCAGATACTGCACCGTGTTGGCCGGGTTGCCCACCGCAAGGCCGCAGATGGTCACCGGCACATTGCGAACCTTTGCGGCATCCAGCACCATAGTGATAAGCTTTTTCATGGCCTTGCTGGCCGGGCGGTAGTAGTGCTCGGCGCTGGCAAGCTCCCGGTCTGCCGCGTGGGTATACTGGGTCAGGTCGTTGGTGCCGACCACAAGAAAATCGACCCCGTGCTCTACAA
>CABQER010000069.1 GCA_902463235.1 uncultured Faecalibacterium sp. | reverse complement strand
CATCCACCGGCATCAAGGGCTAAATAAATCACCCGTAAGCGGGGCGTGGGCAGTATCCGCGCCCCGCATTTTTTGCGAATATGCGAATCGAGGAAAATGTTATGCTATATCCGGAACAGAATGAAGCACGTCTGAAGCTGAGCCTGGACGGTACATGGGCGTTTGCGCTGGGCAGCTGCGAGGAAAACCAGTTCGACCCAGCGAAGCCCCTGCCGGATGCCCAGCCCATCGCCGTGCCTGCCAGCTACAACGACCAGAACGACCAGACCACTGCCCTGCGCCGCCACTACGGCTGGTCATGGTATCAGCGCAAAGTTACCCTGCCCGCCTTCTGCGCCGGGCAGCGGGTGGTGCTGCGGTTCGGCTCGGTGACCCACACCGCCAAAATCTGGCTGAACAGCAGGCTCATTGCACAGCACAAGGGCGGCTTTACGCCCTTTGAAGCGGACGTCACCAACCTGCTGCACCCCGGCGAGACCGCGCTGCTGACCGTAGCCTGCGACAACCGGGTGAACCACAGCACCCTGCCGGTGGGCAATGAGGACGGGCAGCTGGCCTTTTTTGGCTCGGACAATGCGGGCATTCCCAGTGTGGAGGCTGCAAAACGCGCCGCCGCACCCCAGAACCGCCCCAACTTTGATTTCTTCAACTATGCCGGCATCCACCGTCCGGTGGTGCTCTACACCACCCCCAAAGAGTACATCGAGGATGTGACCGTGGTGCCTGCCGTGGACGGCACGGCGCAGTACGTGGTCAAAACCACCGGCAGTGCGCCTGTCCATGTCACGGTGCTGGACGCGGACGGCAGCTCCGTGGCACAGGCAGAGGGCGCAGAAGGCATCCTGACCATACCGGAAGTGCATCTCTGGGAGCCCAGACCCGGTACGCCCTACCTGTACACTCTGCACGTCACCTGCGGGGCGGACGTCTACGACCAGACCTTTGGTGTGCGCAGCATTGAGGCGCGGGGCACACAGGTGCTTTTGAACGGCAAGCCGCTCTACTTCAAGGGCTTTTGCAAACACGAGGACTTTATCGCCCATGGCCGCGGCTTTGACCCGGTGCTGAACGTGAAGGACGTGAACCTCATCCACTGGGCAAACGCCAATGCGGTGCGCACCAGCCACTACCCCTACGCCGAGGAGTTCTACGACCTGTGCGACCGGGAGGGCATTCTGGTCATGGACGAGACCCCGGCGGTGGGCATCGGCGGCGGGGCAGCGGTGAACCCCTATAAGGAATACCCCCTTGCGGAGCATCACCGGCAGGTGCTTGCCGAGATGATCCATCGGGACAAAAACCACCCCTGCGTGGTGCTGTGGAGCCTTGGCAACGAGCCGGATCTGGAGCACTTCCCGCAGGATGCCTACGATTACTGGCACCCGCTGTATGAGCTGGCGCATCAGCTGGACCCGCAGAACCGCCCGGTCACCCTCGTCTGCTGCCAGAACGACTACACGAAGGACATCACCACCCGCACCATGGATATCGTCTGCATCAACCGTTATTACGGCTGGTACAACCTTTCCGGCGACATGGACGCCGCCTGCTACGGCCTGAATCAGGAGCTGGACTTCTGGGAGACCCAGCACAAGCCCGTGATGATGAGCGAGTACGGCGCGGATACCGTGGCAGGGCTGCACACCGCCGGAGCCGAGATGTTCAGCGAGGAGTTTCAGGTGGAGTTCTACCGCCGACTGGATGCGGAGTTTGACAAGCGCCCGTGGTTTGTGGGAGAATTTGTCTGGAACTTTGCGGACTACGACACCGTGCAGGGCCCCATGCGGGTGGACGGCAACAAAAAGGGCCTGTTCACCCGGGACCGCCGCCCCAAGCTGGGTATGCACTTTCTGCGCCAGCGCTGGGCAGAGATCCCGACCTTTGGATTTAAGGAGTGACCATGATGAAAACCTACCAAAACCATGCCATGACCGAGGCCGAGGCACGGCAGGCACTGACCGATGCCTGCAGGCAGGTGGAGACCAATCTGCCGCTGTACACCTACCAGTGTCAGAACCATTCCAGCGTGAACAATATCTACCCCGGCTGTGCCAATAACCAGTGGACCTGCGGCTTCTGGCCGGGGGAGATCTGGCTGGCCTACGAGGCCACCGGGGAGGAGAAATTCAAGAACGCCGCCCTCATTCAGGTGGACAGCTTTGCCGACCGCATTGCCCGCAAGGTGGAGGTGGACCACCACGACATGGGCTTTTTGTACAGCCCCACCTGTGTGGCAGCGTGGAAGCTGGTGGGCAGCGAAACCGGTAAAAACGCCGCCATTGCCGCCGCCGACCAGCTGCTGACCCGCTACCAGCCCAGCGGCAGATTTTTGCAGGCATGGGGTGCCATGGATGACCCTGGCAACTACCGCTATATCATCGACTGTATGCTCAACGTGCCGCTGCTGTACTGGGCGGCACAGGTGACCGGCAGCGACCACTACCGAGAAATTGCCGCCGCCCACACCGCCACTACGCTGGCAAACTCCTTCCGGCCGGACGGCAGCACCTACCACACCTTCTTCATGAACCCGGACGGCACCCCCAAGGGCGGGCGCACCTGTCAGGGCTATAAGGACGACAGCTTCTGGGCGCGGGGACAGGCGTGGGGCGTGTACGGCAGCGCCATTGGCTACACCTACACCCACGACGAAAAGTTTTTGGATGTGTTCCGCAAGGCGCTGGAATTTTACCTTTCCCGCCTGCCGGAGGATATGATCCCCTGCTGGGATATGCTCTTTGCCCCGGAAAGCGGCGAGCCCCGGGATTCTTCCTCCGCGGCCATCGTGGCCTGCGGTCTGCTGGAAGCGGCAAAGTATGTGGACGAAGCAGAAGCCGCCCAGTGGCGCACGCTGGCGCGCCAGATGCTGGCCAGCCTCGCCGCAAACTACGCGGTAAAGCCCGGCACCCTCGGCTCCGGCCAGCTGCTGCACGGCACTTACAGCAAAAAAAGCCCCTACAACACCTGCACCCCGGAGGGCGTGGATGAATGCACCAGCTGGGGCGATTATTTCTACATGGAGGCGCTGACCCGCCTGACCAAAGACTGGGAGATGTACTGGTAATGAACTTACAGACCAAAGCGGACTTTACCGCGCTGATGCACAAATTCCTCGACCCCCTCAAGCCCTGTTATTCTGCAGGCTGCGCCCGGCTGCATCTGGGCGAGACGGGTGCGACCTACAACCAAAATGCCATCGAGCTGGAAGCCTTCAGCCGCCCGCTCTGGGCGCTGGTGCCTTTCTGGGTGGGCGGCGGCTCCGATGCGGAGTTTGAGGCCATCTACCGCAAGGGCCTTGCTGCCGGTGCCGACCCGGAAAACCCTGAATACTGGGGTGCCACCGGGGAGTACGACCAGTGCTATGTGGAGATGGCGGCTATTGCCTGCGGCATCCTCACTGCGCCGGAAAAGCTGTGGACGCCCCTTTCGGATACCGAAAAGCGGAACCTTGCCGCATGGCTGGGGCAGATCAACGCCCACACCATCCCGGACTGCAACTGGCAGTTTTTCCGCATCCTTGTAAACCTTGCCCTGAAAAGCGTGGGGATGCCTTACAGCCCGGAGCTGCTGGAGAATGGCCTTTGCAAGATCGACAGCTACTACAGCGGCGACGGCTGGTCCACCGATGGCGCCTCGGTGCAGAAGGATTACTACATCCCGTGGGCCATCCAGTATTACGGCCTGCTGTACTCCAAGTTTGCCGCCGACACCGACCCGCAGCGCGCTGCCCTTTACCGCCAGCGCGCCCAGCTGTTTGCACAGCAGTTCGTCTACTGGTTCGATGCCAACGGTACAGCGCTGCCCTTCGGGCGCAGCCTGACCTACCGCTTTGCCCAGAACAGCTTCTGGGCGGCCTGCATCTGGGCAGGGCTGGAGCCGCTGCCCCTGCCGGTGATGAAGGGGCTCATTGTCCGCAATTTCCAGTGGTGGCTGAACCAGAAAATGTTTGACCGGGACGGCATCCTCACCATCGGCTACTGCTACCCGCAGATGTACATGGCCGAGCGGTACAACGCCCCCGGCAGCCCCTACTGGGGCATGAAGAGCTTTTTGCTGCTTGCTTTGCCGGACGACCACCCCTTCTGGTCTGCCGAGGCCGCGCCTATGCCCGCATTGGAGCGGCTCAAGCCCATGCCCTATGCCAATATGCTGGTGCAGCGCCGGGCAGGACGGGTAACGGCCTACGCCGCCGGTGTCAACGAGGGCCACGGCCACGGTCAGTTCCCAGAAAAGTACGCAAAATTTGCTTACGATACCCGCTTTGGTTTCTGCGCCTCCCGCAGCCGGGAGGTGCTCGATCAGGCTGCACCGGACAGTATGCTGGCTTTTGTCATCGATGATAACGTATTTGTGCGCAAGGTGAGCAAAACGTGGAAAATTGAAGCCGGGACGGTGACTGCGCAGTGGTCGCCCTTCCCCGGCATTGATGTCACCACCACCATCACCCCCACTTCCACCGGCCACCGCCGCCACCACGAAATTGACAGCAGCTTCGACTGCGATGCCTATGACTGCGGCTTTGCCGTGCCGAACTTCGCGCCGGGCTATGAGGAATGCGCCGAGGACGGCCTTGCGACCGCCAGTTGCGACACTCTGCGCAGCGCCGTGGCGGGCAAGGGAGTGGCGGTCATCATCGGCTGCGACCCCAACACCAGCTTGTACTTCACCAACGTCCATCTGCCCGCCGTGAAGTACCACATCCCCAAGGGGCACACAGAACTGGACACCGAGGTCTTTGACGAAGCGGACTGATGCCGCTTTTCTCCAGAAAAACAGTCGTTTTTGTGCGGCTGTTTTTCTTATATCCTGTGCTATAATGAAAGCAGAAAATGCTGCGAGGTGATATCTATGCCTTTGAACAACCCCATTACCCCGGCGCTTCTGGCCGACCCGGAAATTTTCCAGCAGAACCGCCTGCCCTTCCATGCCCATTTTGCGGACCAGACCAGCCCGGAAATGCCGCTGACCGTCAGTTTGGACGGCGAATGGGCTTTCCGCTACGCGGAAAACCTGACTGCGCCTTTCTCGGATTGGGATACCCTGACGGTGCCAGGCTTCATCCAGATGCAGAGCCTGCAAAAGACCGGACAGCCCTACGGCGCGCCCCATTACGTCAACACCCAGTACCCGTGGGACGGCCACGAAAAGCTGCACCC
>CABQER010000068.1 GCA_902463235.1 uncultured Faecalibacterium sp. | reverse complement strand
GCCGTGCCGGTCTGCTGCATGATATCGGCAAGGCACTGGATCATGAGATCGAGGGTAGCCATGTGCAGATCGGTGTGGACATCTGCCGCAAGTACAAGGAAAATACCCAGATCATCCATGCCATTGAGGCTCACCACGGCGATGTGGAGCCCAAGACCCCGCTGGCCTTCATCATTCAGGCTGCCGATGCCATCAGCGCTGCACGCCCGGGTGCCCGCCGCGAGAACGTGGAAAGCTACGTCAAGCGTCTGGAAAATCTGGAGGAGATCTCTTCCAGCTTTGAGGGCGTGGAGCAGGCCTTTGCCGTGCAGGCAGGCCGCGAAGTGCGCATCATGGTCAAGCCCGATGTCATCAGCGACGATCAGGTGATCCTGCTGGCACGCTCCATTGCCAAGAAGATCGAGGACACGCTGGATTACCCCGGCCAGATCAAGGTCAATGTGATCCGCGAGAGCCGCGCTGTGGAGTACGCAAAATAAAGTTTTGCCCAAAAAGCTGCCGTGCAGATGCACAGCAGCTTTTTTCTGCTTGTAATCCGGCGGCAAAAAAGGTATCATGGAGAAAAACAGACCGAAAGGGGAGAACCACTATATGAAACATGCAAGAAAATGGCTGGCTTGCCTGCTGGCGGGTGCACTGGCACTGGCGGTGCTGGCCGGATGCAGTGCACTGATGGGCGGCACGGTGCAGAAGGATACAGAACAGGCCAAGGCCCTGATGAAAGAGGTAGACCCCAGCCTGACCTATAATACCGATCTGGAAGATGCAGCCAGCCGTCTGGCAGACTGGCTGGTGGAGGACTCCACCCAGCTGACCACCCAGTCCGGCCTGCTGACACGCAAGGTGCCCATGACCACCGGCTCCGGTGCCATGCTGGACACGAATGTGTACGATTTTATCGATCATTCCACCAGCTTTCTGTTCCTGCCCAGAGGCGTGGTGATCGGCCTTGCAATGAACAACGAATGGGGCTTTACCGGCTACTTATATGCTCCGCCGCTGAGCGAGGCGGGCAGCGCACTGCGCAGCTATGCGGCAGGCTGCACACGGATGGGCGCGGTGTTCATTGAATACGGCGGCGAGACTTACGTAGTGGCTATGTTTGCCTAAAAACCGAAAAAACGGTGTTTCCCTGCTGAGAACGGTGCGTTTTCAGCAGGGATTTTTTGTGTCTGGTATGTGCACAAAAAACAGGTTGAAAGTACGACTTATGCACAAAAAATGAAAATACGCAGGTGAAATCTCTTCATCTGTTCCCCTGAAAAATACAAAAAACTCATGTTTTCGTGAAACTGTATTTTGAGCAACTACAGTATATCTTCAAAACTGCACAAAAACAAAAACAAAATTTTTGCTGACCATTGGTCAAAGCACAGAAAAACAGCCGGAAGCCTTTCCTTTTCAGGCGGAACAGCGTATAATGCGGATATCGCACAAAGGTGTGCAGCGCTCCAGAGAAGGAGCAAAAAGCCTTTGTGCATTTTTCACCATTCAATGCTTTACCTCAATAAAGCATTGAGGTAAGAGAGAGGGAAAAAATATGAAATTCGATCGTCGTATTTCTCGCCGCAGCTTCCTGGCTGCTGCAGGCGTATCGGCTGCTGCACTGGCTCTGACTGCCTGCGGCGGCTCTTCCAGCACCGCTGCTTCCGGCTCCACCGCTGCTTCTGGTGCAGCCGCCTCTGCTGAGGGCGGTGTGCTGAACGTCATGCTGGAGACCGAAGTCCAGTCTCTGGACCCCCAGCTGGCTACCGACGGCACCTCCTTTGAGGTCATCGCCAACTACACCGACGGCCTGATGCAGATGGATGCGAACGGTGCAGCCGTGGAGGCTTTGGCAGAGAGCTATGAGCTGAGCGAGGACGGCAAGACCTACACCTTCCACCTGAAGGATGCAAAGTGGTCCAACGGCGATGCCGTTACCGCAGCAGACTTCGTGTTTGGCTGGCAGCGTGCTGTTGACCCCGCAAACGCATCCGAGTACGCCTACATGCTGAGCGATATCGGTCAGGTGGTCAACGCCGCCGAGATCATTGCAGGCAACAAGCCCGTCACCGATCTGGGCATCACCGCAGTGGACGACAAGACCCTGAAGGTGGAGCTGAACGTTCCGGTCAGCTACTTCCTGAGCCTGATGTACTTCCCCACCTTCTACCCCATGAACCAGAAGTTCTTTGAGAGCTGCGGCGATACCTACGGCACCAGCGCAGACACCGTGCTGTCCAACGGTGCATTCGTGCTGACCAGCTATGAGCCGGCCGCCACCGCTTTTGAGCTGGTGAAGAACGCCGACTACTACGATGCTGACCGCATTGCTCTGGACGGCCTGAACTATCAGGTCATCAAGGACAGCCAGCAGGCTCTGATGAGCTATCAGAACGGCGATCTGGATATCACCCTGCTGAACGGCGAGCAGGTCGAGCAGGTCAAGGACGACCCCGAGTTCACCAGCGTGGGTGCCGGCTACCTGTGGTACATCAGCCCCAACATGGACGCTGTGCCGGAGCTGGCAAACCTGAACCTGCGCCGTGCCATCACCTTTGCACTGGATCGTGATTCCATCACCAATGACGTGCTGAAGGACGGCTCTTCTCCCGCCTACACCGCAGTGCCCGCACAGTTCGCCACCGGCCCGGACGGCAGCGATTTCAGCGCCGACCAGACCAAGTTTGCAGAGTTCTGCGCATACGATCCCGACAAGGCTGCAGAGTACTACGAGCAGGCCAAGGCTGAGCTGGGCAAGGATTCCTTCTCCTTCACCATGGTCGTCGATGCCGACGATGCTCCTCAGAAGGTCGCTCAGGTCGTTCAGGAGCAGCTGCAGACCACTCTGCCCGGCTTTACTCTGGAGCTGAAGGTGGAGCCCAAGAAGCAGCGCGTGCAGGATATGCAGGACGGCAACTTTGAGATCGGCCTGACCCGCTGGGGCCCCGACTACGCCGATCCCATGACCTATCTGGGCATGTGGGTCACCGGCAACTCCAACAACTACGGTCTGTGGAGCGACGCTGACTACGATGCCGTCATCGCAGAGTGCACCACCGGCGATCTGTGCACCGATCCCGAGGGCCGCTGGGAAGCCATGTATGACGCTGAGTCCATCGTGCTGGAGCAGGCCGCCATCTTCCCGCTGTATGGTCAGTGCAACGCCGAGATGATCTCTTCTGCCGTGACCGGCGTGGACTTCCACCCGGTTGCTCTGAACCGCGTCTTCAAGGACGCAAAGAAGAGCGTCTGATCCTGATCGAGAACTGAAATGCCGCACAGTGGCAGCGAAAACGCCGCTGTGCGACTTTTTGGCTTTTGCACTGTCCGCGTCCGGCGCACGGATGACCGCGGCAGAAAAAGCCGCCCTGTCTTGAGCAGGGAGAAGAAGAAACTTTAAGGGGGTCTACCCAACGTGAAAAAATACACGCTCAAGCGTATCATCACTTCGTTGTTTACGCTGCTGGCCATCCTGCTGGTGTTGTTCATCCTCATGCAGCTGATGCCCGGTTCGCCCTTCAACGATGAAAAGCTGACGCCGGAAATGCGCGCATCCCTGTATGCAAAGTACGGTCTGGATCAGCCCATCTATGTGCAATTCTTCCGCTATGTGACCAACATGCTGCGCGGTGACTTCGGCGTAAGCTACAATATCTCCAAGAACACGCCCATCTCCCAGCTGATCCAGTCCCGTCTGCCCATTTCCATCCGTGTGGGCGGCATGGCTGTCACATTGGGTGCCATCGTGGGCCTTGTGCTCGGCATCATTGCAGCCCTCAAGCGGGACACCATCTTCGACACGCTGGCCACCATCATCTCGGTCATCGGCGTGTCGGTGCCGTCTTACGTGATCGCACTGGCCCTGAGCTATACCTTTGGCTTCAAGCTCAAGTGGTTCCCCATGCTGTTCTCCGCAAAGGACGTGTTCGGCTCCAGTGTGCTGCCCAGCATCTCGCTGTCCATGTTCACCATGGCTTCCATTGCCCGCTTTACCCGCAGTGAAATGATCGAAGTTCTGGACTCCGATTATATGCTGCTGGCCGAGAGCAAGGGCATTTCCGGCCCGGCGCTGATCTTCCGCCACGCGCTGCGCAATGCGCTGATCCCCATTATCACCGTGCTGGCCCCGCTGATCGTGGACCTGATGACCGGCTCGCTGGTGGTGGAGAAGATCTTCGCCATTCCCGGTGTGGGCAGCCTGCTGGTGACGGCCATCCAGTCCAACGACTACAATGTGGTCATCAGCCTGAGCTTCATCTACAGCGCCATGTACATTGGCATCATGCTGGTCGTTGACCTGCTGTACGGCATCATCGACCCGCGCATCCGCTTGGCAAAGGGGGACGACTGATATGGCAGAAAAAGCGATTCACCTGGGCGGCGAAGCCACGGCTGATGCCATCGTCAGCGCAGTGGATACCATGTATTCCGAGCATACCTTCAACGAGAAGGACTTTGCGCTCAAGCATAACGACGCAGAGATCGCAATGGACTCGAACTTTGCCGCACAGAGCTTCTGGAAGGATGTGCGGGTGCGCTTCTTCCGCAAAAAGAGCGCGGTGCTCGGCCTGATCCTCGTTGTCTTTATCGTGCTGCTGGCGGCATTTGGCCCCGGCATGAACGAGTATACCTACTCCGGTCAGGAGCTGAGCCAGAAAAACTTTGCGCCCCGCGTGCAGATGCTGGAAAACTTCGGCATCTTCAACGGTGACGAGAAAATGAGCACCACCACCGGTTCCAAGACAGTGAATGCCTATGTGGAAAAGGGCAAGGAGGATGTCTACTACTGGTTCGGCAGCGACACCTATGGCCGCGATATCTGGACCCGTACCTGGGAGGGTGCCCGCGTGTCCCTGATCATCGCGGTTGCCGCCGCCATCATCGATATGGTCATCGGCATGAGCTACGGCCTGATCTCCGGCTACTTTGGCGGCAAGGTGGATATGATGATGCAGCGTTTTCTGGAAGTTGCCAACGGCATCCCCCGTCTGGTAATCGTCACGCTGCTTCTGCTGGTGCTCAAGCCCGGCATGATCACCATTATCTTTGCTCTGATGCTCACCGAGTGGGTGGGCATGAGCCGCATTGCCCGCGCTGAGATGCTCAAGCTGAAGGATCAGGAGTTCGTGCTGGCCTCCCGCACGCTGGGTGCAGGCAGCTTCTTCATCATCTTCAAGGAAGTGCTGCCCA